>DRHF01000219.1 GCA_011049715.1 Desulfobacterales bacterium
CTCGGAGATGTGTATAAGAGACAGCTGTATACGATGTTATGCGAGGCCAAGAAAGCGATGGTATAACCTTTGACGAGATACCCCCTTTAACCCCGGAGCAAGCTGGACAGGTAATCGTTTTGTTTTCTGAATATCTGGATACGGCAGATATACGCCTTGAGGTGCCCAGGGGTCATAACCGTTTGGCATCATCTGATGATGGCGGTTACCTTTGGTGCGAAAAGTGTGGCGCTGTGACATACGAAGATGCCGAAGACTGTGATACGGATGGATGTCCTCTTCGGGCCGAATTCGAGGAGGATACCGTATGATGCCAAAAAAAATACCGGACAAACCAACCAAGCCGCCACCCATGCCCGGCCTAAAATACGACTCCGAAAAACCACGATGGGACTTATTGCCATTAGATATAATCGAACAGATAGTAAAAGTCTTGACAATCGGGGCGCAAAAATACGATGATGACAATTGGCGAAAAGTGGAAAACGGTAAAAAACGATATTATGCGGCTCTGATGCGGCACATTAAGGACTGGCAATCCGGTGAAATACTCGACCCGGAAACAGGGTTGCCGCACTTGGCCCATGCCGGATGTTGCTTGATTTTTATTATGGGGTTGGAGAGGGATGAAAAACAAACCATTAGGCCATAAAAATTACGGTCATATTCCCCATTTGCCCAATAGTCGAATGGGAGAAGGAGACCACTCTTGCCATGAGGGACAGGCAAAAATAGCGACCGTTAAGGTTAGAGACAAAAACGATGAAGTTTTCGTGCAAGAAAAACTTGATGGTTCAAATGTTGGTGTTGCAAAAATAGGCGATACCCTCTATCCTTTGGGACGTGCCGGATGGTCTGCAAACTCTTCGCCACATGAGCAACACCGCCATTTTAGCAATTGGGTTTTTGAAAATTTTGATCGTTTCTTTTCTATCCTCAAAGATGGTGAACGTCTTGTCGGAGAATGGCTAATGCAAGCACATGGAACGCGGTATGATTTGCAACACGAACCATTTGTGGCATTTGATTTAATGGTCGGCCAGAAGCGTACGACATACGACGCTTTTATAGCCCAACTTGGAGGTCTTTTTGTTGTACCAAACTTGTTACATCGAGGTAGTGCATATTGTATCAAAGATGCGCTGGCTGCGTTAAATATTTATGGCTTTCACGGTGCGATTGATCCGGTTGAAGGCGCTGTATGGCGTGTTGAACGCGATAAGTCAACCGGAAAAAAGGGGGAGCGAGTTCGCGTTGTAGATTTTTTAGTAAAATATGTCAGGCCAGATAAAATAGATGGTTTATATTTACCAGAAAAGTCCAGTAAAGACCCTGTTTGGAATTGGAGCTATAGCATAGGAGGTCGGGATGAAATTTGAAATCAGACCAGCGATAACCAAACAAAGCATAAATAACATGGCCCAAAACAAGCCGACCCTGATCGTCAAGGATATTTGCACCCGGTATCCCGATGTTGACCCAGATTTTGTATATTCGGTACTTTTGGCAAGGGGTGTTTTTAAGTGGTTAGCGGTAAGACGGCGGTTAATTCGATTAAAAGATGTGTGGCGTGATGAAATACGGGAACTCAATAGAAAGAAGACAGACAAAGAGAAAGGTTATTATCATGCCCTAATTCGATGCAGGGCCAACGTAAGGGCGTTGTGTCATTCTAATAGATGGCAAGCCCCGGACTTTGATCGAAAAGCTAATGAATTTTTGGAGGGGTTATGAAATTCGAAATTAAATCAGCTACAAACGGCTGTATCTTAAAGTGTACGGATGATGATAGTGAATATGTTTATCAGTTTCAAGGGCTTAGTTCTGATGTTGAAGCATTCGCAGACTTTCTCCGAGAACTTACCGATGCCCACGGGCCTCAAGATGGGCGATACGAAGAGCTGCGAATTCATATACTTGTCAAGCCCGGTGATAAGCATCCTGATTTTAATGGTTGTCCTGAGTGCGGGGAGCATATGGAGGTTTAAAGATGGATATTTTTGGCATAAAAACAGATAGCGGTTATTATATTACTAGTAACTTAAGGACCGATTCGTATCGATCGGGCTCGAATTTAACAGGCTATATTGTAAACGGGGGAAAGCCACAGGAAACATTTCATAGGGACTGGCTGTGGGTAGGGTCGGAACCTAAAGAGGTGAAAAAAATTGTTCGACAGCCAAATATCAACCATCGCTTTGAATTAGTAAGTGATTCTTTCGCAAGTAGCGATATCCCCCGGGTAATGCCGAAACATGAAATCATGGAGGAAAACGAAGATGGATATTGTGGATGGAAAGAAGAGTTTAAGCACCTGCAATCCTTATACAAAGAAAAAAGCGATAAACAGCCTGATATTTTAGAGCCAGTTGAGTTTACATACACAACGATATTAGAGGTGCCAGAAATAAAAATCGCAGAGGATTTTAACTACGGGGGCATAGTGTCTCAAGACAACATACAGCACCAGATAATCGACGAGATTATATTTCCAGATATTGTGTTGCCCAATAAACCCTCAAAGCTGACCTCACACCAATCTTATAATATCGTAAGAAATCATATAAAACAAAATATAAATATGGATGTTTCCAAAATAACAAGTGACTATGATTTTTGCTTTACAGTTAAAAAGAAAGTTATTCTTAGCAGTCCTAGGCATATTAAAAATGAGATATTAAATGCTCGCGGGCGTTCATATCAGAAAAGGCGTTATCGTGAATATTATGTCAAAGAACGGGAAGTAGAGGTTTTTGAAATGACATACTTCCCTAAATGCTATTCGCCTTATACGCCTATCCGTGGTTTTACAGGTAAAAACCACCAAGATCTTCAGAAAAACATAGATAAATATCTCAAAGAAATTATGGAAATCATCAATACGCCCCTAAAAGATTGTCATCATTGTGATGGCATGGGGGTTATTATTACCGAAGCATAGGGGGTAAAAAATGAAACGCAAATATACGGAAAAGATTCATGCACAAAGACTTTTGAAGATGTTGAAGAAAAAAGAGCCGTGCGGGTGTTGTCCGGCACAACCAGGATACAAAGCGAATACATGGAGCTTGTTTGATAGGAACAATACAGGATGGCACGAATCGGTGGATGATATTTGCAGAACCCGTCTGCATTTTGTGGGGTTAAGGGGTGGAAAGACAGTGTAACCGTATCGATGAAAAAGAAGCAATCAAGCGCACTTGGCTGGCACTGGAAGCAAAAGGATACATATAAAATGACAAGCCTACAACCACTAAAATATTTCGTATGCAAACCAAGATCAAAAACACCGACCGACAAACACGCCTTCGCATCCCGGATGGCAATGGAAACGTATGCACGGGTCATACAAGAAACGGATGAGGAATTTGCCGGGCAGATTATGGCCCGGGTTGATCATGAAAAAGAACTTGTGCACTGGATGGGAACAAAAGATGGGTGCGATTCCAGATTTTAGCGGATAGGAGAGCTTGAAATGAAAACATTAATATTTCTCTTGATAATGATAGCCACTTTTACCTATGCAACATGGCTCTTTTGGATGTTGCTTGGCGGTATTATAGCAACTTTCTTCTTGTGGGCCTTGTTGCAATATGCTACTTATGCTATTAGACGACGTTAGGAGGTCGCAATGAAACGAATATTCCTTGACGTAGACGAACCACTTGCCGATTTTGTCGGTGCGGCCAATACGTTCTATGGCGTAAACATACCCAAAGAGGAAATCACCAAATGGGAATTGCC
>DRHF01000220.1 GCA_011049715.1 Desulfobacterales bacterium
CCGTCCGCCCAACCGGGTGAATTCGATCGGCGTATCTTCCATTTTGGCTTGCAAATTATCCATATTGATTCGCATCATTTTTTCCATGTTTGACTCCTTATCCATTGAACAATTTCAACATAAATCCCAACCGATAAAAAACAGCTCCATAAAAAATTAGCAAAAACCGTGTTGGGTGTCAACCGCCATCAACAGCGACAAAATCGGGTTTTAATTTCAACGTGTGGCGAACAAAATCTTTTCACATATTTTTTATAATTATAGGGTTTACTTCCTTGACATGAAATATCCATTGATATAGGGGGAAGCCTGTTATTTCCGGGTCTTGAAGATCAGCCCAATCTCTATCGTTTACAAATAAAGGAGGAATACGCATGGAAATCAATGGATGCACCGCTATTGTTACCGGAGGCGCCTCGGGTCTAGGTGAAGCCACAGTTCGTCGCCTGGTCAACGATGGGGCTAACGCGACAATTCTGGATGTACAACAAGACAGAGGTGAAACGATTGCCGCCGAACTTGGCGATGCGGTTATTTTTTGCAAAACAGACATTACCGACGAAAAAAGCACACAGGAAGCCGTAAACAAGACTGTCGATGTTTTTGGTAATATCCACTTTGCTATCAATTGTGCCGGGGTAGGCATCCCGGCTAAAGTGCTATCGAAACGAGGTCCCATTTCAATTGAACAATTCAATCAGGTGATTCAAATTAATCTCGTTGGAACGATGATTGTGATCAAACTTGCGGTCGAAAAAATGGTGAACAACACACCCAACGCGGATGGTGAAAAAGGTGTTGTTATCAACACCGCATCTGTTGCGGCATTTGACGGTCAGATCGGTCAGGCAGCCTACAGTTCTTCTAAAGCTGGAATTGTGGGGATGACATTGCCGCTTGCACGCGAGTTTTCGGACTACGGGATCAGAGTGGTTACAATCGCACCGGGTCTGTTTGATACCCCCATGCTTGCCGGGCTTCCTGAGGAAGCGAAGAAATCGTTAATTGAACAGGTCCCCTTTCCAAAACGCCTCGGCAAGCCTTCGGAGTATGCCCAGTTGGCAAAGCAGATCATTGAAAATCCGCTGCTGCATGGTGAAACCATAAGGCTGGATCAATCGATCAGAATGGCTGCGAGATAACCAGCCTAAGCACATTCCCCAGCGATCAACAGCCTGCTGCGACCGGATCGGATGCAGTTAAAGGAGGTAAAAATGAGTGTGGCATTGATGAAATGGACAGGACCCGATACGGTTTTCAAAGCCCTGGAAGCCATAAACGCATGGGAAGCGTTTGAACCTGGGATGAATGTTCTGATCAAACCGAATGTCGTAATGGGCGGTTCTCCTAAAATTTCATGTTCAGGCATCACAGCGTCGCCTGAAATTGTGGGCGAGGTCGTTCGATTGGTCAGGAAAATGGGGGCCGGAAGTGTGGGCATTGCCGAGGGGTCTGTGGAACTACCGACCCTGAAGTTAGACACCGCTGCCGCCTTTAAATGGAGCGGCATTCAGGCCTTGGCTGAAAAAGAGAATATCCCCTTGATCGACCTGAACAAGGGACCCTTCCGCACATTCGAGCTGAGTGACCATACAGAGATTGAAATCGCTGAAGCGGTGCTGGAGGCAGATTTTGTGATCAATATTCCTGTCTTGAAAACCCACAACCAGACCGTTACGACGGTCTGTCTTAAAAACCTCAAGGGCTGCATTTCTATGGAATCCAAAAAAAAATGCCACATAGAAACAGACCTGAACCGGGCGATCGCGGAATTCAATCAATTTATTCCCTGCCATCTAAACGTGGTCGATGCGCTGACCGCAACCGAAATAGGCCCGACTCCAACCGGCAAGAAGGACCAGGTAAGGGAGATGGGGCTTATTCTTGCGGGCAAGGAGCGCTTGGAATGCGACGTCGTGGGAAGCTTCCTGCTGGGATATCCAGCCGAAAAGGTGCCCCATATCGTGCACTATGCAGAATTAATCAATGGAAGCCTGAACCTGGAAGAGATTACGGTTATTGGAGAAGATCCCCGCCAGTACAGTGTGTCCCTTGAATATTTATCTAGCTGGCTCGAAGACATGATGGAAAAGTACGCTGTTGTCGGTATGCGAATGCCGAATTCCGGCAATCGGCTTTGCTCGGCGTGCGGCTTCAATCTCTGGGCCGGCTTGTTTGCCTTTTGCAGGGCGCACCAGGGCACGGATATCCAAGGAGCAGAATTGTGTGCCGGCCTGGATGTTACACCCAGCAATGACACCCCCAAGCCTGTACTTCTCGGAAAATGCGCCATACAGGCAAACAAGGGAGTTAAAGGCGCAGTCAAAGTTCCCGGTTGCCCCCCGGATCCGGCCAAAGTCACTGAAATTTTGACCAAAGCCCTAATTGAAGGTGAGATGCCGCAACAATAATGAATATCTCAAGTTTCGCACCTGGTATTTTGAGAAAAGCCGCATCAGGCATAGGGTAACCAGATGCGGCACCGTGCCCCATTGGGGGTGCAAAACTTGAGGAATAAAATTATGAACAAAAACAAAAATACTCAGAATAAAGAACGAAGGTTATATAACCGCAAAAAGAATACCGATGTTTATCTCCTGCCCTCCGGAAGGCAATTTCGCACAGTAGTGGAAATGCAGGATGGTCTCCACCATATGCGTTTGGATATGATCGTAAATCAGCCTTCCCTCAGGATCAAGGAAATCAACTGTGAAATGCCGGGTGTACCGGATGCCATATGTCGTAAGGCCCAGGATTGTCTTGCACCGCTGGTCGGCAAGCGAGTGGTCCCAGGAATCATGCATGGCATGGACCAGGTGACCCGCGGGGGATGTACCCATCTTATCAACCTGTTTCACGAAGCATGCTACAACCTGATCCAGGCACAAGGCGTTGCCGGAAAAGAAGACCTGCAGGCCTTATTTCCGGGGATTGCGGAAGAGCAACTGTATAAAATCTTTTTTTGGTTTCGGCCCGATATGAAAAACAGCTGCATCAGATATAACGAAGATTCGCCTTTCCTGCAAAGGATCCAACAGATTCAGGTGCCCGAAGGGGCGGAAAAACTTCGCGCGATAGCCAAAGCAAAATAATCACTCAAGTTCCGCACTCCCAATCGTCCAGAACATCACCTACGGCTTGGGGTGAAGGCGAGTCTTCATGAAATCTATGGTGCGAAACTTGCGTAGGTATTTAAGTGCTTCATATAATGGATAAGGTTGTCTATCAAGTCAAGAATGAAGTCCTTTCCGTCTCCATAAGGTGCAGACGCTATTTCGGTGATTAGAAACTGCGTAACCGTTCACAGTTTACAGTTATCGGTTCACGGTTGAAAAAACAGAAGGTAGAGAAGAATTATAAGGTTTATAAATATTGCACAAGGATCGGCTGCAGAGCTGAGAACACTGGTTTATATTTCACAAGAGGTTAATATATTTTCTGATTTAGATGCGAAAAAATTGATTCAAGAGTTGAAAGCAATATCCAAAATGCTTCAATCGTTGCATAGTTCATTGAAAAAACTGTGAACTGTGAACCGACAACTGTGTACGGTTACGAAACTGCTGATAATAGATTAACAGACATTTTAGACTCTTTGATAGTTTAGACTTGACATTGGATTGAAAATACCATAATAAAATTCACGATTCATTTATTTTTTGTTATTGGGGGGTGGCTTTGGCGGCCTGAGATTATACCCTTCGAACCTGATCTGGGTAGTGCCAGCGTAGGGAAACGATAGAATTATTCATTTTTTTGTTAAACGCAAAACCGTTTCCAGCTGGAAGCGGTTTTTTATTTGTCAACCGGTAGGAAGAAAAAAAAGGAGACTGAAAAATGAAACGTATTTTTCTGGCATTGTTATGCTTATCGATGGTTACCGCTTTTGGAAACACTCCTGTAGCCTTTGCGAAAGAAACCATGACGGTTATGCTCGATTGGTTTATTAATCCGGATCATGGTCCGCTCTATGTTGCTTTGGAAAAAGGATTTTTCAAGCAGCGCGGTTTGGATGTCAAATTCATAGTTCCATCCAATCCGAATGATCCACCGAAACTTGTGGCAGCCAAAAAAGTCGACATCGCAGTTTCCTATCAGCCTCAGCACCAGCTGCATGTTTCACAGGGGCTGCCGCTTGTCCGTTTCGCAACCCTGGTCGCCACACCCCTGAATACGCTGGTTGTTCTGGCAGATAGCAAAATTCAAGATATTGCCGACCTGAAGGGTAAAACAGTCGGGTATTCCATCGGCGGATTTGAGACCGTCCTTCTTAAGGTCATGTTGGGACGCAAGGGGTTGTCTCTGGATGATATCAAACTGGTAAATGTCAACTTTTCATTATCTCCATCCCTGTTTACCGGTAGAACAGATGCAGTGATCGGCGCCTTCCGCAACTTCGAATTGAATCAAATGGACATCGAAAAAAGACCGGGGCGGGCCTTTTTTGTTGAGGAACATGGCGTTCCGTTTTATGATGAATTGATACTGGTGACCCATCGAGATGTCGCTTCCGAGCCAAAGTTCAGAAAGTTCGTAGATGCACTGGAACAGGGTGTGCAGTTTTTAGTCAATCACCCGAAACAAAGTTGGGATTTATTTATTCGTGGCCGCGGTGACCTGGTCAATGAAATCAACCGCCGCGCCTGGCGGGATACGATTCCCCGCTTCGCGCTACGGCCCGGCGCCCTTGATCGCGCACGTTATCGGCGCTTCGCCAGGTTTGTAAAAGAACAGGGATTGATCAAAAGCATCCCGCCCCTTGAAACTTACGCCATTGAACTTCCCTAGCAGCGATTGGAGGGGAGTAGATTTTTAACATCGGTTTTATTGAAACAGCGGAAGATCGCGAAGCTGTGACGACATCGAGTATTCTATAGTATTACAATCCGTGATGACATTTAAAACAGCCGGCTTTTGAGCGTTAAAGGCCCGCTCAAGGGCGGGGCGAATCTGTTCAGGCGCTTCGACGGTTTCGCCATAGCAATCCATCGCTTCGGCAATCAGGTCGTACCGGGTGCAGGATAGACGCGTACCAATGGTGCGATCCTCTCCAAAGACGCCCTGCTGCATATTCGAACAAAGTCCCCAGCAGGCATTGTTGGATACCACGACTACAATGGAAGCGTTATGCCGGGCTGCAGTATCTATTTCCATTCCATTAAACCCGAAGGCACCGTCCCCGCACAGGCAGAGAACCTGGCGATCGGGGTGGGCCAACTTCGCGCCAACGGCATAGGGAATGCCTACCCCCAAAAGGCCGGTTATACCGGGATTCATTCGTGCACCGTGGGTATAGGCGCCAATAATATTGCGGGCAAAGTCCAAAATCTCCCCCCCATCAACCGTAACAATGGCATCTCGTTCTAGAAACCGTCCGATTTCATAACACAATCTGATGGGATTAATCGGTTTTTCCGGTGAAGTCGCCCACTTCGTCCATTTATTCTTTTTCTTTTCTTCCAATGCTTTCAACTCGTCAGCCCAGGAACTGTTTCGGGTCAGTTTAAGGCGCTGCCAGCCCTCCTGCAGTTGGTTCAGCACCGACTTTGCATCACCGACAATCCCCAGATCGATCGGCCGGTTCCGTCCAATTTCTTCAGGGGCCACATCCACCTGGATCGTATACGCCCGCTGGTTAAAACGGGGCGGACGGCCGTAGCTGAGAATAAAATTAAGCCTCGCACCAATAAACAAAATAACATCTGATTGTGACATGGCATATGATCTGGAAATAAAGCAAGACAACGGATGGTCGTCCGGGATACTACCACGGACCGATGGGGTCGGCACACTCGGTATATTGGCGGTCTCCACAAACCGCAAAAGCGCCTGATCGGCACCGCTCCACAAAATACCGCTTCCATAAACGATTAGCGGACGTTCGGCTTTGGCCAGTCGATTGAGGGCCTCGGAAACCAAAGAAGGATCGCCGCTCGGTCCGACCACCGTACGGTAACGGTCGGGGAGGATTACCCTTTCCTGATCGATTTCAGTTTCCAGGATATTTTGAGGAAAGTCTACAAACGCCGGTCCCGGCATGCCACTTGTGGCTTCCCGAAATGCAATACTTATGTATTCCGCTACCCGTTGCGCTTCATAAACCGTGGCGCACCACTTTGTGATCGGACGCATCAGCGCTTTGTGATTCGACTCATGGAATGCACCCAATTCGAAATCTTCTATTTTGTTTTGGCCGGCCAAAACGACAACTGGAGCAGATCCATAGTAGCAGTTGGCCACGCCGGTCACAGCGTTAAAAACACCGGGTCCCGGAACGATCCAGGCCACCCCGGGTCGACCGGTCGATCTTGCATACCCCTGTGCCATAAGTACAGCGGCCTGTTCATGACGTACATCCACGATGCGGATGCCATCCCGGGCAAGGGCCTCGTAAACCCCGAAGGATGGAGCGCCGCTCAGGGTAAAGACGACCGCCACCCCCTCCTTTTTTAAAGCCTTTGCTACCAGGTCGCTTCCATTGATTGTGTCCACAGCTTTTCTCCCTTATTCTGCTTGATTGTTAGATACACGGTAATGAGGGTTATGTTTTCTTAAAAACGCGTTTTATAAAGTATCTACAAATAGTTTTTGAAAAATTTTACGCTCAGCGCCATGGCCCTCTTTCGGTCGGTTACATTTGTAAAGCGGTGGTCTCCGCCCGGAAATATTTCTATTTTTTTGGGATCAGCCAGATTTTCATAAATCTTGTTTGAATGCCGGACAGGAACCAATTCGTCTTTTTGACCATGTATGACAAAACACCGCTTTATTCCGCCCAGCACGTCAAGGAGTTTATGATTGTTTAGATCTTCATAAAAACTTTCCTTTAAAAGGGGGTAACCTTCTTCGTTATAATCACTTCTGGTTCTCCCCAACTTAAAAGGCGTCGCCCAAACGACAACTGCCGACACCAGGGTTGCTTGGGCCGCTTTTAAAAGGGAGATATATCCACCCATGCTACTTCCGAAAAGCCCTATTCTTCGGGTAATGCTGAATCGCTCACCGACAAAATCAAGAATCGAATCCAAATCTTTCAATCGATTGCTGACAGTGGTCTCTTCGATTTTACCCTCGCTCATTCCACACCCCCGATGATCATAACGAATGGCCACAAATCCTTCACCGGCAAGCTGTTCGGCCATGGCAATGAATTTAGGGCTTTCCTTACTGCTAAAAAGACCGTGGGAGCAAATCACGCATGGTGCTGATTGGTGATTGACAGGAAAATGAATATTGCCCTCGATTTTATACCCTTCACTCCTGGTGTTAAAAGATTTAACCTTCATGGGATTTTCCTTTCTATACGGTAATCATCCGATTTTCGCACCCCAATCCACCGGATTGCCGCCTTCGGTATAGGGGGCTATAGTTTTTTCAAAAAAATTAAGGGCAAGTGGCTGTTCAGCCACCTAGAAAAGCTTCCCTGACTTTCTTGTTGGCGGTCAGATCCTTGATCAATCCGGATAGAACAATCTGCCCATTTTCCAAAACATAGCCCCTGTCTGCAACCTGAAGTGCGGCAAAAGCATTCTGCTCAACCAGCAAAATCGTTGTACCCTGCTCATTGATCCGCTTTATGGTTTCAAAAACCGATTTTACCAATTTCGGAGCCAATCCCAGACTCGGCTCATCCAACATGAGCAGTTTAGGTCTGGCCATCAGTCCTCGTCCAATGGCCAGCATTTGCTGTTCTCCACCGGACAGGGCCCATCCGAGATGGTCGATCCGGGCTTTGAGTTGAGGGAAAAGCTTAAATACATTTTTCAGGTCTTTCTCAAAGCTTTCTCCAACCCGCCTCCATGACGACGTGGCCACCTCAAGATTCCCGAACACCGTCAGACCGGGGAATATGCGCCGTCCCTCAGGGACATATGAAATACCTTTGGCAACGATATTCTCGGTCGGCATATTCTTTATGCTTTCCTCAAAGTAGTTGATCGAGCCGGTCTTCGTTCGGATCAGACCCGATACACCCTTTAAAACAGTCGATTTTCCTGCTCCATTGGCCCCGATCAACGTTACAATTTCACCCGCATTGACATTTAGACTCACCGCTTTTAGGGCCTGAACATTACTATAGTAGATGTCGATCTTTTCCAACTTAAGCATGATATTTTTCAGTACCCAAATAGGCTGCGATGACTTTTGGATTGACCTGAATTTCAGTCGGCGTACCTTCAGCAATCTTGCCGCCATGGTCTAACACGCTAATTCGATCCGAAATATTCATAACCAGCCGCATATTGTGTTCGATCAATATCACTGTCATACCCTGTTTGCGGAGCTGGCGGATTAATTCAACAAGATCGAGGGTCTCTTTTGCATTCAAGCCGGCGGAAGGTTCATCGAGTAGGAGCAATTTCGGCCCGGTCGCTATCGCTCTGGCAATTTCCATCAAGCGCTTTTGGCCGCAGGGAAGGTTTATTGCGTCCATTTCCTTTCTGTGGCTAAGCCCCACAAATTCAAGCGCGCTGGTCGCTTTTTTGACGATGTCTCTCTCCTCCCGTCGTGCGGCGGGGGTTTTGAGTAGAGTGGAAATCAAGTTAACAGAAGTTCGAATCTGCTGGGCCACCATTATGCTTTCAAGGATGCTAAGCCCCTCAAAAACCCGGATATTCTGGAATGTACGGGCGATGCCGAGTCGGGCGATGACATGGGGCGATCGCCCCACAATCGATTGACCATTGAAGACAATACTGCCTTTTGCAGGTCGATACAGGCCGCTGATCATGTTTAAAATGGTCGTTTTGCCCGCGCCATTGGGTCCGATTAGGGCGTGGATTTCACCATCTGCAACCTGAAAACTGACATTGGAAACAGCGACCAGTCCGCCGAATTTCATCGTCAGATCGTTGACATTGATTAATATGTTCACTGTACTTTCAATTTAAGAAATAATGTTTGCGTCTCAATCCAGGGCACATAGCGTCCGGGTCTGGTCGTCTATTCTACAGGTGGTATGCCGGCTTTCACCGGATTCAAACAAGCGTTGTTCCTCATCGGATGTAACAATCAGTGGGGGCACTCTTTGGGGTTGTCCGTTTGGGTCGAGGGCCACAAATACAAAGTATGCGGTTAGCGCTTTCCATTCTTTTTCCTTGCGAACGTCTTCGGTGAAAACCTCTACCTGAATTTCCATCGAAGATCGGCTCGCAAACGTCAGCTTGGCCCGGACCGTTACATAGTTGCCGACGCGGATGGGGTGAAGAAAGTTGATGCCCTCCACTCGCAGGGTAACCACCGGATGATGGGCGTGGCGAAGCGCAGCCAGGCCCGCTGCTGTATCCATCAACTTAATAATTTCCCCACCGTGGGCGTAAACACCGCCCGGTCCGGTGTGCACCGGCATTATGACTTGAGATATAACCACTTTCGAATGATCTACGGTTCTTCCATCGGGTTCTGAGTTTTTTAAATCAGCTTGTTCTTTCATTGACAATACCTCATAAACACTCTTTTTTTCACTTACCATCTGTTTTAACACCCGAAGAATCCAAAATCAATAACCGGCTTCGGCTACAGAGTTTCAGAATTGGCTTGATATATTATACTAACAGGTCTTATATGAGAACCTTGTTAAGAGACAATCTGCCAGCAGATTTTCATAAATTCAAATATCGGTATTCGATGAAAGCGATGATACTTGCTGCGGGATTCGGCACGCGGCTTCTCCCATTTACAGAGAACATCCCCAAACCGCTCTTTACCATTGCGGAGCGCCCCATACTCGATATCATCATTCGAAATCTGCAACAGGCAGGCTTTTCAGCCATTATGATCAATACCCATCACCTTCATCACAAGATCGCGGCGTTTATTTCAAAACAGTTCTATGCCATCCCTGTCCATATTCGTCATGAACAGGTCATCCTCGGCACAGGGGGAGCCATAAAAAATATTTCAGACTTTTTAAATGACCAGCCTCTAATGGTAATAAACAGCGATATTGTGACTGACATTGATTTGAAGAAGGTCTATCAATTCCATATGAAACATCCCGATCCGGTCACCCTGGTTCTCCACGACGATCCGGAATTCAATCACGTTTCAATAAATAAAGATGGATTTATCACCGGGTTCCGTGACCAAAAGAAAAGTGACAGCACCAAAACCGATCGTAAACTATCTTTTACCGGCATACAGGTTTTAAATAATGAAGTTATCAGTATAATCCCGGATAACCAATACTCCAACATCATCGATGTCTACAGAAAGATGCTGTCCGGGGATGAAAAACTCCGTGCTTTTATATCAAACAATTGCTACTGGAGGGACATCGGTACCCCGGAAAGATATAAAGATGCTGTTTTTAAAGAAATGGCCCCCAAAGCTTTTAAAGAGGCGTTCCCTGATTTTGTTGATTGTCTTATAAAAAAAGCAAAGATAAAAGGGGATGGTTCAGATCGAAAATGGTTCCGGCTGATCCAAAACAATCGTTCACTGATCATGGTCGATCACGGCATTAGAAAAAAAAATAGCATATCAGAGGTGGATGCTTTTATTGCCATCGGCCGTCATCTATATGCCAAAGGCCTCCCGGTGCCAAAAATCTATCTGCATGATGCCTTCTCAGGCCTTGTCTTTTTGGAAGATATAGGGGATGTTAATCTTCAAAAGGTTGTGAATGAAGCGAAAGATTTAAAGGAGATTATCTTTTGTTATCAATCAGTTATTCGTCTTCTTATCAAGCTTTCCATTACCGGAGAAGAAGATTTTGATCCAGCCTGGACCCATCAGACGCCGACATACGATAAACGGCTGATTCTTGAAAACGAATGCCGATACTTTGTTGAGGCCTTTTTAAATGGATACCTGAAATGGGATACATCTTTTATCGATTTGCAGGATGACTTCTTTCTGATTGCAGAAAACGCCTTGGCATCACCTTTGAATGGATTTATGCACCGGGATATGCAATCGAGAAATATCATGATAAAAAATAGCCGCTTCTATTTTATCGATTTTCAAGGGGGGCGATTCGGGCCGATCCAATATGATCTTGCATCGCTGCTTATTGATCCGTATGTCGACCTACCCTATCCGGTCCGAATTGATCTTTTGGATTACGCGATTGAAAAATTATCTTCTATTCTTTTGATCGAGAAAAAAAAATTTTGCGTCTGCTTCGACTACTGCGCCATTTCAAGAAACCTGCAGATCCTCGGCGCCTTTGGTTATTTGAGTCGAGTAAAGAAAAAAACCCACTTTAAACAATATATTCCGGCAGCTGTGAAAACGCTGAAGCAGCTTCTTCAAAAGTCGGAAGATGGCCTGCTTAGCGGATTAAAAACAGTTGTGGAAAAAATTCCGAATGGAGGTATAACATGAATCGGATTAAAGTTATGGTAAACGGCATTCCGGGTAATATGGCCGTAAGTGTAGCGCAACACATCCTTGATGATAACCGGTTTGATCTGGTTCCGAGCGCGTTGACCGGGCCGGAAATCGTTGAAACTGAATTTAGCCTCGGCACCACCGTTGTCCGCCTGATTCCCCAGGAAAAAAGGGAAGTACAAATCGCGACAATAATGGAGAAAGAAGGAAAATTTATCAGTGTAGACTACACGCATCCTTCGGCGGTAAATGAAAACGCCGCTTTTTTTTGTCGGCACGGCCTCCCTTTTGTCATGGGCACAACCGGGGGCGATCGAAATCTGCTTGAAGAAACGGTCCGTGCCTCTTCAATACCCGCAGTCATCGCACCGAATATGGCCAAACAGATTGTCGGATTCCAGGCCATGATGGCGTACGCTGCAAACACGTTTCCAAATCTGTTCCAAGGTTACTCCCTCGAAATCAAAGAAAGCCACCAGAAGGGAAAGGCGGACACCAGCGGCACAGCCAAGGCAATGGCATCGTATTTTAACCAACTTGGAATTCCCTTTTCTGAAAAAGATATAATAAAAGAACGGAGGCCGGAAACCCAGAAAACAGAGTGGGGAATACCGGAAAAATATCTTCAGGGACACGGGTGGCACACCTATAGGCTTAAATCGCCGGATGAAACCGTCAGTTTTGAATTTACCCACAATGTAAACGGACGGGAAATCTATGCGAAAGGAACCCTTGATGCGGTGATGTTTCTGGATAAAAAAGTCGCTGAAGGGACGGAAGGGAGCGTGTTCACAATGATCGATGTGTTAAAGGATATTTAAAAGGAATAAAGATGAAAAAATTGATCGTTCTTTTCATTCTCCTCATGGCGCTTCCGGCCGATGGCGATGAAATGTTCCCGAAAAAAAGCTGGTTCGCCAAACCGAACCCCATGGCGAGCCCGGATGCGGTGATCGGGGGCGAGATTTCTGTTTTCCTTTCCCAGTACCCGAAAAGCTTGAATTACTACCTGGATGTGAGTACCCAATCGGCTCAAATTTTCGGGGCGATATTTGAGACTCTCCTCTCCATGAATCCGATCACGCTGGAATATGAACCGGGTCTGGCGGAGAAGTGGTCGATATCAAAGGATAAAAAAACGTTTACTTTTTATATCGATCCGAACGCCAGATGGAGTGACGGCACGCCTGTAACCGCTGAGGACGTCCGCTGGACCTATGACGCCATCGTCGATCCCAAAAATCTAACCGGACCGCACAAAATCGATATGGAGCGGTTTGAACCACCGGTGGTGGTCGATAAACAGACGGTTCAGTTCAAGGCAAAGGATGTTCACTGGAAAAACCTGGGAGCCATCGGGAGTTTTTTTATTCTTTCCAAGCATGCCTATGGAGAAAGGGATTTCAATAAGGTCAATTTTGAGTTTCCGGTTGTTTCAGGGCCCTATAAAATCGGCAATATCGATGAAGGCGTTTTTGTTACGTTGACGCGTCGGGATGACTGGTGGAATATAAATGACATCCGGTCAAAGAGGATCGGCAATTTCCGGACCATTAAATTTAAATTTTTTACCGAAAGGGAAAACGCATTTGAAGGATTCAAAAAAGGGAATATTGACCTTTATCCCGTATATACTTCCCGGTTATGGATCAATGAAACCAAGGGAGAAAAATTTCTAAAAAATTGGATCGTAAAACAGAAGGTGTTCAATCTCAACCCCATCGGATTTCAAGGATTTGCCATGAATATGCGAAAGCCGCCTTTTGATGATGTGAGGGTTCGAAAGGCGATGGCGTATCTTCTGGATCGACGAAAAATGAATACCACCTTGATGTACAGCCAGTACTTCCTCCATAAATCTTATTATGAAGACCTTTACACCAAACAGAATCCATGCCCAAACACACTGGTTGAGCTGGACAGAAAGAAAGCCCGGGATCTTCTGGCCCAGGCCGGCTGGTTGGTAAATCCGAAAACCGGTTTTCTGGAAAAAAACAACAAACGATTTTCATTCAAATTTCTAACCCGTGCCGCTTCATCAGAAAAATTTCTGGCCATTTATGCGGAAGATCTTAAAAACGCCGGTATTGAGCTCATCATTGATAAAAAGGACTGGGCCGCATGGGCTCGCGATATGGATGAGTTTAATTATCAGATGACGTGGGCCGCATGGGGAGCGGGAATCTTTAAAGACCCCGAAGGGATGTGGTCATCCAAAGAAGCGACCCGAAAGGGCGGTAGTAATATTACCGGCTTTGAAAACCGCCGGGTTGATGAACTGATTGAAAAACAAAAAAGCATATTTGATATCGCTAAACGAAACGAGATTTATCGAAAAATTGATCAGATCGTTTATAACGCCTTCCCTTATGTTCTTTTGTGGAATATCAACTACACCCGACTCCTTTACTGGAATAAATTTGGAGTGCCCGACACCGTTCTTTCAAAATACGGCGATGAGAGCAGTGCATACTGGTACTGGTGGCTGGATGAAGATTCAGCGGCCGATCTTTCCGACGCCATGAAAAACGGGCTTCCTCTCCCGCAAAGGGAATCCACGGTTTATTTTGACGATTTCTTTTGAAGATCCTCTACCCGCCACCTGCCGGACTGCGGGGTTCTTCAATCGATATTGATCGTTTAAGGCGATGTCGGCAAATCACCACCATTGGAGAAAGAGATGGAAACAAAGAAGAATGACCACGTTGCCTACAGCAGTTCCCTTGATGGTTTTTTCAACCCCAAAGCGATTGCAGTCATAGGCGCCAGCGAAAAGTATGGCAGCGTAGGGCGTACGCTGCTCTGGAATCTGATAAAAAGTCCGTTCGGGGGAACCGTTTTCCCGGTTAACCCCAATAGAAAAAGCGTTCTCGGCATACGTAGCTATGAGAGCATATCCGCAATTGACGAGAAGATAGACCTTGCCATCATTGTGACAAGAGCGCAGGTGGTTCCCGAGGTGATGAAAGAATGTGCCGGGGTCGGTTTGAAAAATGCTATAATTATGTCAGCTTTTAGAAAAGAATCAGCCGATGGCCTTACCGCTGAAGACGAAGTTTTTAAAATAGCGGAAAAACATCGGATCCGGATTATCGGACCTTACAGCCTGGGGGTTATGATTCCGAAAACAGGCCTTAATGCAACCGTCACCAGTGATTGCGCCATGCCGGGAACTATCGGCCTCATCAGCCAAAGCGGCACTATGTGCTCGGCAATCCTCGATTGGAGCTATAAATCCCATGTGGGGTTTAGTGCATTCATTTCCGTTGGAAAAATGTGTGATGTCGATTGGGGGGATCTCATCTATTTTTTAGGAGATGATCCGGATACGAAATCGATCATTCTATACATGGAAACCGTCGGAAATCCGAGGTCATTTCTCTCTGCCGCTAAGGAAGTCGCATATAATAAGCCTATTATTTTGATCAAGGGGAGAAAACCAAAAGAAGAAGCCCTATTCACCGATTCGTATATCGGTTCCTTGATCGGCAGCGATGATATTCTAGATGCGGCATTCGACCGCTCCGGTGTGTTGAGGGTTAATTCCATAACCGATCTTTTTTCCATGGCCGAGATTCTCGAAAAGCAGCCGCTTCCCAAAGGGCGTAATCTGGCCATTATTACCAACGCAGGTGGTCCCGCAGATCTGGCGACCGACGCCCTCATTGAACAAGGAGGGCGGCTGGCCAGGTTGTCGGGTGATACAGTAGAAAAACTGAGCGAGTTCCTCCCGGCCCATTGGAGCCATGGAAACCCAATTGTCGGCCTTGGAGATGACCTTTCCGATATCTATGCCAAGGCCATACAAGTGGTCGCAACCGATCCTGCCGTGCACGGAATCCTGGCTGTTTTAACGCCAAGACCGACGGTGGACTCCACCAAGGTTGCAGAAACGGTTACTAAATTAACGCCAGACCTTAAGATCCCGTTGATTGCAAGCTGGATGGGGGGAGAAGCGTATTCGCGGGGGGATGATGTATTTACCAGGGGAGGGATCCCGTCTTTTCCCTTTCCCGAAATCTCGATCCGCATTTTTAACTACATGTGGAAGTACCGGGAAAACTTGAATGCCCTCTATGAAACCCCTAAACTTATGGACGAATTGGAGTTTACAGAAAATTCGAAGGCTGAGCAGATCCTTTTTGACATTTCAGAGCAGGCCAGGGCAGAAAAACGCACGGCGCTAACCGAGGTTGAATCAATAAAAATTCTGAAAATCTGCGGAATTTCGGTGCTGCCTTCCATGAATGCAACCGATGAAGAGGATGCCGTAGACAGAGCCACTGAGATCGGCTACCCGGTGGCGATCAAACCCCTTTGGACAGTTGCTCATCCATCGAATGCGGGCGGTGTTCGGTTGAATCTTATGGATGAAAATGAGGTCCGCCAGGTATATGCTGAAATCGAAAAAGAAGTTTCAAAGCAGCTCGGGTCAGATGCCTTTTCCGGTGTATCCATACAGGCAATGGTGAAGCGAGCAGGTTACGAGCTGATGATCGGGACCCATGTCGATCCTCAATTTGGCCCGGTGATTTTCTTCGGTACCGGGGGGGCCCTGTCGAGAACATTTCAGGACATCACCTTTGGCCTGCCGCCTTTAAATACGAATTTAGTCCATAAAATGATAGAAAAAACGAGAATCTATAAAGCGTTGAAAGGAACCGGGCCGGACAAGCCGGTGAATCTTGTCGAAATAGAAAAGATCCTGGTCCGCCTTGGGCAGTTCGCCATCGAACAGCCATGGATAAAAGAGATTTATATCGACCCTCTTTTTGCCGGCCCGACCGGAATTTATGCCCTGAATGCCCGTGTAATTGTCTTTGGTGAGGATGAAAAGAGTAAAGTAAAACCTGCTATTCGCCCTTATCCTTTTGAGTATGTAAAGCGGATAAAGTTAAAAGATGGTTCTGATATTGTTTTTCGCCCCATCAAGCCGGAGGATGAGCCGTTGATGGTTAAATTTCACCAGAAACTTTCCGAACAGAGCGTATATAGCCGATACTTTAGTTATATGCATGTGGACAGCAGAATTGATCATAACCGGCTCTCGAGGGTCTGTTTTGCGGATTACGAAAGAAACATGATATTGGTGGCGGAACCGGAAGACACTGAAAAAAATATCGTCGGCGTTGGCAGACTGATAAGGATCGGCGGCAGCAATGACGCAGAATTTGCCATCATGATTGCGGACAAATTTCATCGGCTGGGTATGGGCGCCGCGCTGCTTTCACACCTGATTGAGATAGGCAAAAATGAGGAGATGGGAAATATTATCGGTTACCTGCTGGAGGAGAATACATCGATGATTAAGCTATGCAAATCGATCGGTTTTACCATTCGGAGTCCAATGTATGCCCAACTGATTGAGGCGATCTATAAACTGAATCCGTAAGCGATTAAGGGTTCGCGCAGAAATAACTTCGCAGAATTGGCGCTTAGATTTGGTTCAGGTTTGGCTGATCCGAGAGAGTAAAACCACAGGAATAGCGAGCTATTTCGAGGATTTTGCGAGTGAGGCATCGGTCAAAGATGGGC
>DRHF01000221.1 GCA_011049715.1 Desulfobacterales bacterium
AATTTCAGATGCGCAGAACGGCTACAAAGAATTTGTTTCTTCATATGTAAATAAAAAATATGAAAGCCCACTGAAGGACGTGGTTGGATCGATTTTGCTTGGAGGTCCGGATTTTGTTAATTTTGTTAAAGAAAACTTTTTATCAGGCAAAAGACCGGACAAAGATCTGCCGGCGTTGCGCCAGTTGATTCCCAGAATATCCATGCCAGACATATTTCACGCGGTTGATTCGGAAATCGGGAACGATCCCACACTTGCCCGGGTTCTGAAAATATATTTTTGCAGACAACATACCGGAGAAAAGCTCAAAGCGATTGGGGCCAACTTCGGGATAAGCGAGTCGGCCGTGTCACATGCCTGCAGAAGGGCCACGGATAGGATAAGAAGAAATAGCAAACTGAGAAAAAAAATCGATAAAATGAATAAAAAGCTCCACCATTCAAGATTCAAGACCTGACCCTGTTGTCTTCGTTACTTTGATCGCAGCATGGGCCATTACAGCAAATATTAAGAGGCACGGGCGGCAGATTCCTGATACTTTGCTAAAATATCAATACGCAGCATTTCAAACCGCATTTACAGTGTTGCCATGACGGACGCTATCATTAAATGATATCTGCAGTCGGCATAAAATGGTTTTGAGTTTTGATGGATGTAATTTTCAGGCTATAAAACCATCAAATTTTGGCCTGAATTTAGATGATATCTCAGATTTCTTTAGACCTGAGATACTCTCATAGTATCTCAGTTTGACAACTATTAGTTAAAAGCAAAATGTTGTAGTTTTCCTTTTCTTTTATGAGTGAAATTGACAGTTGAAATCCACTATGTTATTTAGAATTTACAATATGGGATTGTGACAAAGATATTGCAGTTATGACACGCTAAAAAATTGTTTCGCAATGACATTACTGAATTTCACTTGAGAATAGCTTTTAAAGGTGAATCTCAATGAAAAATTATGGCTCATGCATTCTAGTTTGCGATTAAAATGCATGGGCTTTTTTATTTATGGCACTGGAGAATTTTCTAATGGCCGAGAAACCAACCTATGAAGAATTAGAGCAGAGGATAAGCGATTTAGAGTCGGAGCTGCTAAAATATAAAGGGGGCATATCAGAAGACTTTAAAAGCGTTGCGGATCAGATGTTGGTTGGAGTCTATCAATATGATTTGTTATCCAGAAAGTTTACGCTTCTTAACAAGCGTTGTTATGAGTTTTTTAGATTCGAAGAAGGGGGTAAAGAAGTCGTCACAACCAAAAGTGTTTTGCTTCACATTCATCCGAAGTACAGGGATAAAGTCCGGAATGCTTCAGCTGAATCTTTAGCACCAGGTTCGGATGGCGGGGAAGTTGAATACTGTCTTCTTCGTGAAGATGGTTCTGAAAGATGGATGCAGGACATATGGATTGTGGTCCGGGATAACTCAGGTAGACCTGTTGCCATACAGGGAATGGTCAGAGATGATACCGAGCGCAAGCAAGCGGAGGAGGCACTGCGGGAAAGCGAGGAAAAATACAGAAGGCTTGTGGAAAATGCTTTGGTTGGAGTGTATCAGGTCGAAAAAGCTGGGAAATTTATTATGGCTAATAAGAAGATGGCTGAAATGTTTGGTTATGACTCTCCTGAAAGCTTGATATCATCGGTAGATAGCATTGCCAATCTGTATGTCCGGCCCGAAGCAAGAACCGCGATTATGCAAGAAATCGACGCGAAGGGGTCTGTATATGGAAAAACTGTGGAGCTTAGAAAAAAGGATGGGGAAAAGTTCTGGATCAAATATCACACAAGAGCACTCATGGAGGAAGAAAAAACCATTTACGAAGGCTTGATGGAAGACATAACCGAAAGTAAACGGGCCGAAGAAGAACGAAAAAAGCTTGAAGACCAACTCCACCGCGCCCAAAAAATGGAGTCGCTGGGGCTCATGGCAGGAGGAATTGCCCATGATTTGAACAACATCCTGTCAGGGATTGTGAGCTATCCGGAACTGATTTTGATGGATTTACCGGAGGACAGCCCGCTTCGAGAGCCGATTGAAACCATAAAAGAATCTGGCATGAGGGCTGCCGATGTGGTTTCAGATTTACTGACCATTGCCAGGGGGGTTGCTACCGGAAAAGAAATCCTGAACCTCAACACCATTGTCACTGAATATTTGGGTTCTGCTGAACATCAAAAACTGGAAAAGACCCACTCATTTATCGATTTTAAATTTGAACTGGACTCCGATCTTTTGAACTTGAGTGGTTCTTCCATCCACATCAATAAGACCCTAATGAATCTCGTTGCGAACGCCGGTGAGGCTATTGAGGAGGGTGGAATTGTCACCATATCCACAGCAAACCAGTATTTGGATAAAGCCTTGAAGGGGTATGAAAATGTTCGTCTTGGAGAATATGCTGTACTGAGGATTTCAGACGATGGTTCGGGCATATCTCCCCAAGATCTTGAGAGGATATTTGAACCTTTCTATACCAAGAAGGTGCTGGGTCGGAGTGGTACAGGATTAGGGTTGGCAGTCGTATGGAATACATTACAGGATCATGAAGGATACATAAACGTAAAAACTAGTAAGAAAGGGACGACATTTGAACTGTATTTCCCGGCGACCCGAGATGATGTGGCAGATGAGAAGGGCACGGTTCCCGTAGATGATTATCTCGGAAATGGTGAAAAGATTCTGGTTGTTGACGATGAGGAGACACAAAGGGAGATTGCCTGTGGGATTTTGACTAAGCTGGGATACACTGCTGAAGCTGTCTCAAGCGGTGAGGAGGCGGTTGAGTATCTGAAAGAACAATCCGTGGATTTGGTTGTTCTGGATATGATTATGCCAAAAGGGATAAACGGTTGTGAGACCTACGAAAGGATAATAAAGATTCATCCTGGTCAAAAGGCGATCATTGCGAGCGGATATGCTGAAACGCCGGATGTGAAGAAAGCTCAGAGATTAGGGGCAGGAAAGTACATAAAGAAACCGTATACGGTGGGAAAGATCGGGGTTGCGGTTAAGGCGGAATTGGAAAAATGACAGGATTCCCCGGTATCCTGTCTTGGTAGCAATCTCCATCAATTTATCCGGTTAACAAACCTTTCAAGCCAGTTAATTCCGGCCCATCGTTTTCGGGGGTGATCAGGAGGCATGATGGCATATGAAGAAGCGACAGAGGGTAAAGGAACGATTCTTTTGATAGACGATGAGGAGATGATTATAAAGGTCGGGAAGATGAATCTACCGGAACTAGGTTATACAGCTCTGTACGCTGGAAGCGGCAGAGAAGCCATTGAAGTTTACAGGAAGAACAAAGACAGGATTGATTTGGTCATTTTGGATATGATGATGCCTGAAATGGGTGGTAGTGAAACCTATGACAGGTTAAAAGAGATTAATTCCGATATCAAAGTCCTCCTTTCAGCGGGTACAGCGTTGATGGCCATGCCAAGAACATCATAGCTAAAGGGTGTGACGGTTTTATTCAGAAGCCGTTCGGTCTGAAAAACCTGTCACATAAGCTGAGGGAAATTCTGGATAAAAAATAGACTCTAAATATCCACCCCACTTCACGCAATTGTCTCTGTGCGAAAGTGCAAAATGCGGCAGTTGGTCCTCAGCTAATTTTTAACAAAAATGTACAGATTTTCATTCCAAGTCAGCGTTTCTTAGTGAAATGCATCTACAATACAATAAGGTTATTGTTGCCGCTCCTGAAGCTGCGATACTGTTATTACCACAGGTTTTTTATCTGTTTTAAAACCTGAGATATTCCATACATACCTCAGTTTTTCGTCCTCCAGAAAACCTGTGATATCACCTCTGCGTACTGGTCAGATGAAAGTGGCGAATATGCTATAAATCTTTTGTGTTGAGGTGATCAAACATTATATGATACTTTTGGGTAACGAGTGTTATGACGCCAATTTGACGACCAGGGGTGTTGTATAGAAACTATCTAATCATTGTTAGGCGATGTGAAACTTATAATTTATTACAAAAGGAGAATAGAATGAAGCTCTATGTGGGAAATTTGTCGTATGAAGTCACCGAAGAGGACTTACGGCTGGCTTTAGAACAATTCGGGCAGGTTGAATCCGCCACCATTATCAAAGACAAACATAGCGGTCAATCAAAAGGATTTGGATTCGTGGAGATGGCCTCTAAAGCTGAAGGGCAGTCTGCAATCGATGGGCTCAATGGCAAGGAGTTAAAAGGAAGAACGCTTAACGTGAATGAGGCTCGCCCCCCCCGCACCGAAAAGCGCGGTGGTGGTGGATACGGCGGTGGCCGAGGAGGACAAGGTGGTAGCAGAGGAGGGTATGGCGGTGACAGAGGAGGACAAGGGCGTGGCAGATAAGGACCAAAGAGTGGCCGTAGCTTCTAATTATCGGTATTCAACATATATAACCAACTTATCGCAAATGAGCCTAAATTGCAGATATGCCTTATAGTATCTGTACAAAATTTTGCTGCTCAAAAGTACCGG
>DRHF01000222.1 GCA_011049715.1 Desulfobacterales bacterium
GAAAATCGTACCGTTCCCAGCGCACAGGGATGAATTCCAGATCCAGGATGGAAGCGACCGGCCGTATTCCAGGGCCGGCATCTGCGCGTCCGGATAAAATCTCAAAACCAACTTCCAGGTGGCTGTTGACCTCATGGTCGTAACCGTCAATTCCGGCACTATTGATTTTCGCTTTCCGCAGCTCCCGGTCAAAAAGAAGTCGTGTGCCGGTGCTCAAAGGCCGGTTGACAATTCTGATATCCGGTCGCCTGAAATCGGCTACACCTTGGATTTTTTTGGGATTCCCTTTTTGTATCAGAATACCTTGCTCTCGCTTGCAAAAGTTGACGATGACCGGATGCCTGTTCAGTTCCTTTAAGGCAAACTCAAAATTATATTCAATTTCGTTTTCCTGGAGCAGATGGCTGGATGCAATATGGCACCGGTTCTGACGAAGGGCCTTTAACCCGCCCATACTGCCGAGATTTCCAAAAACCGCAATATGATCGGGATAACAGGTGTTAAACATGGAGATCGTCCGGTCCAGAAGTGGATCGTTACTCCCTGCGATTATCATTAATCCTTGGCACGATGAAAATGCTGGGATCGCTTCCGGATAGTTGATTGTATGGGTTTCTATCCATTGCTCCACCAGGTGTCTCGGGAAAAGCCATTTACCGGTGACCTTTGTTGCCGGCAACGCTTTTTCAGCCACGAGGGTATAGATCATCTTCTCATTAACATCTAAAAACTGTGCAACTTGTTTTGTGGAAAGGAGCTCTTTAATTGTTTTTTCTCCTTCTTTTCCATCGATAGTGGACCGCTTGTCGCAATCCGAGTGCCGATTCTGCGATTTACCGGCCGTTTATTATCGTGTTTCAATCGGTTATAATGCATATATTTTATGTAATTATATGTCAAGGTATTAATATTTTAATCAATTACTATAACCTAATAACCCATAATAACCAAAACGAACTATTAATTACATTTGATTTATCAAGAATACGGTTACAAGGAGGGAGGCGGTTGCTATTTTGTTTCAATCAGCTAAAGAATACCGGCATCTTTAAGAAACGATTCCACCTCCCGGAAAAAAATGTCCCAGTCCGGGGGGCTATCGTTGTGCCCGGAATCATATGTAATCATTTTGCCGTTTCTTGCTGCCCGGTAGAGTGCCAGGCCATGCTTGTAAGGAATGACCTCGTCCCTTTTCCCGTGCATGATGAGAACAGGACCATAAAAAGACCTGACGACGGAGAGGTTATCGAAGGGATCTCTGACCAGGAAACCGGGTATCAGGTATTTTGTTGCAAACGATCGCGCACTGGTAAAGGTCGACATTAAAATGAGGACTGCCGCAGGTCGCTTTGCCGCGAGTGCACAGACAGCGCCACCGCCGAGAGAACGCCCCACCAGAATTATTTTTGAGGCGTCCACATCCGCTCGCGCGGTGAGCATATCATAAGCGGTAACGAAGGTTTCGGTGATACTGCTTTGAGATGGTGTCCCTTTTGAACGCCCGTACCCGGGATACTCCACAAGCAATACCCCGATGCCGAAACGAGTGAATCCTTTCAGCTCAACCGGCCAGAAATCGATTAATTCCGCATTGCCGTGGGCAAAGATAACCGCCGGATGGGGTAAAGCACCCGGTTTGGTTACCGGGGGCAGATACCATGACTCAATTGTTCCACGACCGGTTTTCAACCAGATTTTTTCCATACCCGGGACAGTCACTTCGCTCTCCGGAGGAACATCTATCATGTAACGGGGGAACATGATCTTCCGCTGGGCCAGAAATAAGAAGCCGCTGTAAAAAACATATAAAATAAGGATGAAACCGGCTATTTTTATCATGATATTGATCGTTCCATACTGAAGAAAAAAATGGCAAATATTCTGGGGAGGGTTAGTTCGTCAATCCTCTCAGTCGCTTCAGATTGATATTGTCCATATCTTTTCCTTCCATGAATTTCGGGGTTTCGATGATTTTTGGAATATGGATAAACAGTTTATCACTCATAAAATATTTAAATGCATCCACCCCGATGAGCCCAAGTCCGATATGCTCATGCCGGTCGACTCTCGTACCGAGGTCTTTTTTGGCATCATTTAAGTGAATAAGATAAAGATTTGTCAGGCCGATGATTGAATCAAACTCACGAATCGTTTTTTTGTACGACGGCTCCGTCCGAATGTCATAACCTGCAGCAAAAATATGGCATGTATCGAGACAAACCCCAATCCTTTTCTTATTTTCAATCTTATCCATCATTGATCTAATTTGATCAAAGGTATGTCCCAGGCTAGAACCTTGGCCCGCAGTAGTTTCAAGAAGTAACCTTGTATTTGAATATGGAATTTCAGCGAATATCGCGTCGATGTTATCAGCGATTCGCCGAATACCGGAAGCTTCACCACTTCCCATGGAAAAGCCCGGATGAAGTACAACATAAGGAATCCCAAGGGTTGAAGATCTGATCAATTCCTGCTTCAGTGCATTGTATGATAGGAAATGCTTTTTCTTTTCATCTGTAGCCAAGTTGATCAGGTAAGAGGTGTGCGAAGCGATTTGGGTCAACCCGGTTTCCGATTTTGCCTTTTCAAAGCGATCGATATCACTTTGGGAAAGATATCGTTCTTTCCAGGTATTTGCATTTTTAGTAAATATCTGAAGTGTATTGCACCGATAAGAAACGGCTTTATAAAGTGCCTGGTGAAGCCCCCCTGCAATGGAAAAATGGGCGCCCAGTAAACTACAGGTCTGTTGCCGTTTTTCATTGACTGCAGGTTTTTCGCCGTCCGGATGATTTGAATTCATAAACAATCCTCGGCACTTTTCTCAGTGTATGATAATTTGTTTGCCGATTGGAGAAAAACCATGTAAAATTTTGAGGCGGAATAAATCGCCGAAGGCGACCCTCCGGTCGATTGGGAGTGCGAAACTTGATTCATTAAATTTACCATATACCTCATGGCATGAAATAGAAAGTTTAAATGATGAAAAAAAAAGAGGAAACCACGCTTTTATATGAGATCAGCAAAGCACTCAACGAACATCTTCGGCTGAAAAAATCATTATATACGGTTTTGGACATTCTTTCCAATTCAATGGAAATGGTACGTGGCGCCATATCAATTTTAAACCCCCTGCGGGATGAAATCAGCATTGAAGTCGCCCACGGCATTTCAAAAGTTGCCATGGAAAAAGGGAAATACAAACTCGGTGAAGGAATTACCGGCCAGGTCATTCAGTCTGGAAAGGCGGTTGCCATACCCAAAATCAGTGAGGAGCCCCAGTTTCTCAATCGTACCGCCTCAAGAAAATCAAAACAAAACCAGGAAATTTCCTTTATATGTGTTCCGGTAAAAAAAGGGAGCCACGTCATCGGAGCGCTCAGCGTCGACAGACCTTTTGATCCCTTGTATCCTTTGGAAAAGGGGAAAAAACTCTTATCTGTCATCGCAACCATGATTGCCAGACATGTCATCAACCTGGAAACGATTCGTCTGGAAAAAGAGCAATTGAGGGAAGAAAACAAAAGGCTCAAAAACGAACTGGAAAACAAATACCGAATCAACAATATCATTGGAAACAGCAACAAGATGCGCGAAGTCTATCAAATGATTTCCCAGGTTGCCAAAAGCAATGCCACGGTGCTGATTCGTGGAGAGAGCGGAACCGGCAAGGAACTCGTTGCCAACTCTCTCCATTACAACAGTCTTCGTTCTAAAGGCCCTTTTGTCAAGGTAAACTGCGCGGCACTTCCCGTTAATCTGATCGAAAGTGAGCTCTTCGGGCATGAAAAAGGTGCATTTACAGGCGCTGTTAAACAAAAATTGGGTAAGTTTGAGTTGGCCCACAAGGGGACGATATTTCTAGATGAAATCGGTTCTGTCGGCCTCGATATTCAGATGAATCTCCTTCGGGTTCTTCAGGAAAAGGAGTTGGAACGCCTAGGCGGGGACAAAACCATACGGGTGGATGTTCGCATCGTCGCCGCTACTAACCGGAATCTGGAGAGGTCTGTGAAAAAGGAGACCTTTCGGGACGATCTGTATTATCGACTCAATGTCTTTCCCATCTACCTGCCGCCGCTCAGAGAACGAAAAACCGATATACTCCTCTTGGCGGACCACTTCCTTGAAAAATATGCGATAGAAAATAGCAAAGACATCCGGCGATTTTCCACACCGGCTATCGATATGCTCATGGACTACCATTGGCCGGGCAACGTGAGAGAACTCGAAAACTGTGTGGAGAGAGCGGTTTTGTTATGTCAGGAAGGAGTCATTCACAGTTACCATCTGCCCCCGACCCTGCAGACCGGGCTGGAATCGGACACGTTGCCCACGATGTCGATAGAAGAAGCCGTTGAGAATGTGGAAAAGGAGATGTTAATTGACGCGCTGAAAAACGCAAAAGGTAATATTACGGTGGCAACAAAACTCCTTAAAACGACGGTCCGAAAATTCTCTTACAAAGCCAAAAAGTACGGTATGGTCTACCGTCATTATCGATAATGTCATATATCAAAATATAGAAAAAACTCATGGGGATGCGGACGAATATTGACCTCGTTCACCTCATTGTTGGTTTTGTATTCAATCCACATATCAATCGCATCCCGGGTAAATACATCTCCTTTCATCAGAAATTCACAATCATCTTTTAATGCATCAAGGGCACCAGCCAAAGATCCGGGTGCAGATGGAATTTCGGCCAGTTCTTCCGGCGGCAGGCCGTATATATCCTTGTCAAGCGGCTCACCGGGATCTATTTTATTTTCAATACCGTCCAGGATCGCCATGAGGATGGCCGAAAAAGCCAAATATCCATTGCACGACGGATCTGGCGTTCTGAACTCGATTCTTTTGGCCTTAGGCGAGGCGGAGTACATGGGTATTCGGATCGCTGCGCTCCGGTTACGGCTGGAATAAGCAAGGTTCACCGGTGCTTCATAGCCCGGAACGAGTCTTTTGTAGGAGTTGGTCGTTGGATTGGTAAAGGCGCACAGCGCGCTGCAGTGTTTGAGTATTCCGCCGATACCGTAAAGCGCTTCCTGGGAAACCCCGGCATAGTGTTCACCTGCAAAAAGGGGCTGTTCTTTTTTCCAGAGACTGACATGGGTGTGCATCCCGGTCCCGTTATCCCCAAAAATCGGCTTCGGCATGAACGTTACGGTATGATTGTGTCGGTAAGCAACATTCTTAAGCACATACTTAAACCACATCAACTGATCACCCATTTGGAGCAACGGTTTAAAACGCATATCGATCTCTCCCTGACCGGCGGTTGCCACTTCATGGTGCTGGGCTTCAATTTCAATGCCCAAAGATTCAAGCGTTAGCAACATTTCGGTCCGGATATCCTGAAATTTGTCCATCGGTGGAACCGGAAAATATCCCTCCTTGTGTCGTGGCTTGTAACCAAGATTCCCCGCCTCCTCCCTGCCACTGTTCCAAATTCCTTCTATGGAATCGATTTCATAGAATGCACGATGCTTTGAGGATTCAAAACGGATGTCGTCAAAAATAAAAAACTCCGCTTCAGGGCCGATATAGGCCGTATCAGCGATTCCGGTGCTTTTTAAATATGCTTCTGCTTTTTTCGCAATATTGCGCGGATCGCGGGAATAGGCCTCCCGGGTCATCGGATCAACAACATCTACTATCAGTACCAGTGTTGGGGCTTTATAAAAGGGGTCCATTTTGGCTGTCGCTGCATCTGGTATAACAAGCATGTCACTTGCGTGTATCGGCTGCCAGCCTCGAATACTCGATCCGTCAAAACCGAATCCATCTTCAAAGCTTGACTCCTTTAGCTCTCCGATCGGAACCGTAAAATGCTGCCATACGCCTGGAAAATCAAGGAACCGAAGATCAACTACTTTGGCGCCGTTCTTATTTGCCATTTCCAATGCTTCTTTTGGTGTCATGTTTAAATCCTCCTTATCAATATCGATGTAATTTCATTTGAATTATTGAAAGTTTAAAATTTTTTTCATCTAAATTAAATGGCATCACTGCCTGTCTCTCCGGTTCGAACCCTTATCGCTTCTTCAACGGAAAAAATAAAAATTTTTCCATCGCCAATTTTACCCGTATTCGCCGCTTTGCGTATGGTATCCGCCACTTCGGTTGTCCGACCGGATTCAACCACGATTTCAATTTTAACTTTTGGGATGAAATCGACCACATATTCAGCACCGCGATAGATTTCCTTGTGCCCTTTTTGCCTTCCGTAACCTTTCACCTCTGTTATGGTCATCCCCTGAATGCCGATTTCATTCAATGCCTCCTTAACATCGTCAAGTTTGAACGGTTTGATGATTGCTTCGATTTTTTTCATAAAAAATCCTCCATTGGTAGAATCTGTTTTTTAGTAATAACTCAAGTTTCGCACACCCAAACCAGCGGTTCTTTTCCTCCGGCTTGGCGTGAATAAAATTTTTTTTTTCACAGATCAAATGCGTTAAAAACCGGCAATACTTCGTGAATAGCCCCTATAATTTTGTTTTCCTGGTCCGGTGAATCAACCGGTTGTCCATCAAAATCCCTTACATAAAAAACATCCACGACCTGGTCAACATTCGTGGCGATTTTTGCGACCCGGATATCGAGCATGCACCGGAATATTGCGTCCGCAATGCAAAAAAGAAGTCCCGGAAAGTCGTAAGTAAACACTTCAATAATGGTAAAAAAACTGGAACTCGTGTTGTCCACAACGACCTTATTGGGTTTTCCCGAGGTTCGAGGGGCAACGGATCGGGAAGAAAGCGTTTTTCCCCCGAGGGCCGATGCAAGGTCGAGCCTCCCCGCAAGCGCAGCACTTAGACTTTTTTCAGCCCGAACCCATTTATCGGTTTCAAAAATCTCATCCAGCGGTGCTTTCACTTCAAAAATATCCAAGGCAATATGATTGCGCCAGGTATAAACCCGGGTGCTGAGAATATCTAAGTTGTTTAGGGTAAAGTTGCCGGCAATTTTTGAAAAGAGTCCGGGACGATCTTTGGCGCAGATGTTCACCCTTCTCGTGTTGGCATCGGAAGTTTTGGCTATGTTCCAGACAAAATCGGCCTCGCCAAGACTTTTGTATAGCTGGATATGTTCAAGTATTTCGTTTGCCGGCGTGTATAGCAAGTACCGCGGGGACATGACATTGAAGAGCCCCTTAAATTCTCCGCTAATCTGTAACTGCTTCATGGAACGAAAAATTTTTTTCTTTTTCTTTTCAACCTGCTCCACCGCCTCGTGGGATACCAGTTCACCTTTTTCCAGAATTCGCATCACTTTTAGGAAAAGGTCTCTTAAGAGAACCGATGACCAATCGGTCCACGCTTTGGGGCCTGTGGAAATCGCATCAGAAGCTGTTAAAAGGTAGAGCATTTTTAAACGGGTGACGTCTTTTACTTTTCTGGCGCATAAAAGTGCTGTTTCCTCATCGTTTATATCTCTTCGTGTCGCGGTGTTTATCAGCAGCAGGTGCTCCTGGATCAAAAAAGATATGGTGTCAACTTCATCCGGTTGAAACCCTCTTTTTGTAAATAAAGTCCGGGCAATTTTAGCGCCCTTTAATGAATGATTTTTGCCTGGTTTACCTTTGCCAATGTCATGAAGGAGTGCTGCCCAAAGCAACAACTTACGGTCTTTCAACTC
>DRHF01000223.1 GCA_011049715.1 Desulfobacterales bacterium
ATTGAAAACTATGCCCTTGTCGTGTTGGATGGTGCTGGTGAGCCTATCAATGAAGAGGCCTGGTATTGGGAGGATCAATTAACATTATTGAGTGACGATATCGAAGCTGGGCTGAAAATTATTGAGATCTCGGAAGGGGATGTAATGTCTGAAACGTTAAGAAATCCGAAAAACGGGCTGAAAACTTTTAGCGAGGTCAGGGAATACCTGGAGAAAAGAGGGGCCGAAATGTTTGAAATCAAAACCACCGACACCGGATTTTCTATTACAGGACTCACAAAGGATGGGAAGAAATTACCGGAGGATTCAAAATGATAAAATGGTTAGGCCGAAAGAAAATCAGCGAAAAATATCTCGAGCCTGGTGATGTTATAAGGTTGATATGGGACGGAAAAACCGTACTGTCGAAAGAAGTGATAAAGAGCATGGTTATAAATGAGGCCGGTGTTTTTGAATTTGATAACGAATTCGAGATGAAGCAAGGCATCGGCGGTGTTTTTGGCAAAAGAACGGAGGATTCAGAATGAAACCCCTGTTTGAATCAAAGGCTCTAAAGATAATATCACAAGTCGTCAGAGAAACGAACAAAGCATTTATTGATCTTGGTTATGCCTTCGCTTTGGTCGCATCTAGGTCGAAGGAATTGCACAAAAACTCCCCATGTACGTTCCGAACGCAACCAAAAAAGGAGGATCTGGAATGAAAACCTTAAAAAAAACGACGGAGGCACCTGATCTGAAGCCTTTTATATTGAGTCTTGCAGGTATGGTGTGTAAGCTCAAGGAACTGGTGCAACCTACCAAAAAAGCGGCGAAAGCACTTAACGATTTTGGTATTTCAATTAGGCGATTCAAAAGAGTCAGCAATGGATTCACAAACGAACGGGAGGAGGATCCAAAATGAAAGAAACGGTCGAATATCTAATTGAGTATAAAGGGCCCGGGAAGAGGCGTTATTTCAGGACCTTTATAGGTTTCAAGGACAAAGAATTCGCCTTAAAGCTCGCAGCGCGGCCAGATATTGTTTCTGCCAGGGTTGTAGAGCAGAGGCGTAAAATCATTAAAGTTTTTCCCGCTAAAAAACACGCTGGCGGGGTGATCACACCGGCCGTATCGGGTGATAAAGGCAAGATCGATATCACCGCCATGAACGTCGACGTTAAGGAAAGCCTGGGAAATGAGATGGGTTATATGTGGGACGGCAAAAGATACAGCTCGCTTGAGGAGATTGTGGAGCTTGATAGTTTTAAAAAAGCCGTTAACGAATATATAGAAAAATATGGCACTATTACCGTAAAGTGGCGTCTGCATGACTCTCCGCCATATTTTTCCATCCCCGACCAGTTTTACGAGCCCTATTTTTCGCTATAGACCGAATCAACAAAGCCTAAAACTCCAACCTAAAACCCCCTGTCAACCTCAAACATCCCCATCCGTCCCACTTTCTTCCGCATCCGTTCCTTGTTTTTCCCCATCCGTCAGATTCGGCATAAATCCCGTGGTAAATTCCGGGCGTTATGGCATATACGTCAACCGATCTCA
>DRHF01000224.1 GCA_011049715.1 Desulfobacterales bacterium
CAGTTCAATAAATTAGCTTGACAGCTTCTACCACTATGTGGCACTGAAGAAATAGTATCTTTCATCTTGAACTGAAATTAGCCTCCTTTTTGGATTTATCTTCTCTTTTGAAGCGACCTCTCTTCCTCAAATAGATACTAGTTTCCATAAATTTTTGATTTTTTCTGTAAATCATTTCAAAATAAAAATGGGGGATATGATGAGCGAGAAAATAAAACCAGAACTAAAAGAACAAGCTGGGAAATTACTTTCACATGTGGCTGGATACGTAGGGCTGCGGACAATTGAAATAGGTTTGCAACATGGGCTCTTTAAAGAAATTGCCAAACACCCTCAGGGCATTAACGCTAGGGATTTGGCTGAGCGGACAAAAATGGACCCTTTTTATATCCAAGTTTGGACGCAATCGGCATTTGCTTCTCAGGCTTTGGAATTAACAGAAAATGAAAGTTATGCATTAGCTCCCCATATGGACAAGCTGCTTTTAGATGAAGACTTTCCAGGATATATGGGTGCTATGTTTAAAATGATGCTGCAGCCTGAACTATTTGATCTTTTTTCAGAAAACTTAAAATCAGGTAGGCGAACATGGTGGAATGAGTTAAGCTTAGATTTTATCCAGGCAGTCAGTAATACCGGACGATCTTTTTACATACGTCTGATCCCTGGCGGGATTTCAAAAATACCGGGTTTAAATGAAAAACTGAAGGAGGGTGTTCGGGTTCTTGAACTTTGCAGCGGTGCAGGTCGTGGGTTGATTCGAATGGCTAATGAATATCCTAATTGTTCTTTTGTTGGTTTAGACGGTGACGCTCTCTCCAATAAACTTACTAAAAAAAGGCTCGAGGAGGTCGGAATTCAAGATAAAGTATCATTGATTCATAGCACATTGGAAGATATTAGTTTAATCGAAGAGTTTGATGTCATCTTTATCAATATCTCCATGCACGAATGCCGGGATATTGAAAAAGTCACCCAAAATGTCTACCATGCCCTTAAGCCCAAAGGGCATTTTGTTATTTCAGATTTTCCTTTTCCGGAATCAATAAATGAATGTCGTACAGTTCCGGCAAGAATTATGTGTGGGATTCAATTATTCGAGGCCCTTTTAGATGACCAACTTTTACCCACAAAGGCATTTATTGATTTACTCAATAAACATGAGTTCAAAAATGTAAATGCCTTTGAGATTACTCCTGTTCATGCTGTAACTTATGGAATGAAATGAGATTGTAATGATTAAAGATAAAGAGTCCACTTCAATTTTCCCCTTGACTGGATTAAGAAATTTATGAATATCAATAAAATATAACCATACGCTCAACTGGACGCTCAAAAGCAGGCTTTCGCTTCAGCCTACTTTTTGGAGCCAGTTAGGTCAGTCGTTATACATAACCTTTTCGTATCACATCGCTTCTTAGAGTAAATGTATCTGCTATAAAACCCAACTATCTTAGACCCCTATTTTGTGCAGATACTGGTACCTTCAAAATTTCCAGCCCACCAAAACCTGTGATATCACCTATGCGATCGGGTCAGATGAACGTGGTGAATGCGCTATAAATCTTTCGTGTTGAGGTGGTTTCAGAGGTTATGATATCGTCAAATGTGAAATTGCCGTTTTTCCGGAATGGTATCACCTGCCAGCCGTCACATTTCTGCTGTGCATCTAAAATCATAACTCGTATGGTAAGCTTTTTCCAAAGAGCAGCTTTTTATTGCTCGGTTTGGTTTTCTCTGAAAATTGGAAAATGAAAATCCTTTTGCCGGTTTCAATCCACAATTGAAACAAACGGGTGTTTTCATTGACCGATCTTTCAATAAGGCCAGTTATGATGACCTTGCGGTCAAATATGATGTGACTCCCCATGCTGCCATTAAAATCTATTATACCGCCACCAGAAGGCTTTTTGAAGTTCTTGAAGCCATGGATGGGAAAAGAGATATGCGGAATCTCGACCACAGGAAAAAACGGGTTGAGGAAAGATCCAGGAGCCTGCCAAAAGGTCAAAGATGGTTTCTGTTAAATAAGTTGTTCGGCCTTAGTGCTCTTATTCGTAAATACGGTAACGTATTATCAGTATAAATAGATCACAGGATATTTTGATCTCTCACCCCAGTACGATGTATTGCACCTACGGGGCAGGCAGAGAACACAGAGGACACAGAGCTTTGATCTGGATTACTGAGAGGGAATCCAGATTCAACTTCCATCCAGCTTTCGCTGGAAGTTTAACCCGTCAGGGGTTGTGTATTGTTCTGATTTTTCCTCTCAAAAAATCAGAACAAAATATTTATCTCTGCGATCTCTGTGAGCTCGAGCGATCTCCTCATAGCAGAGAGAGCGGGCGAGATAACCAAATGAGAGCTTACAGAAAAATACGTAACATTATTTACGAAACAATGTACTTAGGCCATCGGAAATAGCTGAAATGGAGGGTCTGGATAAAAGAAACAGCTCAGTCCGTCAATTAATCATCCGGGTGTCTGATCAGTTAAAAGCCGGAGAGATCAGCCTGATAGAAGTCACACCTGAAGAGGCCCAAGCCGCAAAAGCCCGTCTTGATGCCCACAACGTCAAACGCCGGGAGCGCCACGCCAGAAAGATGCAGCCCCTCTAAACCACGCCCCGAAAATCCTTGACTTTTTGTATCAGCTGATTGTATATCGTTTGCATACATGGTTGCCAAAGTTTGACTACTCTCATTGTATCTGTAGTGCGACTCGAAGTCGCGTATCTTGATGGATAACAACCCAGGGGTGATGATATCCTGATCTGTATAATAATTTTTTGAGCAGCAAGAACGGGCATATGAAGATCTTTATCAGCCACATTACAGAAGAATCCGCACTTGCTCTCGTCCTCAAGGATTGGATCGAGTCCACCTTTGTCGACCAGTGCGAGGTGTTCGTTAGTAGCGATTTGCGCGATATCCCGGCCGGGAGCAAATGGCTTGAGGAAATCGATCAGGCGCTTGAAGGGTCTGTGGTCATGCTTCTGCTCTGTAGTCCGGCGTCGATATCACGTCCGTGGGTTAACTTTGAAGCGGGCTGCGGCTGGATTAAGCGAATTCCTATCATTCCTATCTGTCACTCGGGTCAGCGAGAGAACTCTTTGCCGGTCCCGATCTCTGTGTTTCAGGCACTAGAACTTGAGTCCGATAACTTCGTGCCGGACTTGTTCAATAGTTTTGCGCAACACCTGAAAATCGTGAAGGTTCCTCGTATTGATCAGACCGAAATGCGACGTGAGTTGGATGGTGCGGTCCGATCGATTATTCCATCCAGTCGAAATTCCTCAATGTCCGAAGCAGGCGCGGGGGAAGTTGATGACACCAGAGTTAAAATCCTAGAAGCCATAGCGAAGCTTGGTGACGACGGCTACTCAGCCGAGGAATTGGTGCCGCATTTAGATATGACAGGACCCAAGATGGAGTACTACCTGGACATTCTCGTCGACTCGAAGCTTCTGAACCGCCATCTCTACATGGGTGATCCGTCCAGGTACACGCTGACTAAAGCAGGACGGAAGTTTTTGGTTGAGAGAGGTCTTTTGTAAAGTCTTTCTGTCTAACACACCGCTTAAGCTGTCAATGGCAGCTTAACGGCATGGCGTTCAGTTTACATATCTCCAATGTACATCAGGTCTAAGAGACCGCTATTTTGTTGGGACACTATTAGCTAATCAGAAGGGCAGGGTCAGCAAATGGCTGTGCCTTTTGTCATTCGAGCCCAGTTTCTGATTTGTTGTTCGGATGTTGTTCAATGGATTGATAACCCATTGAAATTAATGAAAATTTATGACTAGGACGCGGGTTCGACTCCCGCCGCCTCCACAAGCCTTCGTTTGAAGCATAGTGAAAAGCGAAGGCCGCCGCGACGTAGCCCGTTGGGGCGAAGTCGGGGTTTTTGCACAATAAAGCGGTATGGTCACAAGATATAGGTTTTCTGAGGGGTGCTTTTTATGAAAACGAGGCCAGTTCTTTTTCATATTTTGTTACCCATCCATCGGCGCCGCATTCAGTGAAGATTTCGATTGCCTTGTTCAATTTTTCCTTTGCTTTCGGCAGATCGCCTTGTCGTTTGAACAATTCTGCATACAGGGCATAATCTCGGGCTAAATTCCACATCATGCCATATTTTTGATTTGTTTCAATCGCTTTCTTAATCCAATCTTCAGCTTCAGAAACATGCTGGTCATCAATATTTAATAAAATCTCACCAATACAACTTAGCATCCATCCTTCATACACCTTGATTTTGTTATCCTTACAGTATTTAAATAGCTCATTAAGGTTAATATTTTTTTCATGGTTCAGTAACCCCGTAAGAGCTAAAGCAGTTTTTGAACAATTGACCATAGATGGGAATAAATCAGCACTTTGAAATAAAGAAATTGCTCTTTCAAAATGCTTCTGAGATTCATTATATTTTTCCATATCAAAATAGTTATGACCCAATCCAAAATGTGCAAACGCAGCCCAATAGGACACATTAAGCCGTTCGCAAAAATCGGCTCCCTGCAAGAAATATTTTTCTGCCTTTTCCAAGTATCCTTTACCATAACAAGACCAACCATGGGCAGTATATGCGTGTGTTTTTGAATATTTATCACCGCTTTTATCAGCAATCTGTAAGGCCTCATCACTGGTCTTATAGGCAAGATTAATATCCCCCTGATGAAAATAAATATTGCTGGCTATCATTGCTTTATAAACTGATACACCCCAAAGGGAGTTAGCAGCGACATTTATTTCTAATGCTTTTTCCAAACAAGAGAGTCCTTCCGAAAATTCACAATTGAAAAATAGACAACTGCCTTTGGCCATGTTTCCGAGTGCTAAGCAAATTAAATCATTTAAATCCTCCGCAATCTTTAATGCGCTCTCCAGGTACTCGAATGCCTTGGGAAAATCCTCTTCAACTTGATTTTTGTATTGTCCTATTATGCAATTAATCTGAGAGACTCTCCTTTTGTAATTGCGTTTTGTTGCCAAATCCACTATCGGATCTATAATTGCTTTTGCCTTAACAAGCTGAGTGAGTTGTAGATAATAAAGCCCGAGTTTCGTCCTGGCATCGATGAGATTTTTCTCTATCTCATCTGTCTGAGGCAATTTCTCGAGACAAGCGATTTGTTTTTTCCCATAGGAAATAGCATCGTCCAAAGAGCCTGCTTTCTCATCTTTTCGTCCAACCAATCTGCAATATTTAGCCCCCTTCTCGTAATTCTCACTGCTGATAAAATGCTCTACTAAAATTCCATAATGCTCGTGAAGATTATCTTTGTATAATTCCTCAATGGCATTGCCTATCTCTCCATGTAGCCTCTTTTTTCTCTTGGTTAAAATTGACTCATAAACTACCTCACGGGTCAGGGCATGCTTAAAAATATAGGTCGATTCAGGATATATTCCTCTTTCGTAGAGAAGCTCCGAATCCTTTAAAACTGAAAGGTGTGATAGTAATTCCTCTTGCGATAAGCTCGTCACCCGGTTTATCAATTCGTGGCTGAACTCCCTCTCAATCACAGAACCAATTTGTATCAGTTCTTTGGCACCCTCAGGTAGTAAGTCAACCCGGGCCATGATCACATCCTGGATTGTAGAGGGAATGGTTAGGCCCTTCACATCCTTTGCCAGTCGATATGTGGTGTCCTTTTTTTCGATGATCTTTAAGTCTTTAAGAGATTTTAAGAACTCTTCTATAAAAAAAGGAACCCCTTCAGTTTTTTCCAGGATTAAGTTTTCAAGATCCCCGGCTATGTTTTTTGTGCCCAAAAGGTGAGTCACCATGGCAAGACTTTCCCGGTTGGAAAGCCGGTTTAAAGTTATTTGATTAAGATAGGACTTTCCTCCCCACGCGTGTACAAACTCCGGCCGGTAGGTGAATATCATAAATACCCTTGCACCGGTTATGCTGTCTAACAAAGACTTAGAAACATCCTCTGAACTCTTATCAATCCAGTGAAGGTCCTCGATGGCCCAAATCAGGGGACGGATCTCCGATGCCTTGAGGGACATTCGATTTATGGTCCCGATGATGCGATCCTTTCTAGCTTCGGGACTCAAAGAAATAGTATCGATACCACTATCTTTGACCGATAA
>DRHF01000225.1 GCA_011049715.1 Desulfobacterales bacterium
CTACCAGTATCGCCCCATCCATCTGGGCTGCACCCGTTATCATGTTCTTTATGTAATCCGCATGACCCGGACAGTCCACATGTGCATAATGACGATTGGCCGTCTCATACTCAACATGCGCCGTCGCTATCGTTATCCCACGCGCCTTCTCCTCAGGCGCCTTGTCTATCTCATCAAACGGTACATAATCCGCTAAACCCTTCGCCGCCATATGCTTCGTTATCGCCGCCGTCAACGTCGTCTTACCATGATCAATATGACCAATCGTACCTACATTCACATGCGGCTTCGTCCGCTTAAACTTCTGCTTCGCCATACCAAATCCTCCCCTGCTTATTGAAATTTTATGTTAAACAGGACACTCAAATACAACATCCTCCTTTTTAGCCGTTTCATTTATATTCCATTAGAGGCGGCCGGTGTTTATCATGGAGCCCACGACCGGAATCGAACCGGTGAACCTCTTCCTTACCAAGGAAGCGCTCTACCAACTGAGCTACGTGGGCTGAACTTTTCATTTTCAATGAAGCGTAAAATACCCGAAACCGCTATAAGTTTGTGGAGCGGGAGACGAGATTTGAACTCGCGACATCCAGCTTGGAAGGCTGAAGCTCTACCAACTGAGCTACTCCCGCCCTTATTAGCTTCAAATGCTCCCCGTAACTTTCCTCAACAACCTAATCTAAAAAAATAAACATGTGGATTTTACTTTTTAAAACACAAAAAAGACTCCAGCAGGAAGCCATGTAGTCTTTTAAGCGATTCCGATATGCAACCTGAATCTCCTACAAACGACTTAATTTGAGATTGGTGGTGGGGGGAGGATTTGAACCTCCGAAGGCTTCGCCGACAGATTTACAGTCTGTTCCCTTTGACCACTCGGGAACCCCACCAAATTTTTGATGGTAATTTTTTAAAAGAAAAATAAATTCGTAATTCCGATAACAAATTTGGAGCCAGCGGAGGGACTCGAACCCCCGACCCACTGATTACAAATCAGTAGCTCTACCCGCTGAGCTACGCTGGCGGAATCAACAGTAGACTTGCCTTCGTAACTTCACCTGATTGTAAATAGAAAATTTGCGATAGATTAATTTAAACTTTTATAGTTAACTAATTTTTTAGAAAAAGTCAAACTTAAATAAACAGTGTTATATATAAATAATCTGCTTTATAGGCTATTAGCTTCCATTTTCATATAAATATCTCTTTATTTCTCCAATTTTATCGATTTATTTCCATAATTCAACGCCACAGCAAAGGATTGTCAAGCTTGCTTGATGTTACCATATTCATCCAAATCTTAGGCAACACAGGTTAACAGGGTGGCTTTGGAATTCAGCACATAATTATGCTATTTATTAAAATGTGATCGATTTTGCTATAACTCAAGTTTCGCACCCCCAATGGGATACGGTGCCACATCGGATGTGGGATAAAAAAAAATTTTGGAAAAACAATGAGGCAATTAGTTTGAACCTGTATCCATAAAGTAATCACCGTGCACAGGCACGCGATGGTCTGGTTTCTTTTTACCCTATGCCTGATGCGACTATCCTTAAAATACCAGGTGCGAAACTTGAGTAATTAAGATAAAACCTTGACAAGGTACTCATCTTTTTGTAATCGGTCAACTGACTATTTTCAAAATATGAACATTTTCTTTGCACCATTACGTTAATTCAAAAAACGACCTGACCTTGAAGGAATATTGTTTGAACTTTTCTCGCATAATTTCCAAATATTATATACTTTCTTTCTTCATTTTTTTAATGCTGTTTTTAGGTTGTTCCCCATCCATACATTCGGTTGCAGTATCACAAAACAAAACTGTTGAACTGCAAAAGCCTTTACCTTCCCCTGCTGAGAATCAGTCTGAAATAATTGTTAATACAGAAAACAAACCTGTCAAGATCGATCCAATTATTTTGCCAGATCCTGTCCCTGAAGAGAAAGCACTGCCGGACATGGAAGCAACTCAAGGTTCTGGCGTAGATCAATCCAAAACAACAGACACAAACCCATCAAAAACCGATGAAACCGTCTCACGTTATCAGGACGCCCAGTCCGCTCTGGATGAGGCTCTCGATTTTGTCCGCGCATCACAGGATTTCTGGCAAAAAGGCGAACTCGAAAATGCGATCGAATCCCTTGACCAGGCTTACTCGCACATCCTGGGTATCGATGCGGACGACGTGCCCAAAATCATGCAACAGAAAGAAGACATCCGTTTTTTAATCTCAAAACGGATCCTTGAGATTTCCGCTTCACGCAATATTGTCGTCAATGGAAATTATAATGCCATCCCCCGGGTAATGAACAAACATGTCAAGGCTGAAATAAATCTTTTTTCCATCGGCAGAGAAAAAAAATTCTTTATTGAGTCATATAAACGATCCGGAAAATACCGGCCGTATATCGTCGAAGCCCTGAAAAAAGCGGGCCTTCCGGTTGAATTGTCCTGGCTTCCCTTGATTGAGAGCGGATTTAAGGTGAATGCCTTCTCAAAGGCAAGGGCGCTTGGGCTTTGGCAGTTTATTGCATCCACTGGATACAAATTTGGACTCAAACGCAACACCTATATCGATGAACGCCTTGATCCACTGAAATCAACCGCTGCAGCTATCGCATATCTTAAAGAACTCCATCAAATTTTCGGCGACTGGGCAACCGTGCTGGCTGCTTATAATTCCGGAGAATCCCGGGTTTTACGCGTCATTCGAAACCAAAACATAAACTACCTCGACAATTTCTGGGATCTTTATGAACGGCTCCCAAGGGAAACAGCCAGATTTGTACCCCGGTTTCTGGCGACTCTACACCTGGTAAATAACCCGAAAAAATACGGCCTGGACAAAATTCAGACCGATGCGCATTTAGAATTTGAGACCGTCAATATGTCCATACCGGCCCATCTTAAAACCATTGCCAAAGCGATCGGTCTTTCAAAAAATGTGCTTCGGGGACTCAATCCAGAGCTTCGATTTCAAATTTTACCCGGAGATAATTACCCGCTGCGAGTTCCACCCGGAAAGGGGGTTGAGCTGATTGCAAAACTGGACGAAATACCTGCTTCGATTCCACCGAGCCGTCGCTTCGTTTACCACAAGATAAAACCCGGAGAGACCCTTTCGACGATATCCAGACGTTACCGTGTCAGCATGCACCGGATAGCCATGGCCAACAACATAAGGAAGCACCATTACATTATTGCCGGAAAAACCCTGAAAATACCGCAAAAGAGTATAATTTTATCCAGATCAAAAAAAGATGACGCACCAACATATAAAAATATATTTACCCATATCGTCAAACCCGGGGATTCCCTTTGGATTATCGCCAAACGATATGGTACCACCACAAAAAAGATCCAGGAATTGAACAACCTTTCAAACTCAAACCTATATATCAGACAGGTTTTAAAAATAGTCGAAAGTAAAAAAAGGCCGGCGCAAAGTGGTTTAAAGAGTTATAATGTCAAGCGAGGAGACAGCCCCTTTAAAATCGCAAAACGATACAACATGTCCTTAGAAAATTTCTTAAATATAAACGGGTTAACGCCCAGAAGCAAAATCTATCCAAAACAGAAGCTCTACATTAAGTAGTACCGATCTCACCTATTTTAAATTCACTCTGGCAGGTCGGCTTGAAGCGTTTGAAATTGTTATAGTTTATGCTCTGTTTTTTCTCAATGGTGATGAAGACCATTGAAAAGTTGAAGACTTTTGAGGAGGTATTGGACGCTGAACCGAATAACCATCATGAAATAGATCAACAATGACAAAAACAAAAAAAAATTTGCAATGGTGATTGTGGCATTTTTCTTTTTCATGCCCTCGATCTTCTGGGCAAATGACGCCGGTCCGATAAATACAGGCCCAAAAGCGTCAGATGCACCATATGCATCCGGTGAAATCCTGGTAAAATATAAGCCATCTCTTCGCGAGGCCACAACAGAGCATTACCAAACAAAATTGGGTATCACCACCATCCGATCGTTTCACACCATTGGCGTCGAGCATGTGAGGCTTCCCAGAGAGATGACAGTCGCCCAAGCCGTAAAGTTGTTCCGGAACGACCCAAATGTGGCATATGCAGAACCCAATTACTATTATCATCTGGATATTATTCCCAATGATAAAGACTTTGGCCTCTTGTGGGGTATGCACAACACCGGCCAGAATGTCAATGGTACCGTTGGCACCGCTGATGCGGACATCGATGCGCCTGAGGCTTGGGACATTATCACCAGCGCCGGCAGAGTAGTGGTTGCCGTCATCGACTCAGGCGTAGATGGGTCACATCCAGATCTTTCCGGCAATTTTTGGACCAATCCGGGTGAAATCCCAGACAACGGTGTGGACGATGAAGGAAACGGATATGTGGATGATATCCGGGGATGGGATTTTGTCAACAAGGATAATAATCCGACAGACGATAATGGCCATGGCACCCATGTGACGGGAACCATTGCAGCCGTGGGGAACAATGGAATCGGTGTTGCCGGCGTGGCTTGGAACGTAAAAATTATGGCACTCAAGTCTTTTCGTGCCGATGGAAGTGGGTTAATATCTGATGCCATTCTTGCGATAGCCTATGCCAATCTGATGGGTGCCGATGTGATCAATATCAGCTGGGGTGGAGGGCCATTTAGCCAGGCCCTCTTTGATATAATCCGATCCTCTTCAGCTGTGGTGGTTTGTTCTGCCGGCAACAGCAGACCCGGTCAAAACAACGATCTCATACCCCATTATCCGTCCAGCTACACCAGTGCCAATATCCTTGCTGTTGCTGCCACAGATCCAAATGACAACCGGGCATGGTTTTCAAACTTTGGGGTCACCTCGGTGGACGTCGCGGCCCCGGGGGTAAATATCTTGAGCACACTCTCCGGGGGTGGATATGATTACAAATCAGGAACCTCCATGGCCGTACCCTTTGCCACCGGCGTGGCAGCGCTCCTCAAAGCTAAATCCCACCCTTCTGCCATATCAGATAATTCATCTAACTCCTCTGTTACCGGCTCTGGTTTATCCAATCTGGAAATTATCGCAAAAATCAAGGAAACCGTGGACCCTGTTGACAGTTTGAACGGCCAGATAGCTACAGGGGGAAGAATCAATGCATTTCGTGCGGTTAAAAGCACCGGAGGTGATGGGGACAGCGGAGGTTGTTTTATCGCTACGGCTGCATTTGGATCCGTGATGGAACCCCATGTTACGATTCTGAGAAAATTCCGCGATAAATTTCTGATGACCAATAGACTTGGGAACGCCTTTATCAAAATGTATTACACTTACTCGCCGGATTTGGCTGATTTCATTGTTACGCGTGATCGTCTCCGGGCGATGGTGCGGCTAAGCCTCATACCGGTTGTGGCTATAAGCTGGGTGGCGTTACAACTTGGTCCCATCTTTTCCGCGTTGCTTTGGGTTGTGTCTGTTTGTTTGATCATCTCCTTTTTTATCGGATGGTTGGGAAAAAGAAGGCTGTAATTAAAAAGTTTGGACAAAGAACCGTGAAACATCGATGGGCGGAGCGTTGACCCGTCCATTTTTATTTGTTAAAATAGATTAATATGCCAGTTTACGAATATACCGCTATTGATCTAAAGGGAAAGCATGTCTCGGGCATTATTGATGCAGAAAGCGATGTCGTTGCCCGGCAAAAGCTCCGCACATTAAACACCTTTCCGGTCTCCGTTAAAACAGTACATGACACAGCCGCAAAAAAAGAACCGTTCGCATTTATACTGATTCGTCCTTTCACCCGTATTCGGCCCGTTGAAGTGTCGATGATGACCCGACAACTGGCCACGGTTGTTGGCGCTGGATTTCCGCTGGTGTCAGCGGTTGAGACCCTGATTCCTCAAACCAAATCACATGCGTTTAAAAAAATCCTGGCTGGGATAAGGGATTTAATCGTAGAAGGAAACAGTTTTGCCAATGCACTGTCTCGTTATCCGGGAATTTTTTCCCCGCTATATATCAACATGGTTCATGCCGGCGAAACTTCGGGGACCCTTGAGATTGTTCTGGAACGTCTTGCAGAGATCACCGAAAAACAACACGCCCTGAAAAACCGGATACGAACAGCCCTGATATACCCTATTTTTATGTCCTTTCTCGGTGTGATTCTGCTTCTTTTTCTGATGACTTTCATTGTCCCGAACATCACATCAATTTTTTCAGATATGGACCAGGTTCTTCCTGCGCCAACCCGCTTTTTAATTGTCGTCAGTGACCTGTTAAAATCTTTTTGGTGGCTCATCTTTGTTATGATGGGGTTGATTATTTTTGCCGTCCGGGGGTTTAAAAAAACAAAACAGGGACGGCTCTTGATGGATAAAACCGTGTTGATGTCTCCGATAATCGGGCCCATCATAAAAAAACTGGCGGTGGCTCGGCTTTCTCGCACTTTGGGTTCGCTACTGGAAAATGGTGTCTCTATGTTACAGGCACTCGATATTGTAAAAAATATTGTGGAAAATGTGTTGATTTCAAAGGCGGTCGAGGCGTCCACTGAGGAGGTGAGCAGAGGAATTGGGCTCGGGAATGCAATGGCAGCGACAAAAATATTTCCTCAACTTTCCATCCAAATGATCCAGGTGGGGGAACAGAGCGGCGAACTGGAGACCATGCTGAGTAAAATTGCGGATGTCTATGAAAATGAAGTGGAAACGGCTGTAATGAATCTGACTTCTTTGCTTGAACCTGTTATGATTCTGCTTATGGGTATTGTGGTCGGTTTTATCGTCCTTTCGATTTGTCTTCCGATCTTTGAAATGAACCAGCTCATTGTATAGCGTTGGTGATATCTATCAAGGTCACTCGCAACAGGGGGGAATAATGGGAAAATATCCAACACTTCGAACAACAGGCCATCTGGGTTTTACGCTCATTGAACTGATGGTCGTCATTGTCATTTTAGGCATCCTTGCCGGCCTCATAGTGCCTAGAATTATGGGACGGCCGGAAGAGGCAAAACAACTCAAAGCAAAGATTCAAATCGAAAGCCTGGAAACCGCCCTTAAATTGTATAAATTGGATACCGGAACCTATCCGAGCACAGAACAGGGATTAATCGCGCTGATAGAGTCCCCTGAGGTGGAACCGCTACCAAAGAAGTGGCGCACAGGAGGTTATCTTGAAAAAGGAAGACTTCCGAAAGACCCATGGGGCAATGACTTTATCTACCTCAGTCCGGGTGTTCATGATGATTATGATTTGATCTCATACGGTGCGGACGGTGTGCCAGATGGTGAAGGGAAAAATAAAGACATTAACAGCTGGGAAATTGAATAACGGTTTTACCCTCATTGAACTTATTGTTGTTATTTCCCTGATCAGCACAGTACTTTTTTTCTCAATCCCACGTCTTCAAAACGTTCTCGGGTTTGACAACACAAAAAAGGTTTCCCGATGGATATTGACCACCGTGCGATTTTTAAAAAAAAGCGCGGTCGTCGATCAGAAGCGGTATATTCTGCATATTCATCTCGATGCAAATCGGCTATGGATCACCAATGAATCGATGTCAGGATCGGAAATTCAGCATGCTGAGGAAAAAGGTTACAGACTGCCGGACGATGTCAGAATTTCGGATGTAGAGTATTCAAATAAAGGAAAAATTTCGTCAGGCACAGCGGATATCTCTTTTTATAAAAATGCCTATTCTGACCATGTATGGATTCACATTGTAAATGATCATAATCAGTCGTTATCTTTTCTGATTGAACCTTTTCAATCAAAAGCAAGCCTTTTTGAAAATTACGTGGGTTTTGAGGGTTGAAACCCCATCAAGAAAGCGTGCCCATGACCATCGGATTTTATAAAAACGGATCCCGGCGCATATCAAACGGCTTTACCCTTCTTGAGATTATCGTGTCGATCTCCATCATTGCCGTAGTTCTTCCCGCCATCTACAGAATGCATTTCCAAACCATCTCTACAAATCAAGTTGCAAGATTTCATGTCATTGCTCCACTGCTGGCCCAAAAAAGAATGGCGCTGATAGAACGGACATCTTTTGCCGATGTCGCAAACGAGTCAGGTGATTTTGGAGATAACTTCCCCGGATTCACCTGGTCCGTATCGATCAGCGATGTGGAGTCAGAGATTCTTGGAAATGTCGCCAACGATCTCAAAAAAATAGATGTCACCGTATCGTTTAATGATGAATTGACTTACAGCATCAGAACTTACAGACTCATTCGATAAACAGATGAAAAAAGAAATATTTGGCATACAAGCCGATGGTGGGTTTACGCTCATTGAAATCCTGATTGCCATTTTTATTTTCGCGGTCCTCATCACAACCGTCTTCGGCTCCTATCGTTCGGTTTTTTCCAATACCGAAACCATGGACCGGGATATGGACCTGCATGAAACAGGTCAAAATTGTCTTCAACGGATAATCCTTGACCTGGAATCAATACACCTATCGATGCCACCGAGATACTCACCCTCGGATTTTAATGAAGCGCCAGATCCGTATCGTTTTGTGAGCGATGTCAGTTTTTCGGGCAATTCCACTTTTTCAAGACTGAGGTTTGCTTCCCTTTCGCATCTTCCTTTTTTCCCCGATTTGAGGGAGGGCATTACGGAGATCGTTTATTATGTCCAGCCGATAGAGGACGGGCATTTTATACTGAAACGATCAGACAACCTCTATCCCTTTATATATATCAAAGAAAAAGGAATCGATCCCGTCTTATGCGAAGGGATTCAAACTTTTAGATTGAGATTCTACAGCCATGATGGCACTGAACATGATGAATGGGATTCCGAATCCGAAGCGTTCAAATATGAAACGCCAAAGGCGGTTGAAATAAAAATTGAACTGACGAATGATTTGACCACCCAATCATTCGAGACTGTGGTTGTCCTTCCGGTTAACAGAAAAAAAAAAGAATGAACGGTCCGAAATGAAAAAAAAATGTATCGCGAATAAACGCGGAATCGCACTCCTGATCACAATTACCGTTATCATGCTTTTCATGACAGTAGCTGTGGAACTCAACCGGAAGATGCGTTCAGTTGTTCTATCTACCGCAGCGATGCGGGATAGACTGATGCTCAAGCATATGGCTTCTTCCGGAATCCATGCGGGAATGGCGATGCTGATCAGCGATAAATATCAAACCGAATCAGACTCTCTTCAAGACAATTGGGCTGATCCGGAAGCCATTGAGGCCGTCCTGAACGATATGCCATTTTCTGATGGGAAGCTCACATTAAAAATCAGCGATGAACTCGGCAAGATTCAGATAAACGCCTTGGTAAAATTTCCTGAAGGGCGCCTTTTCAACAACATCCAAAAGATGTTGTGGTATCAATTTTTAACCCCCTTAAAATCCAAGACTGAATTTTTTAAAGAGATGGAACCCATTTCCATTGTCAATTCTATCAAAGACTGGTTGGATTCAGGGGATAATGAAGCGATCACCGGTTTGGGGGGAGCAGAATCCGCCTATTATGGAAGCTTTGATCCGCCGTATCGCTCCAGAAACGGTCCACTGCCACACTTGGGCGAGGTAGTTCTTATAAAAGGGGTGCCCCATGAGCTTTTCCACGGCCTGGGGGAAACACCTGGAATTTCCAAATATATGACGGTCTACGGGGCGACCCGTTCCAAGGGCAACAAATTTACATATGAAGGAAAAATAAATATCAACACTGCGGCCCTCCCGGTTTTAGCGGCGCTTCTCCCCCTTGATCAGCAAGAACTTGCTAAGTCAATCTACGATTACCGAGCGGAAATCTCTAAACTGGAAAATACAGATGCTCTTTCAGATCCCACATGGTATAAAAATGTTCCCGGTTTCAGCGGTATTAAAATCGAACCCAAGCTGTTAACAACCCGAAGCGATATTTTCAGTATCGAATCAACTGCAAGTCTAAATGAAACGAAAATAACGACATTTGCCGTGGTTGAAAGAAGAAAAGAGAAAGAATCTGGAAAATGGATATGCAAAATCTTGAATTGGCAGACCAAATGAAATATACTCGGGTAGGTTTGATAAATTTTTAACATGGAACAAAAACAATATAAATCAAATGAGCAGAAAAATACTTGGGCTTGACATTCGGTACGACGCCGTATCCGCAGTATTGGTTCGAAAAGGGATAAGGGGCGTATGGGTGGAAGCCCATGAGCAGGTTAGGGTGACCGATCAAAATGAGATTGAAACAGCAGTTTCAGAATCGCTGGAAACAATCACAAAAAATATGGATATTTCCGGTTCGGCCTGCGCGGTTTCCATACCTGCAGATCTTGTATCTTTTCGAAACATCAATGTTCCTTTTAGAGATTTGAAAAAAATCAGACAGATTTTACCCTTTGAACTTGAACCGGCATTGCCGGTTTCGGTTGAGGATTTGATCGTCGATTTTCAGCCTGTTTATCTTGATGACCGAGATGGTGATACCGACATCATTGCAGCAGCGATTGAAAAATCACAACTCAAAAAATATATAGATACCCTTTCATCCTTCAAAATTGAACCCGAAATCATAACAATGAGTGGATATCCTACGGCTCTTTGTCTGGCCCACCTGGTGCACATTCCTGAAAACTGGCTTCTCATCGATATGGGTGCCGACGAAAGTATCCTGTTTATTGTCGCATCCAATCAAATATGCCTTGTACGCCCCCTCCCGGTGGTTTCACCGAATTCATCCGGCAAAAAAATCCTCCCGATCAATGTGAGGCGAACGCTCTCAGCCGCTGAAGAGATTTACCCGTCCGACATTCAACCCCGTCATATCATTGTAACAGGAAGCGGGGTTGATGACCCTGAGGTTCTGCGCCATATGGATCGGATTCTGAAAATCCCGGTGGAACCGGTAAATCTGGCAAAAGCTACAAACGTAGTAAAAAGAATCCGTTCCAATGCGTCGTGGCAACCGTCACTGATGGACAATGCGCTGGCACTCGCCCTGCTAATGGCAGAAGGTATCCATGGGATTAATTTTTGCAAAGGTACCTTTATCCCCAAAAAGGAATCGGCCGCTCGCAAAAAAAACCTGATGAGAACGGGTCTTCTATTCGGAGTGGTTCTGATTTTGGCATTGATGAGTATTGTGCTTGACTCTCGATCAATGGGGAAAAGAGTATTCTCCCTGAACAGTCAGATCACCCGTATTTTCAAAACAACATTTCCCGGCATCAAGACCATTGTCGATCCTGTACATCAGATGCGGGTAAAAATTGAAGAACTGAAAAAAAAATCCATATTTTCTGGAAGAACTGACAGGACGATCCGCCATATTGATATTTTAAATGAAATCAGCAAACAAATACCCCAGGAAATGGACATTGAAATCACGAGGCTTGTGATTGGGGAAGGAGATATTACGATTTCTGGCCAAACAGACACGTTTAATTCCGTAGATGACACGAAGAGCAAACTGGAAACATCCGGTGTTTTTCGCCAGGTCACCATCAGTTCTGCCAACATCAATCGATCCGGAAACCGGGTTCAATTTCGGTTAAGCATTAAACTTTAACAGATTCAGCAGCCATATGAAGCTCAGCAAACGAGAAAAATATTCGATATACGCGGCCGTCGTCTTTATATGCCTTTTTATCGTCCTTCAGTTGATTCTTTTTCCACTGATGGATAAAAGATCCCGTATTCAAAGAACGTTGCAGGTCAAAACAAAAATACTTGAAGAGATGCTTTCACTCAAATCAGAATACGATATTATAAGGAAAAAGGCGGATCTGTTGGAAACCCGGCTTGCTGGAAGAAAAAAAGGATTCACCCTCTTTTCTTTTCTTGACCGACTCGCGGGCGAAGCGGGGATAAAGGACCGCATCGCCTATATGAAGCCATCGACCTCAACCACGACAAATGGTCGATATAAAATTTCATCGGTTGAAATGAAACTTGAGTCCATATCGTTGGAAGAATTGGTTACATACCTGTATAAAACAGAAACTTCTAAAAACTTGGTAAATATAAAAAGGATCTCTATTTCAAAGACAGGGACGGAAAGGGAATTCCTAAATGCCATTTTACACGTTGAAACCTTTGAAATTTAAATCTGCAATCCATCGGGGACGTTTGAAATCATGAAAAACATCCGAAAATGGGTCCTTTATTCTCTATATATTATCATCACGACGGTCTTTTTTATTTATCACCTCTTCCCGTCTGAAACTGTGAAAGAATACATTGCGCGACATCTTTGCGGGACCATTTCGGATTGTGACATCACCATAGACCGGATAAAACCGGCATTCCCAGCCAGCCTCATGTTTAGTGACCTATACCTTTACTATCTCAATAGCCCGTTACTAACCGCGGATGAAATTAAAGTAACACCAAAATTTTCCACCCTGTTGCGACGAAAAACCACCTTTTTCTTTAAAGGGCAGGCATACAAGGGCAAAATAAAAGGGAAGATTGATATGGCGGAAGAACCATCCTCTCAATCGGTTCTCGTTCATACAAACCTTTTCGATATTCAATTATTGGATGTCACTGCATTACAAAATATTTCTGGTCAAAAGATATCCGGATTGCTTAATGGACAAGTGGCTTATAATCGCACGGATGACGCTGAGACCATCAATGCGTTTTTCCAGCTTTCGGATTTGAGGGTGGATCTTTCAACACCCATTTTGAATCTGAAAAGCCTCCGTTTTAGGGACATTCAGACAGATATAAGCATTAACAATAAAAATCTTATCATCAAAAGGTTTATTGTGAAAGGCGTTCAAATAGATGGGCAGATTTCCGGCTCTATTGCATTTAAAAAGGATATTGGAAAAAGTATTTTAAACCTTACCGGGGCCATCAAACCCCACCATTTATTTTTAGCCGGAATAGGGAAAGGGCTATCATCCATCTTTTTTCCAAAAAATAAGACAGGTAAAAAAAGTCTCTTTTTCGGGGTAAGCGGCACGATCGAAAAACCCAGCTTTTATTTGAAATAACCTTGCATGAATTCAGATAAACGTCTATGAAACGATATTTTACCATATTAAATATAGCGATCATTACAATGGCTGTTTACTGGGGAGTAAAAGTTTCCTATCAACTGATCATGACATCACTTGGCCCGATTGCGCGATCCAAGGCCATTGCCATGGGAGATGTCTCGTCTGAGAATGAATCCTTTCACACATTATCTTTTTATAATATTATTACCCAGCGCAATCTTTTTCGTACAAAAATAAAGAGCGAGAAAAAATCAAAACCATTAAATATCGAAACGTTAAAACTCACCGATCTTAAGTTGAAGCTCTGGGGGACGGTCACGGGTGAAAATGAGACCCCCTATGCGGTCATAGAAGCCCAAAATGAAAAAAAACAAAACCTTTACCGAGCCGGTGATAGCATTCAAAACGCAACGGTAAAAAAAATTTTAGAAACGCGGGTAATTTTGAACGTGGACGGCCGCGACGAAATCCTTGAAATGGAGAGGATCCGTAGCGCCAAAAAACAGATGAAGCCGGTTAAAATTCAAAACCCCTCTGACCAAAATATTACCATTGCACGATCCCAAATCGACAATGCAATTCAAAATATCAATGACCTGATGCGGCAGGTAAAAATCCGACCTCATTTCTTAAATGGCAAACCGGATGGGCTCTTTTTATCCAACATTCAGCAGGACTCCATTTTTGCCAGGCTCGGACTCAGAAATGGGGATATCCTGACAGGAGTGAATGGGAAAAACATCCAATCGGTCGACGATGCCCTAAAGCTCTATCAGGACCTAAAGTCATCCTCGGATGTGGCGGTGCAAATCAAGCGAAAGGGCGAGGTATTGTCCATAGGATATCATATCGAATAAGGATGTGGCGAACTGTATGTGGAAAAGTTAATAATGCCTCCACAATTGAACCCTGAATGACCGGATCTTCGCTGTGCTTCGACATGGTAGGGGGAACGCACTCCCTGTTTCGGTTCGCGAAAACAGATGGTAGGCAAATGAAATTCGGAGAAATGATAAAGTCAATTTTTAGAGGATCAAAAAATATTCTGGGATTTCTTTTTTGTATATTTCTTGTGATGTCAACCCAGGCATTTGCAGAAAAGACTCCGGTGGTTCCAGATCAAAATACCAATTTACCAAAGCGTAACGCATCCTCTTTTAAAAACAGGGAAATTTCCATAAATTTCAACAATGTTGATATCCAGGTTTTTATCAGATTCATCAGTGAGTTGACCGGGAAAAATTTTGTCATCGATCAGCGCGTACGGGGGAAAGTCACCATCATTTCTCCTGGAAGAATTTCTGTGAAAGAAGCCTTCAAAGTTTTTGAATCGGTTCTTGAAGTCCATGGGTATACGAGTATCAGAGCCGGCGAAATATACAAGATTGTTCCATCACCGGATGCCAGAACAAAAAGTATTGAAACCAAGTTAAAAGAAGAGGCCGAATCTCCTGAAGACAAAATCGTTACCCAGCTTATTTCATTGCGATATGCAGACCCTGTGGAAGTAAAACGGCTTTTTGCACCTTTAATTTCCAAAAACAGCTCGATCTTGGCGTATCCCGCAACAAACATTCTGATCGTAACAGATGTATATTCAAACATTAAACGGTTGCTCAAAATTTTAAAAGTTATTGACATTCCAGGCATCGGTCGTGAAATCTCCGTAATCCCCCTATATTTTGCCGATGCCACAAAACTTGTGAAGTTGATCGATACTTTTTTTAAAGCACCGAGAAAACCGCCCAAGACGACCGCCAGAAGAGAAGTCAAGCTTTTCGCCGAAGACCGGACGAACACCATTATCGTCCTGGCCAGCGAAAACGACACATTGAAAATTAAAAAGTTGATCAAGCTGCTGGATAAGGAAACACCACGGAAAAAAGAGAAAATCCATGTCTATTATCTTGAAAATGCAACTGCCGAAGAGCTGGCCAAGGTTCTTCAAGAGCTTCAAACAAAGGAGAGCGATTCTGACAAGGGAAGACCCCTCAAAAGAAGAAGGGCCCCGGAAATTTCAGATCGGATTATAATTACCTCAGATAAAGCCACCAATAGCCTTATCATCCGCGCGGACAAGGATACTTACCTGGTCCTTGAAGAGATCATAAAGAAACTCGATATCCCGAGATCGATGGTTTATATCGAAGTGCTGATCATGGAAGTGAATATCGACAAGGAATTTAATATAGGAACTGAATGGAGTTTCTTTGGCGGAGATCTGGATAAAGATGGCACCTTTACGGGCATTGGCGGCGGATTTGGAACAGATAGGAAGCCTCCCAAAATCCCACCGATCGACCCGAAAACAGGTTTGCCAAAAGGGCCTTTTCCACCCGGATTTTCGTTGGGCATATTTCAAACAATCAAGATAGGCGATCTCATTTTCCCAAATTTAGCTGCCATGATCAATGCGTTTAAAAAGGATAAAGATGTGACGATTATTTCCACGCCACAGATTCTGACCATGGACAACGAAGAGGCAACTATCATTGTGGGTGAAACACGACCGTTCCAGACTTCAACCACAATTACCAGTGACAGGGAATTGCAAAATTTCGAATACAGGGACGTTGGGGTCACTTTAAAGATTACACCCCACATCACCAAGGATCGTATGGTACGGCTTAAGATATTTCATGAAATTCAAAAACTTGACGAACTCTCAAAAACCGGCGTCATTACACCCACCACCCTGAAGCGTTCCATCGAAACTACGGTAATTGTAAAAGACAAAAGTACGGTGGTCATCGGCGGTCTGATCGACGATGCCATTTCAAATGTACAACACAAGATCCCCTGTCTTGGCGATATTCCCCTGGCGGGTTGGCTTTTCAAATCCCTTTCCGAAAACCGCGAAAGAACCAACCTGTTTGTGTTCCTCACACCCCATGTCATCAGCAGCCCAGAGGAAGCGGATGAGATTTACAACAAAAAGAAAGATCAAGCGCCGGTAATAGAAGGGGGCGAAATCAAACTCTACAAACAGGAAACGCAATAGTTTTATAACCGATTTTAATCTGTTGGATGGAACTTGCCATCTAATTTGACATAGTAAACGATCATGATAAATCACCTTTCAAACATACTTATCGAAACGTTTGGTGTCCCTTTGGAAGAAGTCAAATCCGCCCAAAGAACACAGAGAGAAAAAGGGGGCCGAACAGAAGAGATTCTTATTCAAAAAAAAAGTATCACTGAAAACCAGCTTCTTGAGGCACTGAGCGTCCTATATGATATTCCCTTCCGGCCCGACCTTCCTCTGGAGAACATCAGTCCCGATTTTACCCAGCATGTGCCGATTCATTTTCTCAAAAAATACACCATGGTCCCCTTGGAAAACCATTTTCGAGCTTCCAGCAAAAAGGAACGCGTAGGTCATCAGGAGAATGCAGAGAGAAAAGTAAACCCCCATCGACCAGATCAGATTATTGCCATTTATAACCCTGCCTGGTTTCAACCGGTTGACGATCTCGTCAGAATACTCGGGATAAAGGACTATGAAATTGTTCTCAGCACAAAAAGCGCAATCCTAACCGCCATCAACATGTCTTATGACCTGGGCCGTGATTCCGCTGAGCAGCTTGTCCAGGACATGGAAGAAAACGGCAATGCAATTATTGGGCAAATTGAAGGGGCGGCCGATCTGTTGGATGATACCACTGATGCACCGATTATCAAACTGGTCAATCATATTCTTTCACAGTCAATAAAAGCCAGGGCGAGTGATATACATGTTGAACCTTTTCAAGACAGTTTTAAAGTCCGGTATCGCGTGGACGGCATCTTATATGATCTGATCACGCCACCGAAATGGATTCAACCGGCATTGACATCCAGAATCAAGGTCATGGCCAAGATGGACATCGCTGAAAAACGCCTCCCCCAGGACGGACGCTTTGAAGTCAAAGTCGGCGACCAGGACATTGATATACGGGTGTCCACGATTCCAACATCGTTTGGCGAACGGGTTGTTTTGAGGCTTTTGAACAAATCGGGCGCATTGCTAAAACTTTCTGAACTCGGCCTGGAGTCTGAAAAATTTAAGTTGATTCAGGACCTGGTTCAATTCACCCACGGCATCATTCTTGTGACAGGCCCCACTGGAAGTGGCAAAACCACCACCCTTTATGCTGTATTGCTATCCATCAATACGCCCGATATAAACATCATCACCATCGAAGATCCCGTTGAGTATCAAATCAAAGGTATCGGACAGATTCAAGTCAACCCCAAAATAGATCTGACGTTTGCGCGGGGACTCAGATCGATTGTCCGGCAGGACCCGGACGTTATCCTTGTCGGTGAAATAAGAGATAAAGAAACAGCGGAAATAGCGGTTCAATCGGCCCTGACCGGCCATCTTGTTTTTTCCACACTTCACACAAACGACTCCGCAAGCGCAATCACCCGACTGGTCGACGTCGGCGTTGAGCCGTTTTTGATTTCTTCTTCGGTTAAAGCGGTCGTTGCCCAAAGACTGATTCGGGTGCTGTGCGAGGACTGTAAGGAATTATATACGCCGGACGAAACTGCTTTGGAAAGCATTGGGATGGTCTTTGATCAAATAAAGACCGGTCACATCTATAAGGCAAAAGGATGTCCAAACTGCTTTCAGACGGGTTACAAGGGCCGCATCGGAATCTTCGAAATTATGGTGCTGGATTCCGATCTGGCAACCCTGATCCTCAAAACATATGACTCAAACAGGATTAAAGCCGAAGCGTTGAATAAAGGGATGGTTTCCCTTCGCCAGGACGGGATAGAGAAGGTTTTAATGGGCCTTACAACCATCGAAGAAGTATTAAGGGTTACCCAGAAGTGAAGCCTTCAAAGAACACTTTCAGTTTTGGACGCCTTAGAAGTTACCTTTTTATCCCCTTTTTATTGGTTTTAATCTGGTTTTTCTCGGTTTTGCAGTCCTTCGCCGATACAAATATGAAATATTCTCTAACGATCACTCCTGACAGACAATTTCAATTTGCAGAATATTATTACGATAACCGTGATTATAAAAGGGCTATTGGCGAATACCATCGATTTATTTACTTCTTTCCGGAAGACAGCAGGGGTGAACTTGTAAGATTTAAAATCGGCATGTCGTATTATAACGACCGACATTTTAGGGAAGCGATAACCGCTTTTGAATCCTTAATCGATAAATATAAAGACACCCGTCTATCGATCAGGTCATACTATAAAATCACCGAGTCACACCTGGCCCTCAATGAGCCCGATTCAGCAATCGCCATTCTACAGCACCTTGTTACGCTGTCCAAGGACCCGAATATCAGGGACGAAGCCTTTTACCGCATGGGATGGATCTATATCGATAGGGAAAAATGGGAAAAGGCAAGATCGCTTCTCAGCAATATCAGCAGGAAAAACCGCAATAAATATCGATTGAAACATCTCACTGCGGAACTTGCCAAAGAGAAACAAATTCAGAAAAAGACTCCCATGGCGGCGGGACTTTTTGCCATACTTCCCGGGGCGGGATACCTTTATGTTGAGAGATATCAGGATGCCCTGATGTCGTTTTTGTTAATTGGCGGGCTTAGTTACGCAGCCTACGAGTCTTTCGACAAAGATCAACCTGCCCTCGGCGGGCTCCTTTCTGTTGTCGGACTCGGGTTTTATGCAGGCAACATTTACGGATCGATCTCAAGCGCCCACAAATACAATCGAACAAAATCGAGGCGCTTTATCAAAAGGCTGAAAGAAAATACAAAAGTAAACCTTTCCACCGGACTCACCAGGCCAAGCATCCTGCTTTCTCTTCATTACCTCTTTTAAAGTTGAGGGTCGTCTGGAAAAAATAATATGTTTAACACATACGGTTTTTAACAATATTTCCTTCTGTCTTTCCCAGTCCTTCTTTCCCGATGATTCCTGAGTTCAGGTCCACCATAGTTCAAGCCTTTAGTTTTCCTTCGGTCGGCACCCGACCTCAGTCTTATTTTAGAACGACGCTCTGCCATCCGATGCTTTAAGCCATTTTGGGCCCGGCTGGCAAACTGTTTTACAAGTTCATTCCAGTCAGGTTGAACAGGGTTATATTTTAGACCGTTTCTGATAACCCTGTATGCAATTGTCTCACTCTGGTTCTTTATATTCAGTGTGGTTTCCTCGAAGTCGAAATAGGCGCCATATTTGTTGATAACCTGGTCAAAGCCAGGCTGATTCATCAACGTATCCCCGGCCCTCGCCCCTGACATCCTGCAGGCATAAACAACCGGACTACCAACAAGGGTCAGCGGCCCTTGGATCTTGACCATACTGGTTGTTCCGAAATCGATACCGATCCCAAGTCCGATACCCTCCACGTCAGAGGTAAAACAATGTCGGCTGGCCTGATAGTGCTCTGCAAAGAATTCATGGCACTTAAGAGCCGAATCTATTGTCAAGAGACCCGCGTCTGGGCCTGAGCAGAAATCCGGGAAAAATGCCAAAATACCATCGCCGGTAAATTTGTCGAATACACCAAAATTGCCGAGGATTATCTGTGATAGCCCCCGGCACAGCACAATGATGAATTCGGCAAATCGTTCAGGCTTTC
>DRHF01000226.1 GCA_011049715.1 Desulfobacterales bacterium
CTCGCCACTAAAAGGCTCCTGGGCATACAAAACGATCATGCACTGCCAGAAATTTCCTGAAAACAAGTATTTACTCCAAAGCAAAAACCCGCAATGGATCCTTAATTGGATTGGTTACCTCCGAAAAAATTTCACCATCGCAACCACCATCGAAACCAACCGGGCCTACCCACAGATGGGAAAAGCCCCGCCGATCGGCGAGCGGATCCGCGCGCTCCGCGAAATCAAAGACCAGGGGTTTAAAACAATGATCACGATCGAGCCGATCATGGATTTTGATTTTGCGGAGATAGTTAACTGGATCTATGAAGCGCAGCCGGACCAGGTCAACATCGGCGCGGACAGCCAGGCCCACAACCTCCCGGAACCAACCTCGGGAAAGATCAAAGCCCTGATCAAGATGCTCAATCAGTTTACCAAAGTCACGCAGAAACCGAATTTGGAGAGGCTGTTGCGTGAAGCGCATAGCGCATAGCGAAAAGGGGGTAACCATATGCCTAAAATTGCTTATATTTCAAAGAATTTTAAACCATCATCATCACTAATTATCCAACAGGCCAACGAGATCATCAACGAGTATATAGACGATGGGTTGCTGCTTACTTTAAGACAGCTTTATTATCAGTTTGTTTCCAGGGGTTTAATCCCCAATAAACAAAAAGAATATAAACGTATAGGCTCTATTATCGGGGATGCGCGCCTTGCAGGCTTGATCGATTGGGACGCGATCGAGGATAGGACCAGGAGCTTAAAGAAATTACAACACTGGAGAGACCCGGGGCACATCATCGGTGCTGTAAAACATAACTTTCAGCTAGACCATTGGGCTGGGCAGGAATATCATGTCGAAGTATGGATCGAGAAAGAGGCCCTGACTGGAGTTATTGCCGAGATTTGCGGAGAGCTGGACGTCGCCTATTTTGCGTGTAAGGGATATGTCAGTTTAAGTGAAATGTGGGGTGCTGCTCAAAGAATTGAGGGCTACCCCGTCCAAACTGTAATCATCCACTTGGGAGATCATGACCCATCGGGTGTGGATATGACGCGGGACATTAAGGACCGCCAGGATGTTTTTCATGTTTTTGATGTCGAAGTAAAACGAATCGCCCTTAATATGGATCAGATTAAAAAATATAACCCACCGCCTAACCCGGCAAAGGTTACCGACTCCAGGTGCAATGGATATGTAGCGATGTATGGTCATGAGAGCTGGGAACTCGATGCTCTTGAACCAAGGGTCTTGCGGAACCTTATCAGGGATACGGTTTTAATGTACCGAGATGAAGAGGTTTACAATAAAATTATCGCCCAGGAGCAAAAATATATCAATGTGCTTGATAAAGTAGAAAAGAATTGGAAGCAGTTGTAATGAAAAACTACCTATCATTCGGCGGTGGTGTCAACTCGGTAGCAATGTATCTTTACATGCTCGATGAGGGCATGGAATTTGAGGCTGTGTTTGTCGACCACGGCACGGATTGGCCCGAGACATACGAATATGTTGAGATGTTTAAACAGCTGTATCCACTAACCGTATTAAAGCCGGATGTGCAGGGTTTCAGCAACCTGTATGAATACAGCTGGCACTATCGAATGGTGCCGTCTTTCATACGCCGATGGTGTACAGCCAAGTTTAAAATTAGAGTAATGGAAAAATATTATAAAACACCCTGCTTTGTATGTATTGGGTTCGATGCAGGGGAGGCCCACCGGGCTAAGCTGAGTGCATCTAAGGGGGCTGAAAACCGGTTTCCATTAATCGAGGCAGAAATCGACCGTGACGGTTGCAAAAAATTGATTAAACGCCACGGTTTGCCGGTCCCTATGAAATCAGGTTGTTATATCTGCCCGTTTCAAAGGGTAGGACAGTGGAAAGGGTTGAGGGTTAAACATACAGACCTTTTCTGTAAGGCACAGCAGCTTGAAAAGCGCAATCTAACCTATCGGGCCGGCAGGGGAAAATCGCCCATGTATATTATGAAAAAGCCGTTATCCGAAGTCGTAAATGAGAGGCAAGTCAAATTATGGAAAGAGGATGAATACCCTCCATGCCATTGCAGGCTATAAATCCGCAATCCAAAATTCAAAATCTAAAATATAAAAATGGCCGAACCTAAAACCGACATCGAAGTACTAATCGAAGCGAAGGAAACGGCCCGGGCGCGGGTTGTGGGGGATCCGAACGATAAGAACCTGGCGGCGTACGAGCGGGCGCTAAAACTGGTTGAAGGCCGGCAGGGGAATGGGGATCCGGAGCCCGCGTTTGCTAACCGGCAAGAGGCGTTGAAGCAGCTCGAGCGGCAGGGGTACAAGATCAAAAAGAGTAAATTGTATAAGGACGCGAAAGACGGCCTATTGAAGCTGCAGCCGGACGGGAAAGTGTTGGAAAAAGATCTTGACCGGTACGCACGGCTGGCCCGGCTGGATAAACCCGCCGCAAGATCCGGGGTCAACATCGATGATGTCCTGGCGGACACAGCTAATGCTACGCTGAAAAAATTACAGGAGCAGATCAAGGATTTAGAATTAAAAAATGAAGTCGCCACAGGGCAGTACGTCGAAAAAGCCCTGGTCGACATGGAGATGGCCTCCCACATCGCAGTGATCAACGCCGGCTTCGACCAGGTGATATCCGAGTCATTACCGGAAGTGATCGACGCGGTAAACGGCGATTCAACCAAATTGGCCGAGGCGATGGAGCTGGTCGCAAATAAAAAAGCGGAGATGATGAATCGGTTGAGTGAGATGAAGTTTGAAGTAGAATTTGAGGCATAGCGAAGGCGCAAAAGGAGGTAGCACATAATGAAAAATAGACTGATCGACCTTAACAATCATTTATTTTTACAGCTGGAGCGGCTGTTGGATGAGGATCTGGACGATGAAGGTATAACCCGTGAGATCAACCGTTCCAAATCCACTAGTAATATAGCAGCTCAAATTATCAATAATGCAAATTTGGCATTAAAAGCCTCGGTCGCCATCAATGAGGGGCTCCTTAAAGAACCTCCTAAAATGCTGGGGTTGAACGGCTATAAAGATGAAGAAGACGAAAATTAAATATACGCCTCAACAGCTCGAATTTTTACGGACCGGATATTTGTCCATGAATATTCGCGGCCTGACAACGGCTTTTAATAAGAAATTCGGTTCTCAAAAGACCGAAGGCCAGGTTAAGTCGACACTGAAAAATCACAGCATCAGGTGCGGGAGAAAGCCCAAAGACAGATTGATAACGCGGTGGCGCTTGTTTACCGAAGATCAGGCACGGTTTATTCGTGAGAATTATGGGGGTCGGAGTATCGCAGAATTGACCGTTTTATTTAATGATCGTTTCGGGGCCAGTAGGACGTGGCAGCAAATCAAAACATTCGTAAATAATCGCGGCATCACCTCAGGGCGCACCGGCCATTTCGCCAAAGGACACACGTCCTGGAATTCGGGCACCAAAGGCCAGGGGTTGACGACAGCGAACAAGCGGAGCTTCAAAAAAGGAACCATCCCTCCAAACCGAAACCCGCTCGGAACGGAACGGATATGTTCGAAAGACGGATTTATTCTAATAAAAATTGCGGAGAAAAATCCGTATACAGGATTTCCGACCCGCTATAAGCATAAGCATGTATATATCTGGGAACAAGCAAACGGCCCGGCCCCAAAGGGCATGGTCGTGGCTTTTATAGATGGAGATAAAACCCGCTGCGAGCTTGACAACCTGATGCTTATTTCCCGGGCCGAACTGCTCAACTTAAACCGGTATGGCTATAAAGATATGCCGGCTGAATTAAAACCGAGCGTGTTGGCCCTGTCAAAGCTCCAGGTGAAGACCTGGGCGAAAGAGAAAAAGCTATGAACGGTGAATCGATAGGGGGAAAGGCTTATGGCAAAAAATAAACAACATCTTCCGCTTCCTGGTTTTTGGTCGAACGGACTTTCCCGTACACCAGGTTATGACCCGTCACCACCCGACGCTGTTGTAAAGCATCGAAAAAAACGAGTCCGCAAGAATAAAATATCAAGTAAAGCCCGCGCCGCGAACCGGCGCAAACGCTGAAAGGGGCGGAACGCATGACAACGGAAAAAACAAAATTTATCACCGACTTAATTAAGGACTGGCGCACGGCGGCGAAGAAGTGCCGGCTCGTCGACCGCGAAGCCGAGGCGGATATTTACGATGAGTGCGCGGAGAGGATGGAGGACGGATTGAAGAAAATGAATAATGAAAAATGAAAAATGAAAAATTAAGGTATTAAAACAGCAATTAATTTGCAACCCATACAGGCCCTGGCCGAGGAGTGGCGAATGTATTTAGTAGCAGAATATTGTAGAGGCCCATTTTATATGGGTTGGCATTTGTATTTACGCGAAAACAGGGCAATGAAGCGTAATCAGGACGGCAGCTGGGGCTGGATAAGAAGAGTTCGTGGAATTTATGGGGATCCGGATCATCCAGTTAAGTTTTTTTTATCTTCAATCGGGATAACGATAAGAGGCGACGGCACCTGTGATGATGATGGCATTGCAGAGTTTGCTACGCAATATCCAATCGAAGGCCGCCGAGCTGGTGGCAAACTTCGTGGGTGCATCGGGGTGGATGTGGACGAGTTTGGAAAAATTAAAATGACTAAGGGGGAAGGAAGGGTGAGGGATGGAGAAAATAAAATTTATTAAAGACTTGATCGAGGACTGGCGGACGTCGGCGAAGCAGTGCCGGTCCGCCGACCGCGAAGCCGAGGCGGATATTTACGATGAGTGCGCGGCGATGATGGCGGCCCGGTTTCCAGTTTCCAGTGCCCGGTGCGAGGTATGCAAAGAACGAGAGGGGAAAAAGTACCATATCCCTGGCGCGAAAGGACCGAAGGATTATATGTGCATCTGTGATGTGTGCGATAAAGGGATAAAAGTCGCCATCCGCTTGCGGAGAAAAAGGAAGGAACGTGCCAAAAGTAATTTAATTGAAGGGACATGGCCCGAAAATGATATTCGCCGGGCTTTTGTTGCCGGGGCTAAGTGGTGGGAATTTCACAAGACAGAATTTACAATGTGGAATAGCGATCGACGACTTGCAGAAAAAGAAGCAGAAAAAAGATATGAATCCCGGACAAATGGACCAAAGGTAGTGGTTTTATGTGGATCATCTAAGTTTGTCGAAATAATGGTCGTGTGTGCATGGCTCCTCGAGCGAGATGAGAAGGCAATCACAATGGGCTTGCATTTACTCCCCTGGTGGTATGCGACCAAAGAAGAAATACCAGACCATCTGGCAGAACATGAAGGGTGTGCCGATGAAATGGATGCATTACATCTTCGTAAAATTGACTTGGCCGATGAGATCTTTGTCGTCAATTTTCAGGATTACATTGGTGACAGCACAACCAAAGAAATCAAGTATGCCATGTCAATAGGTAAAAAAATTCGTTGGTTTAGGCAGGATTGGATCGGACAAAAAGTAATAAATATCATGCCATAATTCGTTTTTATACCTTAGCGCCTTTGCGCCTTTGCGCGAGAATCTTATGAACTTGCAACCCGCAACCTGCAAAAGGAGGGAGTCCCATGGACAAAGCAACTGAATTGCTTATAAAATTGATGAGAACAATGCGATGCAAACATTTAGATATGGGCGGCAAGCATCATTTTTTCCATGGCATGTACGTTTGCGATGTGTGTGATGAGCCGGACTATACTCCTGGAATTTCAGCGCCGGTTATAAAGGAAGTCAAGGCGTATTTAGAAACGGTGCGGTCGAGGAGCAAGGGATCGCATGAAGGCAATTAGCCTATGGCAACCCTGGGCCTCTGCAATGGCGCTTGGATGGAAGCGGATCGAAACGAGACACTGGAAAACGTCTTACCGCGGGCCGTTGCTTATTCATGCTGCAAAAAAGATTATCGGATGGCCGTCTATGGATATTCATGACCTATTTGATGATGAAATTGCATTTCAGCCCTCCGACCTTCCCCGTGGTGCGATCTTGTGTAGGGTCGATTTGGTTGGCTGTGAGCAGATATACATTCATAATCGGCCGACAGGGATTGAACGGATATTGGGGGATTATACACCAGGGCGATTCAAGTGGATTACTGAAAATATGATCTCGTTCGGCCCCATCCCATACCGAGGATCGCAAGGATTTTTTGATGTGCCGGAATCATTACTAAACAACACTAATCAAAAAGAATTGTCATTACCCACGATAGACCAACCAATCCAAATACCGTTGTTTAAAAAGGAGGCTCGAAATGAACGCACTGGATAAAGAAAGGCTCGAAAAACCGGGGACTGCTGCCGCAAAACACTTACTCGGGCAGATTGACTGTGAAAAAGGGAGCTGCGGTTGTGCTTTTTGGGTAGTGTCCGCAATTCATAAAATTGCACAGGAAAACCCCAAAATGACCATGACCTGTTTAAGAAATATAATCCGCGACAATATGCCGAAGGCTTTCGCCGCATTCCACGATTATTTAAAACACACATAATGTTTTTTTAACTTAGCGCCATTGCGCCTTTGCGCGAGAATCTTATGAACAATTCGCAATCCAAAATCCAAAATCCCCGCCCGCCTCGCCTGAGCGAGAGCGATGGCGGGCAGGTAAAATCAATCACCGTCCCGGTGAACTCCCCCTTCATCCCGGAATCGTTGAAAGCCCGGATCCGGACCGAAGGCAACGTCATCCACGTGACGCAGTTTTCCAAAGCGGAACGGCAGGTGATGCGGACAAAGCCGTGGATGTGGCCGTCCGAATGGGCGCCTAAAAACCGGGTGATGACGATCGGGCCGTTTGCCGGGCGGCCGTGGCAAAGCCATATTACGCCATATCTCGATGGCCCGATGGATGCGATGGCGTTTCCGTCGATCCAGGAGTTTACCTGGCTCAAATGTGTCCAGGGCGGCGGGTCCGACGCGGTGAATAACTTCGTCGGCTGGTCGATCGAATATCTCGGGGCCCCGGTGATGTATATGTATCCGGATATCAACACATCGCGGGAAAACACACAGGACCGGCTCATCCCGATGATCGAACAATCCAAAACCCTGTCGAAATATTTGACCGGCATGGATGACGATGTGACCAAGTTCCGGATCAAGTTGATCCACATGCCGATATATGTCGGGTGGGCCACGTCGCCGGCCAGGACGGCCAACAAACCGCTCCGGGTGATGGTGTTCGATGAGACCGAATTGTATCCTGACGTGGTCGGCAAAAAACACGCGGACGCGATCACCGAAGCGGAAAAACGGACAACGACTTACGGCGATAGTAGAAAGCATATTTACCTGTCGGTGCCGACCCTCGACACCGGATTTATCGTGAAAAAGTTCAAATCCGCCCAGGCGATCTTCGATTACCACGTGGTTTGCCCGGATTGCGGTCAAGAGCAGATAATGGTTTTCAAAAATATCAAATGGCCCCGGATCCATGCCGGTACAGGCGAACTGACCGACCCGGCCGATATCCCGGAAGATGCGAAAAGGGGTGAATACCTGCATCCTGACCCCGATCGGATGAAGGCTGGAAAGCTGGCCTGGTACGAGTGCGAACACTGCCCTTCCCGCTGGGACGATCGAAAGCGCAACCGGGCGGCTGCTGGCGCAAAGCGCAGAGCGGGAAGCGCAGAGCGTACGCCAGGCGCTATGCGCTCTGCGCCATGCGCCTCCTGGCGGGAACGATCGAGCGGTTTGGAATTGATGGAACACCTCAAAAAATACCGGCCGATCAGTGCATCGTGTCACATGCCGGCGTGGTTCTCATGGTTTGTCTCAAACTCGAACTCTGCGGCCGCCTGGATAAAATATGTGACAACCAAAGATAAAAACGCGCTCAAGGATTTTTTGACGAAATTTGCCGCCGAGCCCTGGACGATATACGAGTCAAAGCGGGAGTTCGACGCGGTTTTGAAATTGTGTGACGACCGGCCCCAGGGGGTAGTGCCGGGCGATAACCAAACCGCCATCTTGCTGATGTTTATCGATACCCAGGACGTCGGGTTTTGGTATGAAGTCCGGGCGTTCGGCCATGGCCTGACCGAGGACTCATGGCAGGTCCGGTTCGGGTATGTGGAAAGTTTTGCAGCCCTGGAAAAGATTTTGCTTCATTCCGAATA
>DRHF01000227.1 GCA_011049715.1 Desulfobacterales bacterium
CCGCCTTGTCGGTTGAAACCAGGACAAACTGCTCCGCTTTGCTTTGGATGCACTGCTGCATGACATTTTGGCTGCCGTAGAGGTTGTTTTGGATGGTCTGCCAGGGATTTAATTCGAGCATGGGGACATGTTTGTAGGCTGCTGCATGATAGACCACCTGGGGGGAATAGCGATCAAAAATACGTCCCAAACAAACCTTGTCTTTGATATCGCACAAAATTACCACATTACTGTTAGATCCAAATCGGTGTTTGAGTTCCATCTGGATCTCGTAAAGGTTGGTTTCAGCCGCATCCAGCAAAATGAGCTGTTTGGGGTGAAATTGTATGATCTGTCTGCAAAGCTCGGAACCGATCGATCCGCCCGCACCGGTGACCAGAATCCGTTTATCCGTTAAAAGGTTCTGGATTTTGTCTATGTCGAGATCCACAGGCGGCCGGCTGAGCAGATCCTGATAATCCACATCGCGCAGCGCTTTGATACTCACGCTGCCGTTGATCAGTTCTCCCAGACCGGGAAGTGTGCGAAAGCGCTTTCCGGATTTTGTGCAAATGTTAATAATCCGGCGCATCTCGTGACTTCTGGCCGAGGGGAGGGCGATGGTAATTTCATCGAAGATGACCTTAAGGCTATCCAGGGCATCTATATCACCCAGAACCGGAACCCCATGGATTGATTTGCCCTGCTTTCCCCGATTGTCATCCAGAAATCCCACAACTTCATACCCGAGACTTGGGGTTCCGTGAATTTCTCTCAAGACCTTTTCACCCGCATCACCAGCACCAATAATCAAAAGCTGTGTATTTTTGATTTTTTCTTTTTTTCCAAAAGAGAAAAGATCTGTGGTTGGATCGTTAGCAAGATAAAGACGGATGGTTATGCGAAGGCCCCCGACCAGGAGCAGGGTCAGTAGAAAGTCGATGATAAATATACTGCGGGGAAACCCCTCAAACCGGACGGTGATGAGAAGGACCGCTATAATGATCGCCGAGGAGGTTAGACATGCTCGCATCAGATCGAGCATTTCGCGGATACCGGTGTACCGCCACATCCCGCTGTAGAGGTTAAAAAAGAAAAAGCAACCGAGTTTGACGGGAACAATCCAGATAACCGATTGCAGGATATTACTGAGATCTTTCGGGGAGATGACGCCCTCAAAACGAAGGAAGTAGGAGAAATAATAGGAGAAGAAAACCACAAGGGCATCTGCTCCCAGCATCACCCAAAAATTTCGGTTTTTAAACTCGCGTCTCATTTTTCGAATTCCTTCTAAAAATTTATATTAATGGTCACTACTGTCCCAAACTCAAATATCATACTTGACAAACATACTAATTAACCATATTATTGGTATTATAAATGATATAACTTTGGAGGATAATAATTATGGCAACTCAAAAAGTTGCAATCACTGTCCCCCCCCATTTTCTAAACCGGGTGGACAAATGGGCAAGAAAAAAAGGGAAATCGAGGAGTCGTTTTATCGTTGAAGAATTGAACACTCGATTACATATTCTTGAGGATGAAGAGATAACCAAAATGTACAATGAAGTATGCACTGATCCGGAGTCTTTAGCGTTTGACTATGACCTTGCAGAAGATATGCTTTCCATTGGCTCAGTACATGAAGAGAAGGAAAAATGGTAATATGTCAAGGTGATGTTTTTTGGGTCAGGCTCCCGCCATCAAAAGGATCCGAACCGGCATATAAAAGACCCGTTATTGTCGTCCAAAGGGATTCTATCAATCGAAGCAAATTTGGTACGGTGCTGGTTGTTCCCCTAACCAGACAGACCAAACATGCCATCCTTCCAGGGAATGTCCTTTTAAAAAAAGGCGAAGCAAACCTTTCTGTGCCAAGCCTGGCGAGAGGGACCCACGTCATGGTGATCGATAAAAACAGGTTAATTGAAAAAATCGGCGCTCTTTCCCAAAGCAGACTGAATGAAATTATCGAGAACATCATCTGGGTGTTGGGGAGATCCCATGATTAATTCCTTCCCAAAGAGATTCTTCTATTGTCACTCTCCCGCTCCCTTCAGTCGCTCGAGTTCTCAGAGATCACTGATACTCAGACGCCATTTTTTCTTCAGCCAAAGGCTGATTGCTTTCTGCCTGCTTCATGCTGAAGCTGGCAGAGCAACAAGTGTAATCCTGTCAAGTTTCTGTCCTCTGTGACTCTGTGAGCTGTGCCTGCCCCGTAGGTCCGGCAGATCGTACTGGGGTGAGCGATATATATTAAACTCTTTGTGAGAGATTCTTCTTAGATCTGATTTTTCTTTAAACCCTAAAAAGAATCCATGATCGAATTGCTCTGAAACCGGGCACATCCTTTGGGTTTCTTTCCGG
>DRHF01000228.1 GCA_011049715.1 Desulfobacterales bacterium
CCTGGCCGCGTACAAGGTGCCGCGTCTGGTGCAATTTGTGTCCGATGTCCCGAAGACAAGTACAGGAAAAGTAATGCGCCGAATGTTAAGAACATTGGATGAATGATGATATAGTTACCACGATTTATTTTCCAGACAGTAAACGGTAGCCGGGAAACTTCCCTATCCCTAATTACCGGCTACCGTCTACTATTTTATACCAGGAGAAATCCGTCATTGGTAAGCGAAAGGGGAACCCGCCACGAACCCACCAAACCCGCCACAAACTGGGAGGGGATGAGACATAAAGGATTAGAAACGCCTCAAACGCGGCGTTGTCTCATGAATGCCCCAATTGACCCGAGACGAATTCACGCGGTTATGCCTCAATTATGCCTCAAATGCCTCAAGGGGCTCATCGGACGCTCCGCAACCTGCAGAGGGAGCGATGGTGGGGAGTATCCGCAACGTATCCGCAACCAGGCAAACCGGAATCCGCAACTTCGGCTGAGGTGCAATTGAACCAGCGCCAAAGAGAAATCATGATCCAGGTGCAGCAGGAAGGAATGGTGACCAGCGGATGGTGCCGGAAAGCCTTTGGAGTAACCTACAATACAACATGCAGGGACCTTTCCGGCTTTGTGGATAAAGCCTTGTTGGTTCAGCGCGGACAAGGACGTGCAACCCGGTATGAACTAAATATTAAAAGGCGGTGAATCTATCGATAATCTATCGGTAAAAACGTAAAATCTATCGATTCTAATCTGACTGCTGGAAAATGGAATTTATCGAAAAGCTATCGATCGTTTTGTGTAATCTATCGATGGTGAATATCGCCACTTTTAGGGAGTCGGTTGAGGATTTAGTGGTAGAAAGTCAATTGGCAACTTGCTGACCCAGTCTTGGACCCAATCCATCGTCATACAGTTATGCCTCAGTTATGCTTCAAACAAATCATGGAAAGACTGGAGGCGACATGAACCGGAGGTGGTCAAAAAGAGCCGATCGCAGATCATGGAGAAGAGTTTTTAGAGCATGGAGATATTGCACATTGCCATAATCTTTTTGATGAAACAAATAAAGTGCCACTGATTATCAAAGATACCCGGGATTGAGAAGAGGGGAAAAAGAAAAGCATGGGTTCAAAATATCGATATCGTTCCGACCCTATTGGATTATTTAGGTTTTGGCATAAAAAATTATGGTTTTGACGGCAAGAATTTAAGACCGGTCATAGCATCTGATAAATCAATCAATGATTATGTGTTCAGCCTCCAAGATACCTTAAGAAGTACCAATAATGAACAACATAAATTGATTTACGATATTGGATCAAAGGAATTTTCGTTATTTGATTTAAATAATGATAAAAACGAAAAGGAAAATTTATATAATTTTGAGGAAAAAATTTCAGAAGCATAAAAAGACAAGTTATTCAAATGGTTATATATAACAGAAGGAAAAAATGTATCTTCACAACAGAATGTAGATGATTCTAAGAAGATATTAAAAAAGTTAAAAGAAATCGGTTATTTATAACGTACTCAAGTTTCGCACCTGATATTTTAAGGAAAGTCGCATCAGGCATAGGGTAAAAAGAAATTTTTCTGAAAAAAATTGATGATAAGCGCTTTGACAACGGCACAAAACCTTTTAAGAGTTAGCATTCCAGAAGCAACTGATATTACAAAAGAAACCAGACCGTCGCGTGCCTGTGCACGGTGATTACTTTATGGCCACCGGTTCAAACTGATTGCCTCATTGTTTTTCCAAAAAATTTTATTTGCCCCACACCAGATGCGGCACCGTGCCCTATTGGGGGTGCGAAACTTGAGTAATTTATTTGGCCCATTGCCTGATCTCATTCAATCAGACTTTGAGGAGGTGTATCATATGGATTACGAAGTTAAAGATGTTGAAGTGGAAGACGAGTTTAAGATCTGTCCCTCGTGTGGGTACGAGGACGGTTTTCACTCCATGTTCAAGAAGAAGAAAGATATCATCAAATGGCTTTTTATCTGTCCGGCCTGTCACATTGTTTTTGATATCGGTTTTGCTGTCTAGAAGTGATTTTAAAACACGGGTTTTTCGGTTTTGGCGATTTATATTTGCCCGACTAAGGGTTCGCACAGAAATAACTTCGCAGAATTGGCGCTTAGATTTGGTTCAGGTTTGGCTGATCCGAGAGAGTAAAACCACAGGGATGGCGAGCTATTTCGAGGATTTTGCGAGTGAGGCATCGGTCAAAAATGGGCTGAAGCTAAGATGCTAAAATGTGAAGTTATTTTTGCGCGAACCCTAAAGGTTTAAGAATTTTTAAAAACAGAGCGTGCCGTCCGCTTTGGTTGTAAGATCAATTAAGTTCATGGCTCCTGCCAGCTTTACCTGGGGAATCAGGTCCTCTGCCGTTATCTTTTTATTGGCCATCGTCTGAGTGCAACACTGAATCTCAACGCCCATCTCCAATGCTTCTGAGAGTCTCTGGGCAAGGGTAGGAATGCCGGGCACCGGTGTTTCATTTTTTTCAATAGCGCCTTTAACCATTACATCAACGGCGTTCTGGATACAAAAGAGGATGGTCTTGAAATCAGCTGCCGCGGCCAACGAAGCGAACATCAGGGCAGAACGTGCATTCGCAATTTTATCAAACCCCGAAGTACACGTTACAATAAACTGCTTTTCAACATGTGTTTCTTTTGATTCTTCCGAATTGAGGCTTTCAATTGTTGTCATATGCTGCCTTATCGTAAAAAGCAGCCCAATAGGGCTGCCCTAGCGCGAAACTTGGGTAAATTAGATGCAGGCCGTGTGACCTGCATCTAATTTAAAATCCCGATCCGGTTTTATGGCATCTTGAAGATCAAGACGCTTAAGACCGCTTAAGGCTTAAACTTGGAAAGCCTTAAAATACACCTTTGTTAAACTTCGTCGGTGGCATGTACTCCCAATCCTCGCCTGCCTGAATTTTTTGTGCCAGGTCAACACACTTGGCGGCATACTCAAATGCATAGGGGATCCCCGGACCGTTTGGTACGAAGCCGGCCAACATCATACCAACTGCTGCGGCCTCAAAAACCTCACCAACTGTCGCACCTGCCTTCACAGCCGGAAGGACATGGATGATGCACCTTGGTGACATGTATGCAACACCTCCGGCCATGAAGATCAATTCCTTGATTTTCCTCGAAAGTGCGCCATCCCCCCAAATCGATTCATAAAAATCTGCAAAGGTCTTACCCGCTATGGGGTGGAGCTGGTTGATCACCTTGAACATCCGTGGGGTGAAGAGCATATGATCTTCCATGTATTGATCTGCCTCTTCCGCTGTCATTTTTTTTTCTTCTGACATGATTTTCTCCTTTTCTGTATTTTCCGGCTTCATGGCCAGAAATGATTTAATCGTTTCTATAATTCCCATTTTTTTCTCCC
>DRHF01000229.1 GCA_011049715.1 Desulfobacterales bacterium
ACCAACTCCACCAACTCCTCATCATCCACCATATCCGTCTTGTTCAAAAATACCACTATCCGTGGAACTCCCACCTGACGCGCTAATAATATGTGCTCCCGCGTCTGAGGCATCGGACCATCATCCGCCCCCACTACCAGTATCGCCCCATCCATCTGGGCCGCACCCGTTATCATGTTCTTTATGTAATCCGCATGACCCGGACAGTCCACATGTGCATAATGACGATTGGCCGTCTCATACTCAACATGCGCCGTCGCTATCGTTATCCCACGCGCCTTCTCCTCAGGCGCCTTGTCTATCGCATCAAACGGTACATAATCCGCCAAACCCTTCAACGCCATATGCTTCGTTATCGCCGCCGTCAACGTCGTCTTACCATGATCAATATGACCAATCGTACCTACATTCACATGCGGCTTCGTCCGCTTAAACTTCTGCTTCGCCATACCAAATCCTCCTATTCAATGGGAGCATAGAGGAACATTGTTCATACCCATTTGTCTCCGAATCCTGCATTGCCTTTTTATTGTCTGTTTTATGCATTTGTACACCATTCTACCACCGATAGTGGGCAAATGCTTTGTTTGCATCGGCCATCTTATGCGTATCTTCCCTTTTCTTTACCGATGCGCCTCTCTGATTGGCTGCATCCAAAAGCTCCCCCGCCAGTTTGCGAAACATTCCTTTTTCAGAGCGATTTTTCGCAAAACCGATAATCCATCGAATTCCTAGCGCCGTTCGGCGTGAAAATCGTATTTCTGTTGGAACCTGATAGGTAGATCCACCCACCCGTCGCGATTTCACCTCAATAAGCGGTTTTACATTCTCAACCGCCCGTTCAAAAATTTTGAGGGAAGATTCATTAGTATTATTCTCTATGATGTCAAATGCATCATACATGATTGATTCAGCAACACTCTTTTTACCATCCCGCATTAAAGATTTGATAAACTGTGATACCAACTTACTCTCGTATTTGGCATCGGGTATATTTATCCGTTCAGGGACTTCCCTTCTTCTCGGCATGAGTTACTCCATTTTTCATTTCGTTTCGAAAGGGTGATATTCATTTTATTGTTTCATACATTTATTTTTCAAGTTGATCGGCAACTTACTACTTGGGTTTCTTTGCGCCATATTTTGACCTGCCTTGTTTTCGATCCTCCACACCAAGCGTATCCAAAGTCCCCCTTACGATATGGTATCTGACACCGGGTAAATCCTTTACCCGACCTCCACGAACCAAAACAATTGAATGTTCTTGCAGGTTGTGTCCCATACCCGGGATATATGCTGTAACTTCAATTCCGCTGGTCAGTCTGACCCGTGCGACCTTCCGCAGTGCAGAGTTGGGTTTCTTGGGTGTAGAGGTATAAACACGGGTACACACTCCTCTCTTTTGGGGCGCCCCTTTTAATGCCGGCGTGGTGGTCTTCTTTTTAATCCGCTTCCTGCCGCTCCTCACCAATTGATTAATGGTAGGCATCTTATCACCTTAATATCATTTTGAAAAACATATGAAAAAATAATCTCAGCTGGAATAAATCGGTTAAAATATCTTTGTAGCAACTTTTTGTCAAGCATTTATTGCAACAATAATCGATTCCCAAACACAATTATAGTGGAATTTTCCCATTAACAGTATCCTTGGTTCATCGACTCTATCCCAAACTTACGGAAACATCTTTATAAGCCGGAATGCCGGTACCCGCCGGTATGATTCTTCCCATAATAACATTTTCTTTAAGACCTCTCAAATAATCTTCCGTCCCGGCGATGCTGGCATCTGTGAGGACTTTTGTCGTTTCCTGGAATGAGGCAGCTGAAATAAAGCTTTCCGTGCTGAGAGATGCTTTGGTAACTCCCAGTATAAGTGGTTCGGCAATCGCGGGCTTTCCACCTTTTGCCATCGCTTCTTTGTTCACTTCTTCAAAACGGTTTCTGTCTACCTGCTCTTCAACAATCAAATCTGTACTGCCCGCATCAACCACCTTGACACGTTTCATCATTTGCCGGACAATGATTTCGATGTGCTTGTCATTTATTCGAACCCCCTGCAACCGATAGACCTCCTGGACTTCATCGACAAGATACCGGGACAGGGCGGCTTCGCCCTTAATATTCAAAATATCCTGGGGAATAGCTGATCCACCGATGAGCGGTTCGCCCGCCCGTACATAATCACCCTCGTAAACATTGATGTGTTTTCCCCGTGGAATCAGATATTCCTTATTCTCCCCAGCATCGACCGGAACAACGGTGACCTTCTGTTTCCCTTTTTTCAGATCTTTGGAAATCGAAACGTATCCATCAATTTGACTCAACACCGCTGTTTCTTTCGGCCTTCTCACTTCAAAAAGTTCAGCAACCCTTGGGAGCCCTCCGGTAATATCTTTTGTTTTTGTCGTAGCTCTTGGCAGTTTGGCAATTACATCGCCCGGCTTAACATTGTCCCCTTCTTCCACCAGTAAAATGGCACTTATGGGCAGAATATAGCGTGCCATTGCGGACACACCGGGTAGTTTTGCCGTTTTACCAGTCTCATCCTTGATCGAAATTCTGGGGCGTACCTCGGTACTTGTGGATTCCATGATTGTTCGGCTTGATTTACCGGTTACGGGGTCCACCTTTTCTTGAAAAGTCTTTCCCAAAACGATATCCCCGAACTTCACGGTTCCACCAACCTCTGTAATAATCGGTGTGGTAAAGGGGTCCCAAGTTGCAAGAAGGTCTCCGGTTTTCACTTTTTGTCCGTCTGTAACCACAATATGGGCGCCGTAAATAATCGGGAATCGTTCTCTTTCTCGTCCGGCGTCACCTGCAATAGCAAACTCACCGCCGCGTCGATTCATGACCACAAATTTATTTTCGGCATTCTTCACCCCATGAATATCAATAAATTTAACAACCCCATCAACCCGTGCTTTGATATCCGCCTGTTCCACCCTGCGGCTTGCCGTCCCACCGATATGAAAGGTACGCATGGTTAATTGGGTCCCGGGCTCGCCAATGGATTGGGCAGCCAAAATACCGACTGCCTGACCGATTTCAACCGTTCCGCCATGGGAAAGATCCCGGCCGTAACACTTTGCACAAATCCCGTACCTGGTTTTACAAGTAAGGGCAGATCTTATCTTTGTCTTTGTCAAACCGGCATCTTCGACTTTTTTAACCGCCGCCTCATCGAGCATCTCCCCTGATTTGACAAGTACTTCATCTGTGAAAGGGTCAAGAATGTTTTCAACTGTCACCCGTCCCAGAATTCGTTCGCTCAATCTCTGGATGATTTCGCCGCCCTCCAAAAGGGGTTCAACTTCTACCCCCATCATGGTTCCGCAGTCTTCTTCTGTTACAGCACAGTCTTGTGCAACATCCGCAAGTCTTCTGGTCAGATATCCTGAATTCGCTGTTTTTAAAGCGGTGTCTGCTAGACCTTTTCTGGCGCCATGGGTAGAGATGAAATATTGCAGTACGGATAGCCCCTCTCTGAAATTTGCCGTAATCGGAGTTTCAATGATCTCGCCGGATGGCTTGGCCATCAGACCCCGCATGCCTGCCAGCTGTCGCATCTGATCCTTACTACCCCTTGCACCCGAATCAGCCATCATGTAAATGGGATTAAAACTCTCCACAAAAACCGTCTTTCCTCTCTTATCTAGCTTGGAAACCATCTTCATGGATTCCATCATCTCGTTGGCTACATCATCTGTAGCCTTTGCCCATATATCGACAACCTTATTATATTTTTCACCCTGCGTAATCAGTCCTTCGGTATACTGTCTGTCGATCCCCTCCACCCGGTTTTCCGCCTCTTTGAGAATGTCCTTCTTCCGGGAAGGGATAATCATGGCGTCGATCGAGATGGAAAGCCCGGCTGCTGTGGCGTATCTATATCCAATATCTTTCAGCCTATCCGACAGGATAACGGTAGCCTTCGAGCCCAGATTCCGGTATGCATAGTCTACTAGCTCCCGGAGCCTCTTTTTGTCCATGACATGGTTTACCGCGTCAAACGGTATTTCTGGCCGCTTCTCAACGACTTCAAAAACATGAAATGATTTATCGACAAAGATGACGGGACTTAGCCCATCGGGTTCAAGATTGAAGACCATTTCAGCATCTGATTCCTTCACATTAAATATTCGCTGGAATTCCTGTTGCCCCAAAAGATCTGAAATCCCATCGCCTGCCGCACCCGTGCTTTCGGAATATTCCTGCAGCATTTCCGTGAATGTAGCCCCGGTTTTAATTTTTTCATGAACCGCCTCGGCTTTGTCTTTATCTGTAAACTCCATATGACGCATCTTCATAATGCTATTTTGAGGTACGACCTCCCAGAGGAGGATCCGTCCTACCGTGGTATCGACCTTCTGCCCGTCCATGCGAACGATAATTCTGGCATGCAGATCGATGGCATTAGCGTCATAAGCAGATCGGACTTCTTCTGGTCTCGAAAATATTTTTCCCTCACCTCTGCAACCTTCAACCCCCCTTGTCATGTAATATATACCCAGAACAATATCCTGAGTGGGAATAATGATGGGTGATCCGCTGGCCGGTGAAAGGATGTTGTTGCTCGAGAGTATCAATACACGGGCCTCTATTTGCGCTTCGACTGACAGGGGGATATGAACGGCCATCTGGTCACCGTCAAAATCAGCATTGAATGCCGTACAGACAAGCGGGTGCAACTGAATCGCCTTTCCCTCGATAAGGATCGGTTCAAATGCCTGGATGCCCAAGCGGTGGAGTGTAGGGGCACGATTAAGAAGGATCGGATATTCCTTGACCACCTCATCCAATGTATCCCATACTTCTGGAATTTCCCGTTCCACCATCTTCTTTGCGCTTTTTACCGTTGAAACAAGACCCTTTCGTTCGAGCCGATAATATACAAAAGGCTTAAACAGTTCGAGGGCCATCTTCTTGGGCAGACCACACTGGTGTAATCTAAGATCAGGGCCGATGGTGATAACTGTCCGGCCTGAGTAGTCAACCCGTTTGCCTAAAAGGTTTTGACGGAAACGCCCCTGTTTCCCCTTTAAGGTATCGCTTAATGATTTCAAGGGTCGTTTGTTTGCCCCCGTGATGACTCTACCGTGTCGGCCGTTATCAAAAAGAACATCAACCGACTCTTGGAGCATCCTCTTTTCATTCCGAACAATAATTTCAGGTGCTTTAAGATCGATAAGTCGTTTCAAACGATTGTTGCGATTAATGACCCTGCGATACAAATCATTGAGATCTGATGTGGCAAATCTTCCTCCTTCGAGCGGAACAAGAGGCCGTAAGTCAGGGGGAAGTACGGGGATAACATTCATGATCATCCAGACGGGATTTACGCCACTGCGTCTGAATGCATCGGTGATTCTAAGCTGTTTGGCCAGTTTCTGTCGCTTTGCAACAGACTTTGTAGCAAGAATGTCAGCTCTTAATTTTTTATATAAAGAATCGAGGTCGATATTTTCCAATAGTCGTTTAACCGCCTCGGCTCCAATGCCTGCTTCAAACTTCTCCCCATAAGTCTCACGCGCTTCACGATATTTATCTTCCGACAAAAGCTGGCCTCGACTCAAGTCCGTATCCTTTGGATCGATCACAATGTAACTGTCAAAGTAAAAAACCTTTTCCATATTTTTCAGTGTCAGATCCAACAGGTTTCCAATCTTGCTTGGAAGGCTTTTCAAAAACCATATATGCGCCACCGGAGTTGCCAGTTCAATGTGGCCCATTCGTTCCCTTCGCACCTTTGACTGAATCACCTCGACCCCACATTTTTCACAAATGATCCCTCGATGCTTCATCCGTTTGTATTTTCCGCAATTGCACTCGTAATCTTTGGTGGGGCCGAAGATCTTAGCACAGAAAAGCCCGTCACGTTCCGGCTTGAATGTCCGGTAATTAATTGTCTCCGGCTTCTTTATCTCCCCATGGGACCACTTTCGAATCTGCTCCGGTGATGCCAGAGCAACCCGTACACTAGAATAAAGTCTTGGATCCTTAGGTTTCGCAAAAAAATCGTATAGTGTTTCCATATTTAGACCCTAATTGTTCCCTTCCGTTTCCTTAAGGGTTACATTCAAACCCAGACTCTGCAGTTCCTTTGTCAGCACCTTAAACGACTCGGGAATACCGGGCTCGAGCAAATTTTGGCCTTTTACAATCTTTTCATACATCCGTGTTCTTCCCGCCATGTCATCCGATTTCACGGTTAAGAATTCTTGCAGGGCATGCGCGGCCCCATAAGCTTCCATTGCCCAAACTTCCATTTCACCCAAACGCTGTCCGCCAAATTGGGCTTTGCCTCCTAATGGTTGTTGGGTTACAAGTGAATAGGGGCCAATAGATCGAGCATGAATTTTATCATCCACAAGGTGATGAAGTTTCAAGATGTACATGGTGCCAACCGTAATTTTTTCGCTAAACGGTTCACCGCTTCGTCCGTCGTACAATGTGGTCTGGCCAGAGGACGAAAGTCCCGCCTCAACAAGCAAATCTTTAATTTCTCCCTCTTCCGCACCATCAAAAACCGGTGTGGCCATGTGAACTCCGTGTTTGTAGTTCCCCACAAAATTTCTTAATTCATGTTCATTCAGGCCATCGATCATGTCATATACCGGGCCATCAGAAAAAATCCGTTTGATTTTTTCTCTCAATTCCTTGTGCTTTTTTTCTTCTAGTAACCGGTTGAGTTGATCACCTAGGCCTTTTGCCGCACAACCTAAATGAATTTCCAGGATCTGACCCACATTCATCCGAGAAGGGACGCCCAACGGGTTGAGGGCCATATCCACCGCGTCTCCTTCCTCAAAATAGGGCATATCTTCTTGTGGAAGTATTCTTGAAACAACCCCCTTATTGCCATGTCTACCAGCCATTTTGTCACCAACAGAGAGCTTGCGTTTCATGGCAACATAGATTTTGACCATTTTGATCACACCGGGGGGGAGATCATCTCCTATTTCGAATCGGCTCCTTTGTTCCTCAAAGGCCCTTCGACAAATTTCACATTGTTCTCTGTATTGCTCAAGGATTCCGTGAACTTGTTCCGTCAGTTTTGAATTGCTGAACACGATGCCTTCCAGATGGGCAAGCGGTATATTTGTAAGTATCTTGGAATCAATCCTGCCCCCCTTTTCAATCAGAACTTTTTTCCCTTTTTTCAAAGGTACGACGGGTTTCTTGCCTACCAACAGCTTTTCAATCTGAGAACGAACAACATCTCCGATTACCCGAAGCGTATCATCTCTGTCTTTCTCCAACGCGGCAATCTCATCATCTTCGATCAAACGGGCGCGATCATCTTTTTCTACACCTCGCCTCGAAAATACTTTAGCGTCAATGACGATCCCGCTGACACCCGGTGGCACACGCAAAGAGGTATCCTTGACATCTCCGGCTTTTTCCCCGAAAATTGCACGTAAAAGTTTTTCTTCCGGTGAAAGTTGTGTTTCACCTTTCGGCGTTATTTTTCCTACGAGAATATCACCTTGGCCGACCTCGGCCCCAATCCGTATGATCCCACTTCCATCAAGGTTTCTTAAGGCCTCATCTCCAACATTCGGAATATCCCTCGTAATATCTTCTTTTCCAAGTTTGGTATCCCGGGCAACAATTTCAAATTCCTCGATATGAACTGAGGTAAATACACCATCCCTGACGAGTCTTTCGTTTACGAGAATCGAATCCTCAAAATTATACCCCCCCCAAGGCATAAACGCTACCGTAACATTTTTACCAAGGGCCAGTTCTCCTTTGTCGGTGGCAGGACCATCTGCTATTATTTCGCCGGCCTTTACCCGCTGACCTTTCCTGACAATGGGCCGATGATTGAAACAGGTATTCTGATTGGAACGAGCAAATTTTGAAAGATTGAAAATTGTCACATTTTTTACGTCGGCATTTTTCTCCGGGTTCAAAGAACCGTGTCTGAGAACGATACGAGAGGCATCCACGTATTGCACAATAGCATCCCGATCCGAAACGATGGTAACGCCGGAATCTTTCGCCACCACACCTTCAATACCCGTACCGACCAAAGGCGCCTGATTTGTTATCAACGGAACTGCCTGGCGCTGCATATTTGATCCCATCAAAGCCCGGTTCGCGTCATCGTTTTCCAAAAAGGGGATAAGGGATGCGGAAACACTTACCAGTTGGTTGGGTGAAACGTCCATCAATTCGATATCCTCTCGCTTTACCATCATGAATTCGCCGTCTACGCGAGATGTCACGAGTGGATTGACATACTTTCCATTTTCGTCAACCGGCGCACTGGCCTGGGCAATAGGATATTCTTTTTCTTCGAACGCGCTCAGAAATCCGACTTCATTGGTAACAACAGCATCTTTAACAATGCTGTAAGGCGTTTCAATAAAGCCATAATCATTAACCCGTGCATATGTGCTTAGTGAAACAATCAAACCAATGTTGGGTCCTTCCGGTGTCTCAATGGGGCAAATCCGTCCATAGTGGGAAGGATGTACATCCCTGACCTCAAACCCGGCACGTTCACGCGTAAGGCCACCGGGGCCGAGGGCGCTCAGGCGCCGTTTATGGGTTGTTTCGGAAAGTGGATTTGTCTGGTCCATGAATTGGCTGAGTTGGCTGGTTCCAAAAAATTCCTTGACGACAGCTGAAACCGGTTTTGAGTTAACCAGATCATGGGGCATAAGGGCATCGACTTCCTGCAAACTCATCCGTTCTTTTATTGCCCGCTCCATGCGTACCAATCCAATACGATACTGGTTCTCAAGAAGCTCACCAACTGCACGCACCCTCCGGTTTCCCAGATGATCAATATCGTCGACAACCCCTTGTGTATCCCTTAGCCCAACCATGGTTTTTACAGTTAAGAGAATATCCTCTTTTCTGAGGATTCGCAGGTGGGGAGAAGCTTCGATACCCAGCCGATGATTAATTTTCATACGACCTACGCCCGAAAGATCATAATAAGAAGACTTGAAAAAGAGGTGATCAACAAATTCCTGGGCAACTTCAGGTGTTGCTGGATTCCCTGGTCGAAGCCTCCGATAAATCTCAACAAGCGCTTCTTCCCGTGTCTGAACCGTATTCAGTAACAGTGTCTTGCGTATGGAATCGGAGCTTGACGTCCCACCGATGACCAGTAGTTCAAATTCGTTGATACCGGCATCTTTGAGCTCCGAAAGCGACTCTTCATCGACAACATCATTTGATTTTATGATGACTTCCCCGGTATCAGGATGGACAATTGCGGATGCAAATGCCCGGTCAAAGATCTCTTCCGGATGAATTGGGATCGTTTCTGTACGGACTGACTCGAGGTGTTTAATCGCCCGCTGTGTGAACATTCGTCCCTTTTTAACAATTATATCACCGGTCTCCATGTCTTTGACATCACGACTGGCACGCTCTCCTTTCAACAAGTCCGCTCTGAATTCTTTGAAGAAACGCCTGTCCCGAGCAATAATTTTTTCGGTTTTATAGAAATACGATAGTAAATCCTCGGCCGAGTATCCAAATGCTTTGAAAAGAACCGTGACAGGAAATTTTCGTCGTCGATCAATTCGAATATATACGATATCTTTATGATCGATTTCCATATCGATCCATGAACCACGAACCGGAATGATTCTCGACGTATAGATCACTTTATTGCTTGAATGTGTCTTGCCTTTGTCATGGTCGAAAAACACCCCGGACGATCGATGGAGTTGGCTCACCACTACCCGCTCGGTGCCATTGATGATAAATGTGCCGTTATCGGTCATCAGTGGAATGGTTCCAAAATAGATTTCCTGTTCTTTAATATCGCGAATAGTTGAAACACCGGTATCCTTTTCAATGTTATATACGACTAATCTCACTGTGATACGAAGCGGTATCTCATAGGTCATTCCTCTGTGAACACACTCCTCGACGCTGTGTTTCACCTTAGCGAATCTATATGAGACAAACTCAAGAGAGGCACTTCCGGTAAAATCTTTTATCGGAAATACCGACTTGAATACGGCCTGAAGGCCGATGTCTTCACGTTTCTCCGGCAAGACATCCGTTTGCAAAAACCGTTTGAAGGATTCCCGTTGCACCCCGATGAGGTCTGGAATCTCAACGATCTTTCGTTTCTTACCAAAATTTTTTCTTAATCTATTATTTGCCAATGGACTTTCCGACATGGCATCTCCGACTATCATGGGTTAGAAGATATGAAAAAGTCGTATGAGATCCGCAAACCATATTATTTTAACTCCACCTGAGCGCCGGTTTCTTCAAGCTGTTTCTTTAATGTTTCTGCTTCATCCTTAGAAACACCTTCTTTTACAGGTTTCGGGGCTTCGTCGACCAAGGCTTTGGCATCTTTGAGCCCTAGCCCGGTAATTACTCTTACTTCCTTGATGACCTGAATTTTCTTATCCCCAGGGCCTATCAGGATAACATCAAACTCCGTCTTCTCTTCGGCTGCATCATCGGCGGCAGATCCAGCAGGGGCTGCCGACATCATGGCAACCGGAGCAGCCGCAGAAACACCAAATTTTTCTTCCATCTCCTTCACAAGTTCGGACAACTCAAGTACCGACATGTTTGCTATAAAATCAATTACATCATCTTTACTTATTTTTGCCATTTTATAATTCCTCCAATATTAGTTAAAGACTCGCCCTGTTGAAACAATTTTCGAGTTGGCTTTGTGCTGATACCATCGGCTAGGCATCCTCTTTCTGCTCTTTTATAGCCTGGAGAACAATTAAAAACCGCTCCAATACATTGCTGAGCGCCCTTACGAATGCGCTTGACACACCATTCATAGCGGAAAGAACCTGACTCAATAACAATTCACGAGAAGGTAGAACCGAAAGCATCTGAATGCGATTTAAGTCAAGCACCTTACCGTCCATAACCCCTTTCTTAATTTCTAGATTTTTATTCTCCTCGGCGAACTTGATCAACACCTTTGCTGGTGCAACGGGGTCATCAAAACTCAACGCGACAGCATTCGGGCCTTTAAAAGTTTCCTTGATGAGTGCGGCATCGGTATCTTCAGAAGCCCTGATGAGAAGCGTATTCTTGACGACCTGGTATTCAATTCCGGCCGCCCTGAGATTCCGACGTAAATCATTAATGGCGGAAACATCAAGGCCCTTGTAATCGGTAAGGATAACAACTTTTGCCCTTGAAAGCTTCTCATGGAGATCTTCGATAATTTTTTTCTTTTCGCTAGTTTTCACGAATCAATCATATCTCCTTTCCTATTCCAAAAAGGCCGGAGGCCATTTATGCCTATCGATTTTGACTGCCTATATATGAAATAACGGTCAAACACAAAATGGTTGTTTCTACTCACAACCGCACGGATTTCCTTTGATTGAAGAAGCGCTGTGTCCAGTAAGAGCACATCGATAAAATGAAAATGAAAACTGTAGTCTCAATATATTCCTATTTGATCAGATCTTTCACAGAAGCTGCATCTATCTTAATCCCAGGTCCCATTGTCGTTGATATGGCGATACTTTTCAGGTAGGTTCCTTTGCTTGAAGCGGGTTTGAGTCGTAAAATGGTTTCCAAAAAGGCCGCTAGATTCTGGGTTATCCGCTCGATTCCAAAAGAAACTTTACCCATCGGTGCATGAATAATTCCTGCTTTTTCAACCCTGAAATCGATCTTTCCTGCCTTGAGCTCATTTACGGCCTTTGCGATATCAAAAGTAACCGTACCTGTTTTTGCGTTCGGCATGAGCCCCCTCGGTCCGAGCAACTTTCCAATTTTTCCAACGGAGCCCATCACATCAGGCGTTGCAACGGCTTTATCGAAACCAAACCATCCACCCTTAATTTTTTCTATGAGATCGTCATTCCCAGCGAAATCTGCACCTGCATCGAGGGCTTCCTTTTCCTTCTCCCCCTTAGCAAATACAACCACCTTCACTTCTTTACCCAGTCCATTCGGCAAAATGACTGTTCCTCTAACCATCTGATCCGCGTGTCTGGGATCGACGGCAAGGCGAACGGCAACATCTATGGTTTCATCAAACTTCGCGTACGAGGAGTCGATTGCCATCTGGATCGCTTCGGTAAAATTACGCTTTGTTTTGGAAAATAGTTTTTTACTCGATTCTAAATACTTTTTCCCCCGCTTTGACATCTTTACCCCTTCACTCCTTCTTAATCCTAATCCTAAACAACCTCAATGCCCATACTTCTGGCTGTACCTTCTATTATCCTGCGGGCCGCATCCAAATCATCCGCATTTAGATCAGCCTTTTTAATTCTCACAATCTCTTCAACCTGTGCTTTTGTCACTTTCCCCACTATGTCGCGTTTTGGGTCAGCCGCCCCCTTTGCAATTTTAGCTGCTTTTTTCAAAAGAATGGCAGCGGGCGGTGTTTTTGTTATAAACGTAAAAGATCTATCTTGATAAACAGTTATTATGACAGGAATGATCATTCCTTCTTCTTTCGACGTTCTCGCATTAAACGTTTTACAAAAATCCATTATGTTGACGCCATGCTGCCCCAGTGCAGGACCAATTGGTGGGGATGGGTTTGCCTTTCCTGCTTCAACTTGTAATTTTATTTGAGCAATAATCTTTTTTGCCATTTTTTCTTTTGCTCCCTGGCTCGCTACTGAGGTCTTTCACTAATGATCGACCTATTATTTTCAAAGCTTTGCTACCTGAACGAATTCCAATTCAACAGGTGTTGACCGACCAAAAATACTCACCAGTACTTTTATTTTTCCTTTTTCCTGATTTGCTTCTTCGACTGTGCCGTTAAAATTTGTAAAAGGTCCATCTATTACACGAATCTCATCCCCTGCTTCAAAAAAGTACTTTGGCTTTGGCTTGAGTTTTCCAGTTTCCATCCGGGTTAAAATTTGTTCTGCCTCTTCGTCCGAGATGGGCGTTGGTTTCTCCCTTCCCCCTAAAAATCCGGTTACCTTAGCGGTATTATTTACGATATGCCAGGTTTCGTCGTTAAGTTCCATCCGAACGAGTATATACCCAGGATAAAATTTCCGGGCTGATGTTTTTCTTTTTCCTTTCACGAGTTCAACTATCTGCTCGGTCGGAACAAGAACTTCCCCGAACCTCTCCGGATGAGGAGAAGAGGCGATACGGTCCTCCAGAGAGGTCTTGACTTTGCTCTCAAATCCTGAATAGACGTGGACGATATACCATTTTAGTGCCACGGGTTGCATATCCTCACTTATTTTAGAACAACACGGATCAGACCGGATAAACCGAGATCCACCACACCAAGATAAAATGAAATAATGATGACAAGAATAATCACCACTGCTGTGGACCCCATTGTCTGTTTTCGAGATGGCCAGGTTACTTTTTTTAGTTCCACCTTTACTTCTCTCAGAAACTGTATCCCTTTATCCAGGATGCTGCCGACTTTGTTTTCGGGTATAACCTTTTTGACAATTCCCGTCGGTTTTTGAACGGGAATCGTTTTCTTGGCCCCATTTATTGAACTTTTGTCAAATAGCGCCGTTTTCCTTGAAACTACCTCATTTGCTCCTTGAGGTTGTGATGCCAATTCAAGGCTTGTTTTTTTCTTTTTCTTTTTGCTTGAACTCTTTTTTCTCTGTAACCGGCCCATTTTCCCTCTATAGCGTCTAAAGCTCTAAGGTTGAAGCATAATGAGAGCGATGGCATTTTCCTGAAACTTCAAACCCTGAGCTCCTCAAAAAAAATGTGGCAGGCCAGGAGGGATTCGAACCCCCAGCATCCGGATTTGGAGTCCGGCGCTCTGCCGTTAGAGCTACTGGCCTGCATATGAGATTGATGATTTATCAATACTATCGCCACTCATCGAGTTGAAAATTTACGGCTCCAACTTATTTTATCTCTTTATGCGGCGTATGCTTTCTACAAAATCGGCAATATTTTGAAAATTCCAGTTTATCCGGTGTTGTCCGCTTATTTTTTGTTGTGGTGTAATTTCTTCTCTTACACTCACTGCACGCCAGAGTAACAATTATTCTCACTTGTTGGCCTCTTCTTATTCGAGTATATTACTGACGACTCCAGCGCCGACGGTTCGGCCACCTTCCCTGATCGCAAATCTGAGTTCTTTTTCCATCGCTATCGGGGTTATCAACTGACCCGAAATCGTTACATTATCCCCAGGCATCACCATCTCTACACCCTCGGGCAACGTCAATATCCCGGTAACATCCGTCGTACGAAAATAAAACTGCGGCCGATACCCACTGAAAAACGGCGTATGACGACCACCCTCCTCCTTGCTCAATATATATACCTCAGCCTCAAACTGCGTGTGGGGCGTTATAGAACCCGGTATCGCAACCACCTGCCCACGCTCAACATCCTCACGCTTCGTCCCACGCAATAACAACCCAACATTGTCCCCCGCACGACCCTCATCCAATAGCTTCCTGAACATCTCCACTCCCGTACATACCGTCTTGATCGTCTCCTGAATCCCAACAATCTCTACATCATCACCCACATGAATCACTCCACGATCAACTCGA
>DRHF01000230.1 GCA_011049715.1 Desulfobacterales bacterium
CAGGCATGCGATGGACCATTAATGGCGGCCAGGCTGTTCTTACACTTCGATCTCTCATCTTGAGCAATCGCTGGGAGCATTTCTGGACATTTTTCATCAACCGTCATTTTCCCGAGTTTGGAACGTAATATGAGGCGTACACCCGTCTGAAGACTGAGTTAGACAGGCAAAAGGTAGATGTTCCGGTTGTTATGGGCGGAATCCTCAATCAAAAAGTGGGAGATGCGGCCTTACCCATAGATGTCACCGCCAACCTCAAAGAATTGGGATTTCATCCTAGTCCCAAATTAGAGGGTAGGTTCCGAAAATTGCTTGAACAGGATATGATGTCACTAAACAGGAAGTAGGCGCTGCCAAAGCTCGACTGTCTTCGGCCCTGAGCTTAGACCGAAGGGGGCTTGCGGAAGTCTGCACTGATTCATTTCTCTTTAAGGAGGTCTTAATGGCTTTCGATAAAAAAAATTGGCCTTCATCGGCGCAGATCACATTACGAGTATTATTATGGACAACCTGGTCAAAGCTGAAAAATTATACACCCATCGGCCGATCGCGAGTGACGCTACTGAACGATGCATATTCCACGCTTTAGCCTTCTGTTGCATCACAACAGAATGCTTAGCAAACATACAAAAATAATTAAATGCGAGATAAAAGATCCCGGCGCTCCGTGGATCTGTACAAACATTTTAATATAAGACCCTTGGGCATCGAATATTTTTTTTTCAATTAAGGAAGCTGCAAATCATATTGGAGTGCCGACAGATCATCTTTTTATGGTTTACAGATTTATTTTTTTGTAACCGGCAGAGACAACCGCATATTCAGAAAGGAGTACCGCCATGTATGGCTGGAAAGGAAAAGTTCTTTGCGTCGATCTAACAGAAGAAAAAATAGCCGAAAAAGATTTGGATCCTGAAATTGCCAAGGCCTATATTGGTGGACGGGGTCTGGGTATCTATTACTTAACTCAATGGGTTGACCCCAAATGCGATCCACTGTCACCGGAAAACATCCTTGTCATGGCCACTGGGCCGCTTACCGGAACAGGCGCCCCAACCGGCGCCCGATACATGGTCATGTGCAAGTCACCGCTCACAGGTGCCATTACCTGCTCCAATTCGGGTGGCTTCTTTCCCACTGAACTCAAGCGAAGCGGTTTTGACGCCATCATATTCACCGGACGCGCGGAGAAACCGGTTTACCTTTCAATTGATAACGGAAAAGCGGCACTTCACAGCGCCCAGGATGTATGGGGCAAGACAACCCATGAAACCACGAACCTGATTCAGGACCGAATGGGCTCAAAAACCAGGGTGGCCTGTATCGGCCCCGCCGGTGAAAAGCAGGTGCTGTTTGCCGCCATCATGAACGACAGGGATCGCGCTGCGGGCCGGTCCGGCGTGGGTGCTGTCATGGGCAGCAAAAATCTCAAGGCAGTCGCCGTTCGGGGAACGACCAAGATAGCGCTCGCCGACAGACAAAGGTTTAAAAGTTTCAACAGCAAAATTCTAAACCGTTTTAAAGAACAGAACAAAAAAATACCCCTTGGATTAACTATCAACGGGACGGCCGGCGTCGTTGTAGCCACGCAAAACTATGGCGTACTTCCCACAAAAAACTGGCAGCAAGGCACATTCGACGGATGGGAGCAGATTCATGGAGAAAAATTAACAGAGTCCTTTCTAATCAAAAACAAGGGTTGTTTTTCCTGTCCCATCAAGTGTGGCCGAGTAACCCGGGTCCAAGACACGGAATTTGCCGGCGAGGGGGAAGGTCCGGAATATGAAACCATCTATGCGATGGGGTCAAATTGCATGATCGGCAACCTGGCGGCTATCACCAAAGCCAATTACCTTTGCAATGAACTGGGGCTGGATACCATCACCATGGGTGCCACCGTGGCCTGCGCCATGGAACTGGTGGATCGGGGATACCTGTCGGAAAAAGAGATCGGTCGGCCTTTGGCATGGGGAGATGGAGAAGCTCTCGTGGAACTGACCCGGATGACCGGATACCGGAAAGGATTCGGCGGCCGGTTGGCCGAAGGCAGCTATCGTCTGGCCGACCGCTACGGGCATCCGGAGCTGGCACCAGTATCAAAAAAACAGGAGTTTCCCGGCTATGAACCCCGCGGTGCCCAGGCCATGGGTCTGGCTTATGCCACCTCGCCCATCGGCGGCTCCCACATGCGCGGTGATCCGGCCTACTTCGAGCTATTCGGCGTACCCGAAGCCATGGATCCGCACCAGTGGGAGGGAAAAGCAAAGGTTACCAAGGCCTATCAGGATCTTTCCGCCATCATCGATTCAGCGGGTTTGTGCATCTTCTTTGCTGTCAGAAATCTGGCTGCAAAAGACCTGGGGGTAGCACCAGTGGGCATACTTGAATACTTGAATGCCGCCACTGGCGCTGACTATACCCTCGAAGAACTCATGCAGGCCGGGGAACGGATCATCAATGCCGAACGCCTGTTCCTCGTCAACGCTGGATTTACGAGAAAAGACGACAATTTGCCCAAACGTTTGACCGAAGAGCCGGCACCCACTGGGCCTGCAAAAGGCCTGGTTTGTCATCTGGAGGAAATGCTGGGCGAGTATTACGAAGCCCAGAACTGGACAGCTAACGGTATCCCTAAAAAAGAATTGCTTGAAAAGCTTGGTCTTCTCTAACTCTACGTGAAGCATGAAGATCGAAGTTAAGCTATATGGTAGCTTGAAAAAGTATGCCCCCGAGGATAAGACAAACTTTTCGCTGACGCTTACACCGGGGACGACGGTTGAGGTTGCGATTACAGAATTGGGGATTCCTCCCGATGCTCATGTATCGTTGATTAATGGACGCCATGCTACGAAAGAAACCCCACTTAAAAATGATGTTACGCTAGTGCTCTATCCGCCTGTTGCAGGTGGATAGAGCTCGATTCTCATTAAATAAATTTTTTGCAAAATTCATGGGCATCGGGAGGAGGTTCGTCATATTCGCTTTTACCTTATCCTATCTTTACATAAATTTAATTAAAAACGAGGAAAAACATGGGACTTACATTAATGGAAGGCAACGAAGCCATCGGCTGGGAGGCCATGGCTGCCGGATGCAATTTTTTTGCCGGTTATCCGATTACACCAGCAACAACGATCTGCAATACCACGCTTAAGTTGTTACCACCTCTTGGCGGTGTATGCATGCAAGGGGAGGATGAAATTGCTTCTATCGGTTTTTGCCTTGGGGCATCAATGGCCGGGCATAAGCCTTTGCAGCGAACAAATCTCCTTTTCCATAGGTAGCGAGATCCCCATTGTGATCATCGATGTAGGAACATGGGGACATCCTATGATTTTATGCCATTCAGGATCTGAGAAGCTTCCGTCGGCAAAAATTGAGTCTTAAGTTGAGAAAATCATAAAATCATAGGATGTCCCGCTTTATTATAATACGTCTACAAAATGAAGATTAAGATAACAAATGTAAAGTACAAAAAATCTAGCCAACTCTAAACCATCATGTCAAAAAAAAGGAGGAGTGAAAAGAGGGACGCCCATAAAAATATAAGTTTATTATTAGGTTGATCTGTGTTGTTGAATTATTATGCCACGCAGAGCTCGAATCGATGCCTGCCTGTGCGTGCCGCACGCAGACAGGCTCCGGACGCCCTCTAGCATATCATTTATCATTGTCAGAGGCATCGAACGGAGAAAAATATTTGAAGACGACACCGACAGAATTAATTTTCCGGATCGGCTGGGCACGCTGTTACCTGAAACGAAAGCAGCCTGCTATGTTTACCCCGTTTAATGCGAAGCCCATTTAACTGGGGCATGGGCCCTGATCCCAAACCACTTTCACCTTTTGCTGCGCACCGGCCCTTGCCCGCTTTCCACTGTCATGCGCAGGCTTCTGACCGGTCATGCAAGGAGATCTTTCAGCCGGGTAAACAACCAACGAGAGTTAAAGCCAGAAGCCTTTTATGCCATTGGGCAGCGCGTGAATTGGGGTTTACCATGACGGAACTGGCACAAAGGTTCAAAATGTCTCAGCCCGCAACAAGCATGAGCG
>DRHF01000231.1 GCA_011049715.1 Desulfobacterales bacterium
CAAAACAATTATCCAACTTGAACAATTCGCCCTTGGTTTTCAAGGTTGGCTCCATCCTTACGCATTCGGCTATGAGTTTCGCGGAGATATGCTTTTTACCTCTGCCCTTGAAATAATAGAAATAGTTTTTGAACCATTTATAAACTTCCTTGTTCTCTTTGTGGAATTTCTTAAAGGCTTTGTCGATGGAAACGCCCCGATCTTTTTCAAAAGTCATGTGTTTGGTGTTTAAGTTACAAATTTTCTATCCATTATCAAAATAATTTCAGTTGCTATTTACTTCCTTTATTGCTTCAAAGATAATGTAAGCTATTTGTGGGACGATGGAGTTTCCGAGTGATTTAAGTCTGTTCACCCTGTTTTTTACTCCTTTTGCAACTCTTGGGATGTCGGGCTCTGTTCCAAAGTAGTCCATCCAGGAGGGTAGCCGATCAGCCATTCCACCCAATCGGGATTCAGGCTGCCTTCCTTTATTGGTGGTTTTACTACTCTCCCCAATAGAGCATTCTCCTCTACGTTCTCCAGATTGCCCGTATCTTTGTGATCTCTTCCTGTTGGTGTTGGAAACATCTTTACATACGTCTGAAGGGTTGCTCCGTATTTTACCCCCTTCGCACTTGTCCTGCTTTTCCCTGTTTTCGATACTTCCCCCGCTTTCTCCCCTGTATGTGCTCCCCTTGGGGTCGCTGATGGTGTCGGAACCATTATCTTTGAATATTCCGGCCTTTTGGAACTGTGATATTTCGCCTGTTCGTAATCCTGGTAGGTCATCATACTGCTCGTTAGAGTAGGCGATAATCCACAATCTGTCTCGTCTGTGCCACGCCCCAACGGAGCAAGCTGGAATAATAAACGATTCGACTGTGTATCCTTCTGCCTCCAGGTCAGATGCAACAGTCTCGAATGCCATACTGATGAATCCAGGAACATTCTCGAAAACAACAAAGGGCGGTTTAACTTCTCGTATAACCCTAATAGTCTCCGGCCAGAGGAAACGGTCATCTGTCGTGCCTCCTCGCTTCCCGGCAAAGCTGAAGGGCTGACAGGGGTCTGAGGTTGAGAGAATGTCAATTCGCCTTGCGTACTGTGTGAAGTCCGTTTCTTTGATGTCATGGTGTCTGTTCTCCTTTGGTATCTCTGGAAAATTCTTATCAATTACTTTATTACAAAACTTATCTATCTCACAAGTGAATACATTATTGATCCCGGCCCATTGAGCAGATAAAAGCCACCCTCCGATTCCTGAGTATAGTGAACCGTGATCCAATTCCATTACAATATATTCCTCTGCTTACCGCCATTCCGGTCGATTCTTTTCGCAGCATCCTCAAATATCATCTTCTCAGCTTTAGGTAGCCTTTGGATTCGGGATTTAAGGAACCGGAATACCAGGAACAGAATCAAAAAATAGGCTGGGATTAATAGTAGTGGGTTCATGATTTAAGTGTTAGTTATTAAGTTCTTGTTGAATAGCCTATTGAACATCGTCAAGCGTTTCCTGTTTTAATCCTACATCAAGATTTAGCTGCTTAACTTCCTCCCATAATTGGAGTAACATTTGTTTTTTATTTACGTGTTTCATAGTTATTCTGGTTGGTTAAAAAATTCATCGTAAAGTCGTTTATTTTCCTTCGATAAGGATTCTCCGGTTTCTTTATCCATCTCGTGAACTTCACTCATATAATCCAGAAATTCACAAGCCCGTTCCTTTAGTAGTTCGTCCAGGTCGGACTCGAATCGCTCGTTTTCTAGATTTTCAACTGGATATGTATAATCCGCTTGATGTGGTTTCCATTTTTTGTTAAATTCTGATTGTGTCATGGTGTTTGTTTAGGGTGATTAACTGATTGGAAGTTTATACCATTTTGCTCCGTCTTTCAAACCTTCGATATAGGCTTCTACTCTATCTTCATCACCGTATCGCTGAATAGCCTGTTCGGTTTCATCAGCAATGTTTTGTTCGTCTAGAATTAACATTTTTTTTGCTTTCATGGTTATCTGGTTTAATTATAAATCTCTATGTCCTTCAATTCGTTTGATTTCCTGGTGTTTACTGTTAGTTATTTTTTTATATGTTCAACAACCTTATCCAGAAGGATTCCGATATTCACATACAGATTTTTATTAGCTGCTGATTTAAATTCATACTTGGTTTTCAGGGATTCAAGGTCCGCAATCAAATCCTTTACTTTTTCCTGATCGCCCTTTTTTAATTCCGCCTCTGCCTGCTGTGCCTCTTGCGCCTTCGCCCGTTGGTCCGCAAGCCGCTTTTCTTCCAACTGCTTTGCAACCTGGTCCTTTTCATCCTGGATCTTTTTCAGTTTAGCCTCATTATCTTTGCGGAGTTTTTCAGCTTTATCGTTGGCTATTTTTTCATCCGCAATCCGCTTTTTCTCCCTTTCCTCTGCCTCTTTTTGGAGCCTCAAATTTTCCTTCCGAATCTGTTCCTGCTTAATATCATCTTCTTTTTTTGCAGCAACAATTTTATCAAATACCCCTTCAAATACCTCATTGGATAAATCCCGCAAAGATAATGAGGCTAAACTGAAAAAGATCCAGGATGAAAAGGACCAGGTTGCAAAGCAGTTGGAAG
>DRHF01000232.1 GCA_011049715.1 Desulfobacterales bacterium
ATGAAAAAGCTATTATACGAACCTATCAAAGAGCGGAACAAAGAAATCGCCCAATTATATGAAGACGGAATCAGTGTCAAAACATTGGCAATAACTTACAAAATATCAAAAAGTTGGGCTCATAGAATTGTCAAAAAGGACATCCCTGTACGCCCCACAAATAAATTAAGGCTACTATGGAAAGACCGACGGATAACCTTAATGGCTACCAAAGGAGGTAGAGATGGAATATAATCAAAAATGTTATTGGAGATTTAAGGGAGAAAAAGCCTACCGAATTGGATACCCAGCGAGAGAAAGTAACGGCCTTGTTCGGATGGCTCATTATATCGGAGCACCGCGAGGGGGGCCTATTGTTGATTTAAAAGATATCGAAATAAAAGGAAGGTAGAGATGCAAGAACCAATAAATATCATATTCGATGGGCCGCCAGGGCATGAATCTGGAAGATTTGTTGAAGTTGAAACAGACGACGGCAAATCAACAAACGTCGGAGAATGGATACAAAAGGGAGAGTATTGGGTTCTCAGAATTACAAAACTGCCTGAAAAACAGGCTTGACCAATCCTATCCGTAAAGGAGGTAGAGATGGAAATCAGCGAACATAAAATAGAACTATTAGCTTCAAAAGTGCATGATGCCTGGTGGGATGAAAAATTTCAGCAAGGTTTTCATGCGCCGTTAAGTTGCCCGGCCGGCGAGGGGACGAAATTCGAAAAGCGCTGCGACCAGTGCCATACCGATATGTACCCTTACAACGAATTGCCCGATAATATTAAAGAATACGATAGAACAACGGTTAGGGCTGTGCTAAATGCTCTTTTTTCTTGATTTATCCGAAATGAAAGGGGCGAATGATGAAAATTATAACAAAACAAAAACATGAATGGATGAACAAGGCGCGAACCGAGATGAGCTATCAAAGCGAGTTTCAACTTCATACTCGCTGTGAGAGTTGCAACGGGGCGGCTATGTTGATGATGCTTATAGACGATGATGAGGGGCTGGTGGCAGATAAACGCTCTTTTATTGAAAACAACATCATCACAAAAAAAGATGTCGTTTGGCCACATGACTGCATGGCCATAGCTCTGTATCTGTGCGTTGAGTGCGGCGAAATAAAAGCCATGTGGAATCAAGCTTAAATCTCTTGATTTATCCGAATCAATGTGATAGAGGGGGGTATGCTAAAAGACAATCTAATCTTTCAAGATCTGAAAAGGCTCCTGGATGTCGGAACCGGTAACGGTCCGAGAGGCTTCAAAACCTCAGCATCATCCAGGGGTCTTTTCTCCTTTTGGATCCTGCCATGAAATGGTTTAAGCATATTTCAGATAGCCTTGACGATCCTTTTATTTTTGACCTGATGACTCAATACGGGAGTGATGGATATTTAGTATTTTTCGGCGTATTAGAAATATATGCGAGAGAGTTTAAACCGGAACTTGATTGGAAGTTACGAATAACTCGTGAGTATCTCAAGCAAAAGTTACACAAAAGACAAGACACACTCGTCATTAAGTCATTAAAACATATTAAAAACTCAGGCAAATGGGAAATAGATATAAATGACAGGGAAGTTATTGTATTTATTCCAAAATTCAAGGAAATCCTTGACGACTGGACATTGCGAAAACTCCGTAGTGACTCCGTAGTTGCTCCGAAAAAACACCGCCTAGATAAAGAAGCAGAAGAAGAAGCAGAAGAAGAAGGTACTAAAGTACCTATATGTCCACACAAAAAGATAATTGAAATTTATCATTCAAAATGTTCTTCACTTCCAATAGTTCAATCTTTCAATGATGGGCTTCAAAAACAGTTAAAGACCCGGTGGAGGGAAGATCCGCAGCGGCAAAATCTCAAATGGTGGGAATGGTACTTTGAAAATATAAACCAGAGTGACTATTTAATGGGTAAGGTTAATTCATGGTCGGCTAATTTTGGCTGGCTCACCGGGCCTAAAAATATGACGAAAGTTTTAAACGGCCAATACCTAAACAGAGGATCTAAAACAGATCAGGCAATAGGAGAATTTTTAAATGAATGACCAGGACAAAAAAGAATTTTCAGGAATAATGAAAGCATTGGCTTTGGATTCAGGCGTTGAATTTACAAAAGATAGTTTGCGTTTGTATTTTGCAGCACTTAAAACCTTTACCATTAAACAGGTCAAGGATGGAGTTAAGAAAGTCTTAACCACATGGGAATACAACCGATTCCCACCGATTGCTGTTTTGATAAAGGCCATAAATAACGAACCGGCGATCGAGGACAAGGCTCTTTCTATGGCTCATTATATTGTTTCTCACTTAAAAGCCCATGGTGCAACCATAAGGCCGGATCTTTCTGGCGACCACACAGCCGATTGGTTAATGAAATTTCGATGGAATTACACCAGTTGGGCATCTGAAGTCTTAGAATCTGAATTGAAATGGTGGGTCAAGGAATTTTGCGAAGCATACAGGGCATATACCAAAACTGATGTACCTGTCCAGATAGAAGCATCTAAAGAAGTCAAGCAACTGGCTGAAAATATGTTCGAATCTGTTTAGCGTCAGTATGACATTAAAACCGGGAAGGAATATTAATGAAAACCGGAACCAAGAGCATTTTGTTCGGAGTGCATCAATTTATAATTCATCCTATTGTTGTCCTGATAGCATGGTTCAAGCTCAGCAAATATATACCGGGTTGGCGAGTTCTGTTTTGTATTATTGTCCATGATTGGGGTTATTGGGGGAAAGCCAACATGGACGACGAACAAGGCGAAAAACACCCAGAAATTGGTGCTAAATTAGCCGGATGGTTATTTGATAAAGATTATTACGATTTCTGTCTTTATCATTCACGCCATTATGCCAGAAATGCAAATAGAGAACCATCGGCTTTATGTTGGCCGGATAAATTAAGCATTACCTTTGAGCCATGGTGGTCTTATCTTCCGAGGGCTTGGTTAAGTGGAGAACTCTTTGAGTATAGAAAGATAGCCGATAGGACTGGATTTGTTTCGATATCTGCATCACATAGAGAGTGGTATTCATGGATTCAGGATAGACTTGGCAGAGCAGGTCGAGAAAAGTGTGGGGATATTAAGCGCTGATGAAAAATATTAACCGCTACACCCCAACAAAAGGGACCAAAGCGATAAGGGAGGGTAAACCGTGGATGAAAAAGGAGCCTTAGAATTTGACATAGCTGCAAGTGAGCGAAAGATTCAGCAGCTTGAAGACGATAACGACTGCAGAAGGAGACGCATTAAAGAGATCGAGCGGGCCGAATCAATTAAAGCCAACGGAGGGTGATTATGCCAGAGATCATAATTGGAAGGACACCATGTGAGATAAGTGGAATGCTTGGGATGTGTGGCATGGAGTGCAAAGCCTTGCGGGAGGGCGATTGTAAAGATCCGGAGAGGTTGGCCGAGTGGGAGGACTTTGATGAGGGCACAGACAAGGAGGGGTGATTATGCCCGCATTAAATTTTCAAAAACAATTTGCCGGGGCTGTTGAGCGTAGCGAAAAATGTCAAACAATAAGGGCATATCGCAAAGATTGCAGAAACCCACAGCCAAAACAAACCCTTTTTCTGTATACCGGAATGAGGACTAAATATTGCAGAAAATTGGGTGAATATAAATGTAAAAGCGTGTCTCCCATAGCTATTGAAAAGTCGTTTGATGTTATTGTGGGTATAAATTCGTTGTCAGTTAGAGAAAAAAAGGAATTAAGCGCGGCCGATGGGTTTGATAGTATTCAAGATTTTTATGATTTTTTTATAAGGCACCACGGCTTACCATTTTACGGCTTGCTAATAATGTGGTGATTTCAAAGGAGGGTGATTATGGCGACTAAAATTCAGTGGACCGACGAAACCTCTTGACAATTACGTTGTTTTTGATAGAATAACTATGCCATGAACAATCGAAATCTTAATTTAAGAATAACCCCGTTCGGAAATGTTCTATCCTTTTTTGGATTGTTCATGGCGCCGTGCGGGGTTTTCTATTTTAAGGAGCGGTAAAATGGTAATATCAAACCACGGATACATAAAAATTTATGTGGGCTATGATCATGTGGGATCTGATGCCAATGGATATGTCTATGAACACAGAATGGTTGCATCGAAAATTCTCGGAAGGTGGCCTAAAAGATGTGAAATTGTTCACCATATAAACGGAGATAGAAAAGATAACCGGCTAGAAAACTTAAAAATAGTCAAAGGAAATGGGGACCATTATGTTCATCATAGAAAAAGAAAGGATCTTCGGTTTCCAGGTGAAGAAAATATAGAAGTTGCATGCGAGTGCGGATGCGGCAAAACATTTATAAAATACGATGGAAGCGGAAGGCCACGAAAATATGTTTCGGGACACAATATGAAAGACTTGAAAGGAACACATTATGAAAGACGGTCAATGGTGGGATGAAAGTTGGTCACCAATTTCGGGTTGCACGCCGGTCTCAGAGGGATGCCGGTTCTGTTGGGCTAAACGCATGTCAAAGCGGCTGAAGGGTCGGTATGGGTATCCGGCTGATGATCCGTTCAAGGTGACATTCCATCCCGACAAGGTGAATGGGCCTTTAAGATGGAGGAAGCCCAGAAGAATATTCGTTTGTTCGATGTCTGATTTTAATCATCCCGATGTTGAATGGAACTGGCAATACAAAATTATTGAAACCATGTTTGTCAATCCAGATCACACATATATGGTTTTAACTAAGCGTCCCGAAGGGTTCGGAAAGCGGCTAGACGATATCTATTTCCACATAGGGCGCAATTACGGATTGAATTGGGACTCAGGAAAAGCAGAGAATTACCCATTTCCACTAAAAAACCTATGGCTCGGAGTAACCGCCGAGAACCAGCAAAGAGCTGATGAGAGAATTCCCATTTTATTACAGATACCGGCAGCGGTGCGATTCGTTTCCTTTGAACCTCTCCTGAGCCGGATTAAAGCGGCTAAATATGCGCCAAAACTTGATTGGGCGATTATCGGGTGTGAGAGCGGGGCAGGCCGGAGACAGACGGATGTGGATTGGATTATAGATCTTAAGGACACGTTTGTGGTGTATGATAAACCGGTTTTTATCAAGCAGGCTGAAATAGCCGGGAAGCTGATTAAGATGCCAAAGATCGATGGCCGGGAATGGAACGAATACCCAAAGGGATGAATCAATATTGAGGTAACTATGAAATCAATAACCATTAAACCACGGCATAAATTCAATGCTCAGATAACTGTGAGAAATGGGATTAAGTTTCACAGCAAAAAAGAAGCGGAGTACTATGACATGTTAAAACTTCTTCAAAAGGATGGGACTGTTTTATTTTTCTTAATGCAGACAAGATTTCATCTCCCTGGAAACATCAAATATTTGTGCGATTTTCAAATTTTTTATTCTGATGGGAGAGTCCAATTTATTGACGTCAAGGGAATGGATACTCCTCTTAGCAAGACTAAAAGGAAGATGGTTGAACAATTATACCCCGTTCGAATTGATATCAGATAATAATTGACAAACCAAAGGAGGTAAGCCATGAGAACAACAATAGCTTTAATAATCCTGATGATTGCGGTTCCGGTGTGGGGGGAAGTTCTCACTTTTACAAGAACCGGTCCATATGATCCTTGCGTGATATATAAACTTTTTACAGCAGAAGAAAATACATCAGATTTGATAGCTGCCGGGAAATTTCCAAAAGGATTTAGGTTCTGCGCTTATTTTAAAAACATTGGGTCGTTTTACAGTAGGCCATGCCAAGATAACGATGCAGTATATGTACTACCAGAACCAAAACAAGAAGATCTCCCCGATAACCATGCGGTCGAATCGCCACCCATTAAACAGTGGGAATATACTGTGGTTTGCAACGCCGGGGACGAGGCGCAACAAGTTGTAGACGAAAAGTCAGGGGCAGGTTGGGAACTTATTAGCGTAACGTATGGACCGCCTCCAGGTAGCTTTATCCACAGCGTTTATTATTGCTATCATTTCAAACGCCCAAAACAGGTGAAGCCATGAAACTCAAATTTTATTGGTGGTATCTCAAGAAAGTGCTGAGGTTCATCCGGTATTTGAACAGCGTAGACCGGATTACTCCGAGGATGTGTGATTAAGCTACCCCCGATTTCTCAGGGGCAGCAGGTAGGGGCTAATAAATTCCAGTCGTCGCCTGTCCACACGTAGGACACGGATTCTGTGGCTCAATATTATGAATACTCACCCATCGAACCAAATCACCCTTGAAGTGGTCGTACCTGATCCGGATTTTCCCGCATTTACCCACCGTTA
>DRHF01000233.1 GCA_011049715.1 Desulfobacterales bacterium
CCTTAGTACAGGGCGTAGGCAAAAAGTAAAATCTGATAAAAGAATTTAACTCAGTGAGTATCTGTTTCGTAAAAGCTTCTTACAAGATGAATACATTTCGATTAGAACGAAGACGAAAAGGGGCGAATAATGAAGACAGTAAAATTTAGGGTAGAAGGCATGCACTGCGACGGCTGTGCACAGATTATTCAATCGCTTTTGGAAAAAAAAACAGGGGTGCGTACCGCCAATGTTTCGTTCAATGACGGCGAAGCACGCATTCTCTATGATATTCATGCCGTCGCGGAAGACAAATTGGCTGAGGCAATTGAAAAAGCCGGCTACCGCGTTGTGAGCAAATCATGACACCATTTGATCTTTTTAACATACTTTGGCTGCCACTGGGGTTGGGGCTCTTCGGTTTCATCGAACCCTGCTCTATCGGAGCGAGCCTGCTGTTCATCAAGTACATTGAAAACAAAGATACCAGTAACAAAGTAATTCAAGTCAGCATATTTGCCCTGGTCCGAGCGTTGTTTATGGGGGTTTTGGGGCTGTTGGCAATATGGCTTGGCGCGGCATTTCTGGGATTGCAGAAAGGCGCCTGGATTTTTTTCGGGACCATCTATGTGCTTTTTGGAATTATGTATGTCACCGGAAGATCGCGGGTTTTGCTGGTATCACTGGGACCAAGCCTGTCGCGGCTATCCGGGCTTACCGGTTCCGCAGGTCTGGGTGTTTTGTTCGCTTTTAACATTCCAGCCTGTGCGGCGCCGTTAATCTTTGCGCTGCTCGGCACTGCGGCAGCAAGCGGAGCCGGCGGCGGCGCAGTGGCAGGCGGTTTTGTTTCCCTGGCGATATTCGGCGCAGCGTTATCCCTGCCTCTTGTGGTGGCGGTGCTTTTCCCGCCTGTACGGCGAGGGCTGGACTGGCTGGCCGGATTATCCGTACGGCTTCCGTTTTGGACCGGCGCGGTTTTGATTGTCCTCGGGCTGTGGTCCATCGGATTCGGTCTCTGGGTTTCACCCGGAGGACCGGTATAATGGGTTGGAGCTTAAGATAGCAACATCGACAAATTTTATTTATCGCTTCTGAACATTGATAGTTTCGTAAAAAGTCCAATTTTGATCGCTCTGTGACCATTTTCGGGCTTCATGAAATACTTCGCTAAATTGTAAGAACTCTCCGCCTATGGCGGATCAAACAGCTTACAATTTTTAACGCTCAGCATTTCATTCCGCTATCTCCGAAAATGCTCAATGTCGCTCACAAAAGACTTTTTACGAGATTGTCAACTGGTAATTGCGCAAAATCTTAAAAATCAGAATTTCCGGATTATCCGGGTTAGGAGTAATCTCATGAATACAGCAACTGCCGTAGAATCCGCTCCTGTTTTGTGGAGCGAAGAACCATCTAGCCGGCCCGATCGGGCCAGAATACGAGCCAGAATCGGCGGACTGCACTGTTCGCTTTGTACCGGTACCATTGAAAAAGCGCTGGGCAAACGACCGGGGGTGGACAGCGTCGCGGTCAGTTTAACCCATGAACAAGCGCTGGTGGAATACGACCCGGCAATCGCTCACCCTGAGGAGTTGCTCCAGGTACTGCGCGACATCGGTTACACCATCTCGGATCCGCGGAAGGTGCGCCCCTATGAAGAGGAGGAACGTGACCTGGTTCGCGAGGGCAAGCGCTTTTTGGCAGCCATCGCACTTAGCTTGATCGCGATTGCGCTAAATGCCGATCTATCCGGCGGATGGTCCATTGTGCTGCCTGCGTCTGTATTTACCAGCATGGTGGCTCTGCTTTATCTGGTCTTAAGACGATCTCACGGTGTGCGGGTTGCCACCGGAGGCGCTGCAGGTCTGTGTGTAGCAGCGGTAGCCATGCTGTTTTTTCAGCAACGGGGATTGCTTTCGCCGGCAGCACCGTTTATCGTAGGGGGGCTGGCGGTCACCATGGTTTTCGGCGTTGGAAGGCACATTTTGCATATGGCGATCCAGGCCCTGCGCCGCAGAATTCTCAACCAGCATGTCCTGCTTGAAGCCGGGGCTTTTGCCGGCCTTGGTGGTGGTCTAGTCGGGCTTATTTTTCAGCCTGCGGGCTTTCCGACCACCCCGTTTTTTGCTGTGGCCGTCATGGTGGTTACCTACCATATTTTTTCGGAGTGGCTCTCTCTGATTGTCAAGACCCGCAGTTCACAGGCGGTCAAGCGGTTGCTCGATCTTCAGCCGGAAACCGCCCGCGTGGTGCGGAACGATCAGGACCAGGAGCTTGCGGTGGAAGAGATCGCAATCGGTGATCAGGTCCGGATCCGGCCCGGGGAACGGGTACCGGTGGACGGTGAAGTAATCAGCGGTCATTCGGCGGTGGACCAATCTCTGGTGACCGGCGAACCGATGCCGGTTGAAAAGACCACAGGTGACCCTGTTGTCAGCGGGTCGATCAACGGCACCGGCACCCTGCTTGTCAGAGTGACTGCAGTAGGCGAGGAAAGCTTTTTGCAACAGGTCATTCGTCAGGTAGAGGATGCCCGTGCGTTGAAACCCGGCCTTTTGCACCTGGTCGATCGCATACTGCGCATTTACACGCCCACGGTTCTCTCCTTGGCAACCCTGGCATTTATCGGCTGGCTCGCCGGTTCATACCTTTTCGACGGACAGGTGAACCTGCAACGGGCAGCCTTCGCGGGCTTGAGCGTCCTGGTGATGGGATATCCCTGCGCTCTGGGTATTTCCGCACCCCTTTCGATCGTGCGCGGTGCAGGTGAGGCGGCCGAAAACGGCATCCTCATGCGCACCGGGGAGGCTTTTCAGGGCTATCGTTTGGCCACCCATATTGTCTTTGACAAAACCGGTACGCTCACCGAAGGACGTCCGATGGTTCGTGAGATCGAGACAGTCGAATCCACAGAAGAAGAACTTTTGGCTGTTGCCGGAGCTGCGGAAGCTTCCTCCGAGCATTCTCTTGCACAGGCCGTCGTTGCCGCTGCCTTCGAACGCGGGATTGATCTGCAGGATGTGGAAGAATTTGAGGCTGTTCCAGGCAAGGGGATCACCGCCCGACTGGCGGATGCAAACGTTGTGGTGGGTAGCCCCGCATTTGTAAAAGAAAAGGGAATCCGCATAGAAAATCTTGCCGGGCGGATCGGTGAACTGGAAGAGGTCGGGCGAACGGTGATTGCAGTGGCAAAAAATGATCGCCTTCTCGGGATCATGGCCCTTGGCGACAGGCTTCGAGTCGATGCAACCGAGACGATTACCGCCATGGGTAAGGCGGGTTTAAAAACGGTTCTGCTCACCGGCGACAATGAGCGCGCCGCACGACGCATCGCTCGTGAAGCCGGCATCGACGAGGTGTACGCGGGTGTTAAGCCCGGAGGTAAGGCCGACATCATCCGCAGGCTACAGAAAAACGGTCGGGTAGCAATGGTTGGTGACGGCATCAATGATGCCCCTGCCCTGATGCAGGCTGACATCGGCGTGGCCATGGGGAGCGGCACTGACATCGCCATCGAATCGGCGGACATCATCATCCTGGGAAACCGCCTAAAATTGACCATGACGGCCCGTGACATCAGCCGCCAAAGTTACCGAAAGATGCTGCAAAACATTGTACTGGCATTCATGTTCAACGGCATCGGCATTCCCGTGGCGGCCACCGGACTCATCTATCCGGTCTGGGCCATGGCGGCGATGGCGGTCAGCGTCACGGCCATTTTCTTCAATTCGCTGTGGGGAAGGCCGTCTTTGTTTTTCGACGCCATTCTCAGCGTAGGCCAACCGATTCAGGTGAAATCGCCTCAAAATGCTTGAACTGCTGCTGCGATCCGGGTCAATGGTCAGGCGTTACAGTTCGTCGAGTATAAAAAAGATCGTGGACTTGAACACAAAAGCTGTCCACCATATGGCTGATCGATTAAATTTTTTCTATTCTATACAAGAAAGGAGAGATCAATGGAGAATGATCTGATCTGTTTCTGTTTTAATTATACCGCCGAGGATATTCGGCAGGATTACCAAAAGAACGGGCGCTCCGTTATCCTTGAAAAAATTCAGGAAGAAAAAAAATTCGGGAACTGCCAATGTGCGGTTAAGAATCCAAAAGGAAGGTGATGCCTCGGCGACGTTCGCCGGGTTGTGAACGATGTAAAACCTAAGGGTTCAATGTTGGTGCTCAATTGTTGATTCCGCTGTTAAAATACCCATGTCAAAATGTTTTTTCCCGATTTGATAGCACCACAGTATCAATTTCTATCGCAAGCTGCGGATAAAGTCTTCCACTGAAGCAATTCCTTTTTGTTCCATCATCCGTATGGTCTGTGAGCCTATCACGGCGATATCTGCTTTTCCTTTTAAAAAATCTATATCCGATTTCTCTTTGATCCCGAAACCGAGGGCCAGGGGAAGAGATGTAGCCTTTCGGCATTTCACAAGGTATGCTCCCAATTCTTTCGAAAAATCGGTGTTTTTTCCTGTGACTCCCTTTCTTGCGACGCAGTAGATAAAACCCCTGCCAAATGAGGTAATATAGCGCATGCGATCAAGGGATGTGGTGGGGGAAAAGATCAGGATGGGGGCAAGATCGTACGCCTTCATTTTATCCAGATACTCCTGGCCCTCTTCAGGTGGAAGGTCAGGAATGATAGCGCCTCGAAGACCACAACTTGACATGGCAGCCACAAAACGTTTCAGACCGTATATGAAAGGGATATTATAATAGGTCATTATGAGAAACGGTATATCAAAGGTGCGGACAACTTTTTTGGCAAGACTAAGACAGTCTTTTATCGTCGCTCCGCTCTCCAAAGCCCTTTGATTGGCGTTAACGATAACCGGGCCGTCTGCAGTCGGTTCGGAAAAAGGGATCTGCAGCTCCATCAGATCAACACCGGCCGCCACCATCACCCTAATTAATTCTAGGCTGTCTTCAAAAGAGGGATACCCCAAAACAATATGGGTCATCAGCAATATATCCTTCTCATTCAGTCTATTTTTGATATAAGATTCAAGCACTATACTCCTCGGCTTTTTTTTGAATAAATTTAATCCATCCCCGGTCGGAAAATGCATCGGCAACTGTGAATATGTCCTTATCGCCCCTGCCCGATTGGTTGATGATGATGATATCATCCTCATCCAGGTCAGGGGCTTCCTTAAATGCCTGGGCAAAGGCATGGGATGACTCCAGAGCCGGTATCAACCCCTCTTTTTCCAGTGTCAGTGAGAAGGCTTCCAACACCTCCTTGTCTGTTGCAGCTTCAAACCGTACCCTTTTTTCTCCCCGAAGCGAGGCGAGGATCGGAGAGACCCCGATATAATCCAGTCCTGCCGCCACGCTGTGTGTCTCTTTCATTTGCCCCTCGTTGTTTTGCAGGAAATATGTCTTATACCCCTGAGCGATGCCAGGGGTAGCGTCTTTGGACGCTAATCGTGAGGCATGCCTGCCGGTCTCCAGGCCCTTACCTCCCGCCTCTACACCAATCAGTTCTACCGGGTCATCGATAAAACCGCTAAAGATCCCTAACGCATTGGAACCGCCCCCCACACATGCATAGACACGATTGGGAAGTCTCCCTTCCCGGTCCATTATCTGCCTTCGAGCCTCCTGACCGATAATGGATTGAAAATAGGAGACCATCTCGGGAAAAGGGTGAGCGCCACATGCAGTTCCAAGGACATAGTGGGTGTCATCCATGTGACTTGCCCAATCGCGTAATGCCTCGTTAATGGCGTCCTTTAGAATCCTTGAACCATCTCGAACAGGAATGACACGGGCCCCGAGGCGTTCCATCCAGAATACATTGGGCCTCTGCCTTTCGACGTCCACTTCTCCCATATAAATTGTACAACCAAATCCGAATTTAGCGGCCATGGTTGCAGTGGCCACACCATGCTGACCGGCGCCAGTCTCTGCGATAACACGAGTTTTCCCCATCCGTTTCACCAGGAGTCCCTGGCCGATGACATTGTTTGCTTTATGTGCCCCGGTGTGATTCAGATCTTCCCGCTTGATATAGATGCGCGGCCCTCCGAAATATTTTGTAAGATTTTCAGTAAACGTAAGCGGGGTAGGCCGGCAGGAATAGGTAGACATAATATTTTCATATTCTTCCCAGAAAACGGGATCAGCCTTGGCCTCATTAAACGCTGCAGCAAGCTGTTGGAAAGTGGAGACGAGGATCTCGGGTATGTAGGCGCCTCCAAACTCGCCGTAATAGCCTTTTTCAGTCATCATAAAATTTTCCTCACCTTTTCCATCAGATCTCTCATAAGAACGTAACTCTTCTTCCCGGGACGCTCCTCTACACCGCTGTTCACATCAACCGCATATGGTTTGACGGTGCGAATAGCCCTGTCTATATTTGAAGGCCCAAGTCCACCGGATAGAATGATCGGTATCCCCTGCCTTTTAATTTTTTTTGCCAGCTTCCAGTCAAACGTTTTTCCGGTACCGCCGGCCTTGTTTCTTGAGAATGTGTCGAGGAGCAGCGCTCTGACCTTTCCATGATAGGCGCCGGAGGATCGGAGGCTTGATTCATCCTTTATCCGTATCGCCTTTATTGTATGCGGCATCATCTGATAACAGAGCTCTGGAGATTCATCTCCGTGGAGTTGAATCAAATCAAGGCCACAGTAACGTATAATCTCTTTGATTTTGTCATGCCCTTCATCCACAAAAACACCCACTGTCTTTACAAAGAGTGGAATTTCAGTGATGATATCACGCGCTTTTTCCGGTGTAATCTGTCTTTGGCTTCGGGCAAAGATGAAACCGAGGGCGCTGGCACCGAGCTCGGCAGCAGCTAATGCGTCCTCGTGGTTGGTTATACCACAAATCTTTACCTCCATTCTATCCATCTCCCATTGTGCCCGCACGAACTATTTCAACTGTCTTCCTCGCCGGATTTTCACTCCTCATCAGTGCAGAGCCAACAAGAACCGCATGAATCCCCGACCCTTTTAAAAACAAGATATCATCTTTTCCATCTATGCCGCTTTCGCTGACGAGAATTCGGTCGTCCGGCACCAGGGGTGCAAGCTCAACGGTCGTACGGATATCGACCTTAAAACTGTCCAGGTCGCGATTATTGATACCGATGATCTCGGCGCCACAGCCAATGGCCTTTTCAAGATCATCCTCGTCATGGACCTCGGTCAACGGGGCCATACCCAATTCCTGAGACATAGAGATAAATTCTTCCAATTGATGTTGCGACAGAATACTGGCGATCAGAAGAATAGCATCTGCGCCATGTAAAAAAGCTTCCTGAACCTGAACTTGATCTATGATAAAATCCTTTCGCAAAATGGGCAAAGTTATCGCCCTTTTCAGGTGCGGCAGTTGATTCAGATCTCCTTTAAAAAATCGTTTATCAGTAAGAAGAGAGACCGATGCAGCCCCCGCTTTTTCATAAATCCGACCGATGGCTGTCGGGTCGGTCCTTTCGTGGATGAAACCGACTGAAGGAGAGGCAAACTTTATTTCAGCTATAAGATTGATCTGGTTCGGCACTGATATAGCGGCCTTGAAATCACGCAAAGGGGGCAGGTTATTATTTCCCTTCAATGGCATGGCCTTTTTCAGTCTCGCCACTTCGTTTTGTTTCTCTATCAGAATCTCCTCCAATCGATGATGCATGAAGATCTCCTTATAGTTCGTTTCTGATAAAGGGTTTACACTGCCGGGTAAATTCAATCATATTGTCGAGCTTTTTGCAGGCCTTTCCAGAATCTATGGAATCCATGGCGATCTCGATTCCATCTCTAAAATTGTCACAGAGCCCGGCAGCCATAAATGCAGCTGATGCATTCAACAGGACCATTTCTCTTTTCGGCCCTTTTTCACCATCCAAAATGTTTCGTATAATACGGGCATTCTCCTTTGCATCCCCGCCAACAATCTCCTCCAACGCCGCCCGTTTGAAACCATAGGCTTCCGGCGTCATCTGAAATGTGTGTACGCTGTCATCTTTTAAATGTGAAACCCTTGTCGGTCCGCAGATGCTTATTTCGTCAAATGTTCCCTCACCACAGACCACAAATGCTTCTTTGGTCCCCAGCCTTTTAAGGACATGGGCCATCTTGTCCGTCAGGCTCAGTTCGTAGACCCCCAAGACCTGGACGGAGGCGCCTGCCGGGTTGGTCACCGGACCGAGAAGATTGAAGATGGTGCGGATGCCGATTTCTCTTCTCGGTCCTGCAGCGTATTTCATTGCCCCGTGAAAAATAGGGGCATAGAGAAATCCGATGCCGACCTCATTGATGCATCTCTCTACATCTGTACTTGTGAGATCCAGATCCACTCCCAGGTTCTCGATCACATCCGCACTCCCGCATATACTGGAGACAGCCCTGTTGCCGTGTTTTGCTACCTTTATGCCACCCCCTGCAGCGACAAACGCTGTCGTGGTGGAGACATTAAAAGTCCGGGTGCCGTCTCCTCCGGTCCCGACAATATCCAGAATGGTCTCATCCTCTATATTGATTTCATCCCGATCAATGTTGACGATATGATTATTTCCACATATTTTTGTGGCTTTGGCCCTCATTGCCCTGGCAGCGCCGGTAATTTCATCAACCGTCTCTCCCTTTAATCTCAAGGCCGTGATGAACGACCCTATCTGGGCCGGCGTGGCTGTTCCGGACATGATCTCATCCATTGCCTTTTCCATTTCAATCTCTGTGAGATCGTCACCTCGTACGACTTTTGAAATAAATTCCTTAATCATAATGTTATCCTCCCTGTATTGAAAAATTCCGTAAAAGATCCGGCCCCGCTGAAGTCAAAATAGATTCAGGGTGAAACTGGACCCCCTCGACCCTGTATCTACAGTGCCTCAGGCCCATTATCTCTCCTTCCATTGTCCAGGCGCTGATCTCAAGACAATCGGGTAGTGAATCCTTTTCCACGATAAGTGAATGGTAACGCACCGCCTCAAAGGGATTGGGCAAGTCCTTATAAATACTGCGGCCATCATGAAAGATCATAGAGGTCTTGCCGTGCATAATTCGATCAGCCCTAACCACCTTTCCGCCATAGACAGCGGCAATGGCCTGATGCCCGAGGCATACGCCGAGAACCGGAATTTTTGGCCCTAGCGCATCGATGGCTTCAATTGAGACACCCGAGTCGGTGGGTGATCCCGGGCCGGGTGAAACCAGCAGTGCCGAAGGATTGACCGCCTCGATGCCTTGAATATCTATCTTGTCGTTTCGAAAAACATTTACCTTCTGATTCATCTGTTCCATTAATTGGGCCAGGTTATAGGTAAAGGAATCATAGTTATCAATAAGCAGTATCATTCTCTTTCACCCTTTCTATGGTTTTGAACATGGCGCCGGCTTTTCTTAATGTCTCCTCATACTCATTTTCAGGAGATGAGTCTGCAACAATACCTGCTCCCACCTGAATTGAAAGCCTGTCTTTGATAATGGTAATTGTTCGGATAGTGATGCAGAAGTCCATATTCCCGTTGAACCCAAAATAGCCGACAGCCCCGGCATAGGGTCCCCTCGGGGAGGGTTCCAGCTCACTGATAATCTCCATCGCACGGATCTTGGGCGCACCGCTTACTGTCCCGGCCGGAAATGCTGACATAAACAGATCAAAACAGTCCATGTCCGGTTTCAAGATACCTTCAACCCTGGATACAATATGCATTACATGTGAATAGCGCTCTATTTCCATGAGTCTCGGTACCTTGACAGAACCTGGAACCGCCACCTTCCCGACATCGTTTCTTCCGAGGTCAACCAGCATGATATGTTCAGCGCGCTCCTTGGGATCAGCCAAAAGGTCTTTTTCGAATGCCTGATCATCCTCAGGTGTTGCGCCCCTGGGTCTGGTACCGGCGATAGGACGAAGTTCGATCTTTCCATCCGTCGTTCGGGCCAGTATTTCCGGGGAAGCGCCGATCAGCTTAACATCACCGAAATTTAGATAAAACATATAAGGCGAAGGATTAACGCTCCTTAGGTTTCGGTAAAGGGCAAAGTGCTCGCCGGATACAATTCCGGAAAATCTCTGCGAAAGGACTACCTGAATCACATCGCCTGCAACGATGTAATCTTTGGCCTTTTGTACCGCCTTCTTAAAGTCCTCCTTGACAAAATTGGATTTAAGGTCGGATAGCGAGAACGAATCGTCTTTCGAAAAAGAAGGGAGCGGGCCGCGCAGTTCTTCAATGGTCTCCATGACCTCCTGACATGCCCGGTCGTAAATCGATTTTAGGTCCTCTTCTTTCCTAAGATAGGCAAAAGCAGCCACCCTTATCATGTGGGTGAAATGATCGAAAATAATCAAATGACGACAGGCGATAAAGATTGCCTCCGGAAGATCCCGGTCTTGTGGCAAGGTTCCGGGAAGACGTTCCCATTTTCTTACCAGATCGTAATTAAAATATCCCACGAGCCCTCCCTGAAAAGGCGGAAATTCCTCAATGGTTACCGGTTTGAATTTTGCACTCAATTCCCTCAATACTTCCAAAGGATTGATGACCCCTTCTAATATCTCTGATTTGTCTTCCTCCCATATCTCCATATTCCTGTCCTGTGAAACAGCTTTTATATATGGCTTGTGGCCTATAAAACTGTAGCGACCCCACCTCTTTCCACCGTCGGCGCTCTCAAGGAGATATGAATAGGAATTGTCTTTTAGCTTCAGATAGGCCGAAACCGGTGTCTCCGTGTCAGCCAGGAATTCCCGGTAAACCGGTATCAGGTTCCCTAGCTGTGTCATCTTCTTAAATTCTAAAAACGAAGGCTTGGTTTTCAATTTTTACCCCGCAATAAAAAGGCCGCGAGACTTTTGGTCCCACGGCCTTAATAAATTAAACAAAAAAACCGTGGGTCCTTCTGGAGGTGCCCACGGTTTATTAGGTTATGTTGGTCTATTTTGGCAGGCTCGCCTCCAGATCAGAGTTGAGCCACCACCAATTGCCCAGTGAATTTTTCAAACTATTTTCCAATTTGTCGTTCATGGAGGCGGACTTTAACAGATGCGAATGGAAATGTCAAGAAAAAAATTTATTTACTCAAATTTCGCACCCCCAATGGGGCACTGTGCCGCATCTGGTGTTGCCTGATGCGGCTTTCCTCAAAATATCAGGTGCGGAACTTGAGTTCTCCATAAATCTCGCATCCAGGGAAGGTATATGAGAATCCATACCAACGGGTGAACAGCTGAACCGGTCGAGTTCCATTAGAAAACTGAGCAAAGGGCACACTATCTGTTTTGTTTATTTGGACTTTAATCGGTTGCCCTTTCAGTTCATCATCTATCCCCTCACCGATTTTGGCCACTGGATAGAAACGCTTTATCTCTCCCTCGATAACCCCTAAACCTATTTCCATTTCCGGCAATCTATTGTCCTTCTCACCCATAGTTTTTCTAAAACCTGGTGGGAATTTGCCTTTGGCAAAGGGAAAACTCATGATCCAACTGGTCATCCTTGCAAAAAGCGCCTGCTTTGAACGCAAAAGAAGCAGATTGGGGTATGTTTGAAGAGCAGCTTTGACGGTGGTGATCTGGATGCCCCATAAATCCATTTTTGCTTTTAAGAGAGTTCCGTATAGAGCCTCTCCGGTAATGTGATCCCAATAGGTATGCGTTTCATCATCTATCAGCAAAACGAGCCCGTTATAAAGTCCACCGGCACTGAAATGATATACTTTATCGTCGATGCAAGGGGTCAGACCGACTCCGCTATTGCAGACCACTCAGAACGTCACCAGGTAGGGCTCAGCGGCCAATTCTCCCTGTGCGACGTGATGATAGGCCATCTGATTCAAGATAAGCGCCCTTTGCTCACCACCCCTTTCAAAGACAAGGAGTTGTTCTTTTGGATTTAGTCCGGTGCTCGCTAAGGGTACTCCGGTTTTAGGAGTCCGAAATCGCGAAAACATATCCGGTCCCTTGAGCATCGCACGGTTTGCATCGAATGGCATGATTTATCCTCCTAATTAAAATTTGAACGATGTTTGTTCTGTATTATGCGAAACCCTCTATTTTCTATTGTAGATTTCATATATTATGATATTCAAAATTGGATCAACCATGCTTGCCAGGGCTCTCACAAGTATAGTCCAATCTAATATTTATAACATACCATGAATTCGGGTATTTTACAATTTACTCAAATTTCGCACCCCCAATGGGGCACTGTGCCGCATTCGGTGTGTACCCGCTGACGGATGCTTCTTTCCCGGAATGAACGGCTAAAGAAACAGAAAAATTTGCCTCGGAATGTGGATGAAGCCGTACATCAGATAATGTCGGGAATGTCGTTGAGAGATAGAACAACCATGGCAAATATGAAGGAGGAGCAACTTGAGATTCTTCAATTTACCCTTGGTCTTTATATTAAAAATAAGCTGGATGAATGGGCAGTAAGCGAAGAATTGATGAAATCTTGTATGGCTTTGTCAGAAGACGAAAATTCAAGCAGGGAGGATGCCTCAACTGTTATTATGAAGGAACTGTGGAAAAGACTTCGGGAAACTCATAAATTGAGGGTTGTAAAATAGGCTCTCGTTTGATGATATCTGTAATCGGTATAAAATGGTTTTGAGTTTTGATGGATAGAAATTTCAGGCTATAAATCCATCTAATTTCGGCCTGAATTTAGATGATATCTCAGGTTTTTTTAAAACTGAGATATTCTCATAGTATCTGCAATCGACTGATGCTTGGTTTTCAGTACAGAAACCCCCAAGACACCTCTGCATTTTCCCAAATCATCTAAAAATAAGATATGCATCATACATTTAATTGGCGCTCTCCGTAATTAAAGGAATTATATACCACAATGTAACAAACTGAAAATAAAGACAATCAACTATTGACATCAGGTATAACTAATGCCATTTATATTAATAAAATACATATTCCTCTCAATCTCATTTCATTCTCAAGTGAAACTTGGATTCCTTTTTTGACTTACAGTTGAGCGGGCCCTGCTTCTGAATTTCTGTTACACCGGAATATATTATCGTTTCCCATAAACTTTAACCTAATTGATTATTAGGCAAAGATTCCATGGAGAAACCCCTCAAAATGTGCCCACCTTGCTCCTAACGGAACTTTGTTAGTTAGGCAGCAAGAATACAATGGATAAAAGGACCAGCACCTGTGACAGGGAATGTGAAAAGACGGATCGCAGCACGTATTGCGAAGATGAGCGATCAGATAGTCGATCTTACCCGGAGTTTAGCTGCCATCCCAACAGAGAACCCTCCTGGCCGATCCTATGGTGAGTGCGTGGAGTTGCTCAAAACTGAGCTGGAGAACTTGGGTCTGCCATCCGAAGTGATCGACGTGCCGGGAGGAGGTGAGCATCCACGTTACGTGCTTCTCAGCGGAATCGGAAGCGGCTCGACTGTTTTTCTGCATGGCCATTACGACGTGGTCCCGGCGAACCGAGCCGGTCAGTTTGATCCGATTATTTCAAGCGGCCGGATCGAAGCGCGAGGCGCGTCAGACATGAAGGGTGGCATCGCCGCGATGGTGTACGCGTTGTGCGCCCTGCAATCGGAGGACTTACCTGGACGTGTGGAGCTGGTTCTGGTCCCTGATGAGGAAACCGGTGGCAAACTGGGCAGCGGATACCTCTTCAGATCGAGGCGTCTAGCCCGTGATGGGATTGGGGCGATCATCGGCGAACCCACAAGTGGCGTGGTGTGGAATGCCAGCCGCGGTGCCCTTACTCTGCGGGTGGGGATAAAAGGAAGATCCACCCACGTAGGCCTCCAGCACAAAGGGCGAAATGCGTTCGAGGGTGCGCTACCGATACTCTACGCGCTCCAAAAACTGAAGACGAAGGTCGAGAAACACCGTACGGCGTTTGGAATCGAGCCAGAGGAGGCGGCACATTCCATCTTGATGCTTGGCGGTGAGGTGGTGGGAGGGCATCAATTCAACACGGTTCCGGAACACTTTTCCTTCACGGTTGAGCGCCGCTTCAATCCGGAAGAAGAACTCGAGGTGGAGAAGAAGCGCCTTCTTGAAGTCATCAATCGAGCTTCTCCCGACAACGTTGATGTTGAGGTGAATGTGATCCAGGAGGGAGGCTCGTGCGCTACGGATGCTGACGGCGAATTGAGTCGGGCGTTGGTCGAATCAATTGAAGAGGTGACTGGTAAGCGGCCCCCCTTCGAGCTTTGTCCCGGACTACTTGAAGTTCGCTTCTACGCACAGCGGCAGGTGCCTGCTCTGGCGTACGGGCCTGGGCTACTATCCGTCTCGCACGGTCCAGACGAGTACGTAGAGGTGGCACGCTTGATTGAGTGTGCTGAGATTTACGCCTTGACGGCATTGAAACAACTCCAGAGGGGCCGAGTCATGCCGTCTAATTACTCATCTCGAGGCCGTTAGACCGCGCATTTTTTGGGAGGACACGACATGGTGAGTGAGCTCGATCCGGACGGAGTAGAATCCCGGGCCCTCTTGCAGGCCATGGATTTCAACAACGCCAGAGTACTCGAAGTTGGCTCTGGAGACGGCCGCCTGGCTTTCCGCTATGCAAATGCGTCGGCGTTCGTGGTAGGCATCGAGCCGCAGGAGAAGGAGATCGCTGCAGCCGTTGAGGCCTGTCCGTTGCACCTGCGGCATCGTATGAGCTTCCTGCAGACGACTGCTCTGGCGTTGCCATTCCGAAACGAGAGCTTTGACATCGCCGTTCTGGCGTGGTCCTTGTGATGACTACCGCACGAGGGCATGGTCAATGCTCTTCACGGAATCTGGCGGGTCCTCGCTGGCAGAGGGACTCTTGTGGATTTGCGTCCCCTCCCGGGTCAGTGCCCGATCGAACTCGTAAGCCCCGGCGCGGTGGTCCTGGTTGGAGAGGCCGATGCAACCGGGATGGCTGCCGATGACGCCGCCGCCGACCAAGCGATTCAGGACATTGTCACTCAAGGGCACTTCGTGGCTCGTCGGAATACGCAGTTCGACTTCGATTTCTATTGGGACAGCGTTCAAGAGATGGCGTCGTTCATAAAGCCCAGCAAACGTATGAAACACGTTCGTCCGTCGTATGCAGATTTCGAGAAGGCCCGTTTCGCCCAGAGTGCTGGAGGGTCGGAGAGGGTTCGTCTCCGATGTCGGCGGAGAACCACTCTCGCCGTGTATCAGAAGGCGAATGTCTCGATCCGTTGATCCGCGACAGGTGCTCCTAACCGGCGGCGGCACCTGACGAGGAAAGGGGGCCGGTCTAACACTTCGCTCCAGCAGACGATCGACGCAGGCATCTCTAATTCATTATTAACCTCACTTTATAGGTGAAAAAATGAAATGCTCAAAATGTCAGTTTGAGAATTCAGATAATGCTAAGTTTTGTATAGAGTGTGCAAGTCCTATGGAATGTCATTGCCCGAATTGTGGGGCAATAACGCCTGCTACAGGGAAATTCTGTCAGGAGTGCGCATATGATTTGAGCGACCATAGAGAATCCCCTCCTTCCATCGATTATTCTAAACCCCACTCCTACACGCCCAAACACCTGGCCGATAAGATCCTCACGACCCGTAGCTCTGTAGAAGGAGAGCGGAAGCTAGTGACGGTGCTCTTTGCAGATGTGGCCAACTACACCTCAATGGCAGAAAAGCTCGATCCTGAAGAAGTCCATCAGATCATGGATGGGTGTTTCAAGATTCTGATGGATGAGATCCACAAGTATGAAGGAACCATCAACCAGTTCACAGGTGATGGTGTTATGGCTCTCTTTGGTGCGCCCGTGGCCCATGAGGACCACGCCCAACGGGGCTGTCATACAGCCTTATCTATCCAGAATGCTATAGGGGAATATGGTGAGAAGATAAAGGAGGATCGGGGGGTGGACTTTCTCATGCGCATTGGGCTCAACTCTGGTCTAGTGGTTGTGGGTTCAATCGGGGATGATCTTCGGATGGACTATACAGCAGCGGGCGACACCACGAACTTAGCCGCTCGCCTTCAAGACCTCGCCAAACCGGGTACGGTGCTTGTGAGTGAAAATTCATATCGATTGACGAAAGATTTCTTTGAGTTTGATCATCTGGGGTTGATCGAGGTGAAAGGGAAAAGTCAGCCGGTGGCCATCTATCGGGCAGTTCAAACAAAGAACGTTCGCTCGCGCCTAGAGGTATCCGCCGCCGGGCGCGGACTCACACCACTGGTCGCACGACAGGAAGAGCTCGACCACCTCATGGCCGCATTCGCAAAGGCCAAAGAGGGTCATGGCCAGATCGTGTCACTTGTCGGTGAAGCGGGTGTAGGCAAATCCCGCCTCGTCCACGAATTCAAAGAGCTCATCAGGGGGGAGGACATCACCCTCTGGGAAGGCTACAGTCCTTCCTATGGCCAAGCCACCCCTTACCTGCCTATTGCCCAGATTATCAAAAAATATTGCGGTATCGAAGAAGGCGACGACGAGGCCAAGATTCGGAAAAAGGTGACCTCCGCCTGAAGTCACTGGATTTCGTGGGGTCACCACGAAGAATTGGACATGGAAACCAAGCTCGAGTTTGCTATCGCCTATCTAAGTAGCATCATCTCCATCCGGGTGAAAGATGATTTGTTGCAGGGCATTAGTCTGGAAAATCGCAGAAGGCAATCCTTCGATGGGTTAAGGGCTACTTTTGTTGGTGAAGCCCAGATCAAACCTGTTGTGGTTATCCTAGAGGACATACACTGGATCGACCAAACCTCCGAAGAGTTCCTGGTTTATCTGAGTTCAAGCGTGGCCGAGAACCGGATTATGATCTTGGCCCTCCACCGCCCGTTCTATCAATGTCCCTGGGCGATGAGTTCGTCTTACCTGCGGATCCCCATCCGGCCGCTCTCACACACGGAGGGTGAAGAGATGCTCCATCACGTGCTGGGGATTCGGGAGGTGGCCTCGGAGGTGAAGGATCTAATCCAGAGAAAGGCCGAGGGAAATCCCTTTTTCATGGAGGAACTCATCCTGGAGCTACTCGAGTCTGGCTTGATGCGTAAAGAGGGGGAAGCCTGCCGATTGGTGGATCAGGCGGCAAACCCCTCTGTGCCCGCCACTGTTCAGGACGTCATCATGGCTCGCATTGATCGGCTGGAAGATTCCTGGAAGCACACTCTTCAATTGGCCTCTGTCATTGGCAGGGAATTTATTTTCAGCATTCTAGAGAAAATCGCCGAACCCGCCCACAAACTAGGCCCGGCACTTCAGGCGCTTCAGCAGTCGGAATTGATCACAGAGACTAACTTTTTCCCGGAACTTGAATATATGTTCAAACACGCCCTTACCCAGGATGTTACTTACAACAGCATCCTTTTCAAGCAGCGCCGAATGCTCCACGGCAAGATCGCTGCTGCCATCGAGGAGATCAAAAACGACGTCCTCGAAGAGCACTTTGAGACACTGGCATACCATTACAAAAACGGCGACCGGCCCGAGAAGGCATTTGAATTCTTGATCCGGGCGGGAGAGAAGGCGATGGAGTTGTCTTCTGTAGAGGTGGCCAAAGGGTATTTTACAGAGGCCCTTGAAATTTCCCCTGTGCTTACGACTTCAGAGTCCATCAGAGTTCAGGAGCAAGAATTAAGATCGCGGCTGAAAGAGCTTGCTTCCTATTAAAAGTGGAGGAGAATTAAACAAAGAATAAAGTGGCAGAGAATGTATCTATTCCCGTTTCAAAGGAAGATCATCAAAACTCTAAATCTATTTTTTGGAAAGAAATTTACGGCACTCTTGTCGATCTCTTTTTTTTACAGTAATTATCCAGAAACTATATACTAACTTAGCTTAAGAGGGAAACTGTGGGATAGCTTTCTTTTAAAC
>DRHF01000234.1 GCA_011049715.1 Desulfobacterales bacterium
CGGATATCGAGAAACAATCCCTGAAATAGCCGAACAGATCATCGCGAGTTGCAATGAAGAAGAATGCTATACCCACATAGACTTCGAACCGATTCCCTCAAAAGAGTCTCTGGTTGAAATCATCACCCGGCTGCAGGAGACGCTGTTTCCCGGATATTTTACCCGGGAAAAGCTTGATCCGGTCAACCTCGGTTATAGCATAGGACAGTCTGTTTCTGTTCTTTTTGATATGATCTCGGAACAGATTTGTCACAGTATCCGGCACGACTGCCTTCGATATGACCAGACATGCAGCGACTGTGCTGAACAGGGGCATAAATATGCACTTGCTCTTCTGAAATCGATTCCTTCCATTCGAAGGACACTGGCCACAGACATACGGGCAACTTATGAAGGGGACCCGGCCGCTAAAAGCTACGATGAAATTATTTTCAGTTATCCCGGTATCTTCGCTATAATGGTATACCGGGTTGCCCATCTGCTCTTTGAACTCGACATCCCCCTGCTTCCAAGAATCATGACAGAGCATGCCCATAACCTGACCGGGATCGATATCCATCCGGGAGCGCAAATCGGAGAGAGCTTTGTTATTGATCATGGAACAGGTGTGGTAATTGGGGAAACGACGATAATCGGGAAGCATGTACGTATCTATCAAGGGGTCACCCTCGGCGCCCTCTCACTCCCAAAGCAGGCAGGAGACAAGTTCAGAGGGAAAAAACGTCACCCCACCATAGAGGATAACGTCATTATCTACTCGAGCGCAACCATTTTAGGGGGGAGTACAACGATAGGGGCGCGCTCGGTCATCGGCGGAAATGTATGGATAACAAAATCTGTCCCACCCGATACCAAGGTGATGTTGGAAGAGCCAAGGCTGATTTTTCAAAAAAAACCGAAAGGAATTCAACATGAAGATTTTTAATACAATAGGCAAAACCACCGGTGCCACCCCGCTGGTTCGGCTGAACAGAATCGGCGAAGGGTTTGACGGTGATCTTCTCGCTAAACTTGAATTTTTCAATCCCTTGGGAAGTGTAAAAGACAGAATTGCAGCATCAATGATCGAGGCAGGAGAAATCCAGGGGCTGATCACCCCCCAGACGTTCATCATAGAACCGACGAGCGGAAACACGGGGATCGCCCTTGCCTTTATATGTGCGGCAAAGGGTTATCGCCTCTGTCTTACCATGCCGGAAACCATGAGCATTGAGAGGAGAAAGCTGTTAAAACACCTGGGGGCGGAACTGGTTTTGACCCCGGCCACAGAAAGGATGAAGGGCGCCATCGAAAGGGCAAAGGAGATTCTCGCTTCCGAGAAAGGGGCTTACATGCCGGATCAGTTTAAGAACCCGGCAAACCCGCAAATCCACCGCGAAACCACTGCTGAAGAGATTTGGAGAGACACGGAAGGGAGTGTGGACATTCTGATTGCCGGGGTGGGTACCGGCGGAACCATTACAGGAGTTTCCCAGGTAATCAAGCCACGAAAGCCATCCTTTAAAGCGATAGCTGTAGAGCCTGCAGCCTCCCCCATTTTGTCCGGCGGGTCTGCCGGTCCACACAAAATTCAGGGGATCGGCGCAGGATTCATTCCCGATGTATTGGATCGGTCCGTTATTGATGACGTCGTCACCGTGACCAACGAGGACGCATTTGAGACCGCCAGAGAACTGGCGAAAAAAGAAGGGATTCTCTGCGGCATATCATCCGGAGCAGCGGTATGGGCGGCGCTAAAAATTGCGGAACAGAAGGAATCCGCCGGGAAATCCATCGTTATAATCATCCCCAGCACCGGGGAGAGATATATGAGCACGGACCTCTATATAAAAGATGCGGAAAGCTGATCTGACATCACACATAGATCGAGCAATTGTTCACCGTCCTAGCCGCCTCCTGTAAAGCTTCGGCAAAGGTCGGATGGCCATGAACCGTTCGCGCAATATCTTCTGAACTTGCACCGAACTCAATAGCCAAAACAGCTTCGGCGATCATGTCCGCCGCTCGGGAGCCGATGATATGGACACCCAAAACGCGGTCGGTTTTAGCGTGGGCGATCAACTTGACAAAACCCTCTGTTTCACCCATGCATCGGGCTCGTCCGGCGCCGGAAAAGGGGTAACTGCCGGTGCAATAGGGAATCGCCCGCTCTTTAACCTCCTCTTCGGTCAACCCGACAGTGGCGACCTCCGGCCAGGTATAGACCACTGAAGGAATGGCATCATAATTGACCTCACCCGGAAGACCGGCAATGCACTCGGCTGCCGCGGTCCCCTCTGCTGAGGCCTTATGTGCCAGCATCGGCCCTGGAATAAGATCCCCGATCGCGTAGATGTTCCCGATACTGGTTTGATACGATTCATTCACCCGCACATGGCCGGTTTTGGGATCCGTTTCCACACCGACCGCTTCAAGGTCCAGCCCATGGGTCAGGGGCTTGCGGCCGACAGCCACCAAAACGCGATCGCAATTCAGTTTTTCCTCCTTACCATCTGTCGAAAGAATAACCTGAACCCTCCTTGCAGAGGTCCGAATCGCGGAAACTTTAGTTTGCAAACGAATCTCCATCCCCTGCTTTTTGAGAACACGCTTCAATGCACGGGACACTTGACCATCCAGAGTCGTTGCAATCTTCGGCAGCATTTCGAGAACGGTCACTTTCGCTCCCAGCCGCAACCAAACAGAACCCAGCTCCAGACCGATGTAGCCGCCGCCCACAATTACCAGATGCCTGGGTACGCTTTGAAAGCTGAGGGCTTCCGTAGAGCTGACGATATATTTTCCATCAAACTCAAAACCCGTCAAAGGAACGGGTGAACTGCCGGTAGCCAGTAAAACAGCCTTTCCCTCCAGCGTTTGATGTTTGGTTTTGCCGGCGCCGGAATTTTTTAGAACCGCAACCCGGCCCTCTCCTTTTAGGCGGGCAATCCCATGGATAAGCTTGACCTTGTTTCTCTTCAGCAGATTGACCACATTCTCGGTCAGTTCTCTAACGACCTGTTCTTTTCTGGCCATCAGGACGGGAAGGTCCAGATTCAAACGGCCGGTCTTGATGCCATGGGTGGCGAAATGGTCTTTAGCCAAAAGAAAATATTCGCTGGAGTCAAGAAGGGCCTTGCTCGGGATGCACCCGATATTCAGGCAAACACCCCCGACACGCGATTCTTTCTCGATGCAGACCACTTTAAGGCCGAGCTGGGCTGCACGAACAGCAGCAACATATCCTCCAGGCCCGGAACCGACAACAATAAGGTCGAAACTCTCTTTTTTTGCCATCATGAAATCTCCGCTGAAGTCCACTCCGGATCTTCAATCCATTCCTTTATATTCCCAAGAAAGGTCACTGCTTCCCGTCCGTCAACGATTCGATGATCATAGCTCAGTGCAACGTACATCATCGGTTTGATAATCACCTTTTTGTCGATTGCCATCGGGCGGTTTTCTATTTTGTGCAAGCCGAGGATGCCGCTCTGGGGCATATTCAAAATGGGGGTGCTCAGAAGCGAACCATAGATTCCGCCATTGCTGATGGTAAATGTGCCTCCTTCCAGATCGGCTAAGGCCAGCTGGTTTTCTTTGATTTTGTTTACAAAAGCAACGATGGACTGTTCGAGTGTTGCATAGCTGAGTTGGTCGGCGTGGCGAATGACCGGCACCACCAGTCCCCGTTCGGAGCCGATCGCCACTCCAACATGACAGTAATTGTGGTAAACGATATCCCGGTCCTCGATAAAAGCATTGATCTCCGGAAATTTTTTGAGTGCATTGACACAGGCTTTGATAAAAAAGGACATGATCCCGAGGGAGACGCCATTTTTCTTTTTGAAGTCCGCTTTATATCGGGCCCTTATCTCTTGGACCCGGGTCATGTCGATTTCGTTGAAGGTGGTGAGCATGGCCGTATTCTGCCGGGCATCCAAAAGGTGAGCGGCGATTCGTAGTCTGATCGGGCTCATCGGTTTTCGGACGGTCTGTTCTTTTTCGGGTGCAACAGCAGGCAAAGGCGGTGCGGAGGAAGAGACCGACGGCTCCCGATCGGGTATGACAGAAGGGCGTTGGTTCAACACGCCGGAACCCAGCTTTTCCAAGTGAAGAAGAACATCACCCTTGGTAATCCTTGACCCGGGACCGGTGGGGATTATCTTTGACACATCGAGGTTCTGTTCTGCAATCAACCGTCGCACGGACGGGGGTAAGATTCTTCCCGGTTCCGGGGGCCTCGGTGGAGCCTGGGCCGGTTCTACTGCTTTTTGTTCAACACTTTTTTTGATTTTATCTGAAACCGTCGTGGCATCGATCGTCCCCACCACAGCACCAATGGCCACCGTCTCCCCCTCAGAAACGCTGATCTCCAAAAACCCTTCTACTTCAGCCGAGACCTCCAGGGTTATCTTGTCGGTTTCAATTACAAAAAGGGGATCATCCTTGTAAACTCTGTCACCGTTTTGCTTATACCACTGTACAAGCACCGCCTCCTGCACCGACTCACCAACACTGGGAATTTTTATTTCGACCTTCATGCCTGCTCCATATATTGGACTTTTTACGAAACTATCATCGTTGATTTGCTAATGAGTGCGTTATTATTTAGACATCCGTTACCATTTACCTATGGATTTATCTGCAAAGCCGGGCAGGGTTTTTAATCGGCAGCCGGGTCTAAATAAATATGACTTCATTAGTATGCTAATTTTCACGAAGAGATCCAACCGCTGCCTCAAGAATGGCAGCCTGCTCCAGTTTATATACATTGGGAAAAGCGGTTGCCGGAGTGGCGGCGGCCGCTCTTCCAACAAACCCGACCGAACCGCCGGTTATTTCTTCAAGACGCGGCTTGACAAAATGCCAACCCCCCATATTCTCAGGTTCTTCCTGAACCCAGCACCGCCTTTCGGTTGCTTTGTATTTTGCCCATATTCTCTTCAAAACCGCTGTTGGAAAAGGGTAAAACTGCTCCAACCGGATGATGGCAATATCTGATCGGTTCAGTTCGAGGCGCCTTTTAAAAAGTTCGTAGTAAATTTTACCGCTGCAGAAAAGGATAGATCGCGGTGCTTTGATCTTGGTCGAATCATCAATGGCTTCCTCGAATCCCCCCGAAGTCATTTCAGCAAGATTTGACACGGCCAGCGGATGTCGGAGGAGGCTTTTCGGCGTCATGATGACCAGGGGTTTTCTGAAGGCGATCTTCACCTGGCGTCTTAGTAGATGAAAATACTGGGCAGGTGTGGTGGCATTGCAGACCTGGATGTTGTCGTCAGCACAAAGCTGTAAAAACCGTTCCAGACGGGCGCTTGAGTGTTCAGATCCGAGACCTTCCCAGCCATGGGGAAGAAGCATGACCAGGCCGTTCAAGTTTCGCCATTTGGTTTCCCCGCTGGTGATAAAGAGATCAACCATGGCCTGGGCATTATTGACAAAGTCGCCAAACTGCGCTTCCCATATGGTAAGTCCATTTGGCTGTGCCAATGAATAACCGTATTCGAAACCGAGAACACCGGCTTCTGCGAGAAGGCTGTTATAAACATAGAAAGGGGCACTCGCATCGCCCAGGGAATTCAATGGGACGAAGTGATCCCCGTTTTTCGTATCAACCAGAACGCTGTGGCGCTGGCTGAATGTACCCCGGGCGGTGTCCTGGCCGCTCAAACGAATGGGGAAGCCTTCCATCAGCAGCGAAGCAAAAGCAAGATTTTCTGCATTGGCCCAGTCGATCCCCGTCTCTTTTTCAACAGCTTCCCGACGTCTTTTTAAAAGGCCTTTTAGTTTCGGATGCAGGGAAAATCCAGCCGGAACTTCGCCAAGCTGGTTGGCAAGTGCAACCAGAGTTTTCTTTTTCACACCTGTTTTTAAGGGTTGGGAGGAATATCCGCCATTAAAATCCGACCAGACTTCGTATAGCCGGGTTTGGGGAAAGGGACAACCACTCCCGTGAACCGCTTCAAATGCATCTTCTAGTCGTCGGCTAATCGATTTTTCCCATGCTTCAACTTCTTTCCCGGTTACATCCCCTGTATTAAGTAGCTTTTCAGTATAGATCCGGTGCAATGACGGTCGTTTCCGAATTCGATCATACATCAGGGGCTGCGTGTAATAGGGTTCATCACCTTCATTATGACCGTGTCGGCGATAACAGACCACATCAATGACCACATCTTTTTTAAAAGCTCTCCGGTAGTCAGCTGCAAGCCGAATGGTGTGCGAAACGGCTTCCGCATCCTCGCCGTGTACATGAAAGATCGGCACCATCAGCATTTTAGCGATATCAGTCGAGTACCTTGTGGAGCGCGTTTCTTCGGGAAAAGTGGTATAACCGATCTGATTATTGATCACGATATGAATGGTTCCGCCACAACCGTAACCATCCAACTGAGACATGTTGAGCGTTTCCGCCACAATCCCCTGCCCGGCAAAGGCCGCATCACCGTGAATCAATACCGGTAATACCTGATCGGCCTTATCTGCTCCCAACAGATCCTGACGGGCGCGGACAAACCCTTCCACAACAGGATCGACGGCTTCAAGATGGCTGGGGTTGTTGAGCATGTAGATTCGTACCTGCCGATTGCCTTCGGTATTGAGGTCCCCCAGGTATCCCTGGTGGTACTTCATATCCCCTGAGCCCACAATACTATCCGGGTCGTAACAGCTTTCAAATTCACTGAAAATTTCTTTATATGGTTTTTTCAGTATATGGGCCTGTACATTCAAGCGACCCCGATGGGCCATGCCGAGTATGATTTCCCGGCAACCGTATTCTGTAACATGCTCAACGAGCAGGTCCAACATCGGAATGAGAACATCGCCGCCCTCAAGTGAAAAGCGCGCTTGTCCAATATATTTTTTATTCAAAAACTGCTCGAAAAGGGCGGCTTGGTATAGTTTATATAGAATTCGCCGCTTTGTTTCTCCGTTCAATACAGGGTGATTGCGATTGGGTTCCATTTGATCTTGCAACCAGCGGCGTTCCACAGGGTTTTGCAGGTGCATGTATTCTATGCCGATCGATCGGCAATAGGTTTCCCGTAGAATTTGAAGAATGTCTCTGAGGGTCGCCCGGCCGGTCTGGCCAAAACGCCGGGTATAAAACTCGATTTCCAGATCTTTTTGGGTCAGGCTGAATGCTTCCAGGCTTAAAAGCGGATGGTTAGTCGGACATTCCGCCAAAGGATCCATGCATGCGAGTAAGTGGCCGATATCCCGGTAACGATAGATTAAGGATTCTACCCTTGCCTGTTTGAGGGCCGGAGCTTCATCAGGGCTTACCCTTTCCATCGGCGACCCGGTAGCAGCCAGTTCAAACCCCTCAAAGAAAAAGCGCCAATCTGAAGAAACCCGATCCGGATCGGTCTTCCATAACCGATATTGCCCGTCAATGTAATCCGTATTCCATGCCTCGGTCAGCGCCATACCGATAATTCCTTATCCTTTACCCCTAACCGCTCACAAAGATATTTGTCTTTGAAACCAACCTGCCACCAATCCGGCAACCTGGCTGCGATGGTCTTTTCTACTGAACATATGATCAGCACCTCTGATCACTTTTAGTTCTATCACACCTGGATTGATCTGATGGGCCTTAACCGCTTCGGTAACCGGGATAATTTCATCCTGATTTCCATGTACAATTAGGAGCGGACAATCCAAAGACCTCAAGATCTTTGGAAGATCGAACTGTTTCGCATCCGAAAAAAAACTTGTGGAGAGCTGCAATGCCCGTCCCCGACTGTTGAAAAATACCTCCCCGGTCTGTCTGAGTTCATCTTGCTGGTCTTTACTGAGAAAATGGGTGGGAGTCAAGCCGGATAAACGCCCGGCCAAAACAGAAACAGCCATTACGGTTTTCATCTTCGCGGCGGTCAGTAAGGCAACAGAAGCCCCAAGGCTGTGGCCCGCCATCCCGATCCAGGAGACGCCGTATGACGTGATAAGATCTGCTGCCGTCTCCATTTCGGAAATTTGTTTCGTGTATGTTGATTCTAAAAATTCACCTTCACTTTGACCATTCCCGGAAAAGTCAAATCGAAGGGCGATGAAACCAAGGTTTGCCAGGTCCTGGCATATTTGGCGCAAAATGCTCGTATGGCGGGTGCAGGTAAAGCAGTGTCCGAAAATCACACCGTGTGCCGAAGGCACATCAGGTCGGTGAAGTGTTCCGGTCAGTTTTTCTCCATAACGATTTTCAAAATGTATCAGCTCATCCACCGGATTCCTCTGATGCCGTCAATCATTTTTCCTTTACTAATGAGTGCGTTATTATTTAGACATCCGTTGCCATTTACCTATGGATTTATCCGCAAAGCCGGGCAGGGTTTTTAATAGGCAGCCGGGTCTAAATAAATATGGCTTCATTAGTAACTTATGAAAAAGTGGAATATGTGTCAAATATATTCGATTAATGCATTCGGTGCAGATGCAGCTGAAACCCGATATCTCATTTTAAACCGTTAGCCGAACTTGAATATAGGGACGGCCTGACGCCTTGTTTTTTGGAAAATTTGGTATTATGGTAACATAACCATATCCCATTCAGTGAAATGATAGGAGAAAGGGTATGCACGACAAAAATGAGCTGTGTGAAAAGATCCGGAAGCTGTACCCGGATATCGGCGAATGCGGAATCGATATCAGGGTCGAATATGATTTGGACCAAAGGGCATGGGTTGTGTATCTAAAAAAGGATCAACGCGAATTGAAAACATTCCTCGAAGATTCAGACGCCGATCTATGTATGGACAACAAACAGTGCGTCAGCCTCGGTATTGAAATTGCGCAACTCAGGGATAACATTCAAAGGCTTTGACATTATGGTCGGCAAATGCGCGATCTGCGCATATATATCGGCAAAGGGCAACGGATAAAACGGATGGTCTGCAAATGAAGTTCAGAACGGAAAAAGATACCATGGGGACAATCGATGTCCCTGAAAATGCTTACTATGGGCCGCAAACCCAGCGAGCCATAAAAAATTTTCCCGTCAGCGGATTAACGCTCCCTTCGCCCTTTATCCGGGCCCTGGCCCTGATTAAAAAATACGCTGCCTTGGTGAACGCCGACCTGCAGCTTTTGGATTCAAAAAAAGCTAAAGTCATTGCCCGGGCCGCTCAAGAGGTCCTTGACGAAAAGTTTGATGATCAATTTGTGGTCGATGTTTTTCAAACCGGTTCCGGCACCTCCACCCATATGAATATGAACGAAGTCCTGTCATCGAGGGCAAACGAAATCCTGACCGGGCAAAAAGCCGGAAAATCGCCGATCCATCCAAATGATCACGTGAATTTAGGTCAGTCAAGTAACGACGTGATACCTTCAGCACTTCATATCGCTGCATCGCTATCGATCAAAAACGACCTACTCCCTTCCCTTGAGCGCCTTTACCAATCCCTTTCAGAAAAGTCGATACGGTTCGACGACGTCAAAAAGCTTGGACGAACTCATTTGCAGGATGCGGTTCCGATGTCGCTTGGGCAGGAGTTTTCAGGGTACGCCAGCCAGATTGCACGCGGGATCGATCGGATGGAGACCGCCCGGCTGGGGCTAGCCGAGCTGGCCCTCGGCGGAACGGCCGTGGGGACCGGTTTGAACACCCATCCCGAGTTTGCATCCAGGGTAATCGCCCTGATATCGAAAGAAACCGGCTCGCCTTTCCAGGAAGCAAAAAACCATTTTGAAGCTCAGGCCGCGCAAAATGCAGCGGTTGAAACCAGTGGGGGATTAAAAGCCATTGCGGTGAGTCTGGTTAAAATTGCGAACGATATCCGGTGGCTTTCCTCAGGACCCCGATCCGGTCTCGGTGAAATTGAAATTCCCTCTCTTCAGCCGGGTTCATCAATCATGCCGGGAAAGATCAATCCTGTTATCCCTGAATCTGTGATCCAGGTTGCCATGCAAGTGATGGGAAATGATACGACGATCATGCTGGCCGGCCAATCCGGTAATTTTGAACTCAATGTCACCCTACCGGTGATTGCCTATAATCTGCTTCAATCTATCATGCTTATTTCGTCGGTCAGCCGGATTTTTGCTGAAAAGTGCATCGACGGGATTGTCGCCATTCGCCAAAAGTCTGCTTCCAATGTCGAAAAAAGCCTGGCACTGGCAAC
>DRHF01000235.1 GCA_011049715.1 Desulfobacterales bacterium
ATACAATGACCTACTACCTGACGGTGCCTGAAGTTTTAGCCAAACCCTTAAAGTCGCCTGAGGAAGTCGTAAGGGTGGGCGGAAATGTTTATTCGGATTCAGTAAAATGGGATGCCAAAGATTTAAGGCTGTATTTCAAGATGGGGGATGAAAAAGAGAGTCTAAATGTGGATTACCGGGGCGTTGTCCCCGATTCTTTTAAACCCGGCAGGGAAGTAATTATAGAGGGAGTTTACAGGGGTGAAGGAAAGTTCATCGCCACCACGATCATGCCCAAGTGTGCTTCCAAGTATGAGTGAAGGATTGTTCAGACAATGAAGTAAACCACAAGGGTGTACATGAGAAAATTGCCTTCAATTGAGAGTACCTCAGATCGTAAGAAACCTGTGATATCCCCATATCCTCAAGTGCACAATGCTTGCCCAAAGTAACCAAGTGCGGCACATCAAGAAATCTGCAACATAGTAATTACAATGTGCATTCTATCGAATTTGTATTAAAATGTCAAAATTCCATAAAAACGGAAGACCCAAAAATGAAATATTGGGATTGAAGAGATCTTTCTTTGATTTCCGAGAAATGATTTTGGCATTCCTCGCGAATTGCCAATCAGGAATAGTGCATTTTAATAGACATATTCCTGTCGTTGGCATTGTGTTTTAACTGTTCTATGTCTGGTTTGGTGAATATTAAAATCTTAATTGAATTGACCTTTGTTTTTCAAACCGATATCTCTGCCATTATATTAATACAATGTGGCATATTCATTTGACAACGTAGAAACGGCCAGGGAGATGAAGAAAATGATGAATCTTAAGGATATAAAAAAGTATGCCCTTAAAACCGGTTTGGAGTGCGGTTTTAATATCATGCTTTGGTTTAGTTCTGTACGCCTTGTCCGATGGTGGGTTCAAAGAAACTCATTGTATCGGAAAAAACTAGACTATGACTGGACCTTTGGTGAACTGATTCGACGTGTAGTCGGTAACTACGAATCCATGTTTGAAAGTGACATACCAGTGGAGACGGATAGCCTCGGGAAAGGGATTACCAAAAAACTGTTAAACCAATTTGGGTATGTCATGATTGAACTGAAACATTACGCCAGAGATTCATTGCGAGCCACAAAAGTCCTCCATGAGGCACATTTGGAGCTCAAGGCCGCTAAAATTAGCACTCAAATTGCCAAAAGAGTGAAAGACGGGCGCCGAATATCCGGTTCGCTCATCAACGCCGCCAAAAAATCAGATCAGAATTTGGCAAAATTTAAGCACCTAAAAAGTGCAAAAGCGCCAGACATGGATTTTGTACGCCATCTCGCAAATTATTATGCCAAAGATATCATTGCCGATTATGATCCTGTTTTTTACAAAATCTTTAAGAATTTCGCTAAACTTACGTTTGTCAGGCATTTGGATAAAAACCTGATTGTCTCCGAAGATTCACTGAAAATGATGGAGGAAATAAAACACCTAACTGAAAATCACGCTTTTGTATTCATATCAAATCATGTCAGCAATGCCGATCACGCGCCGATCTTCTTCGCGCTGAATAGACACGGCATATATCAGCCCAGCACAATTGCCGGTAAGAATTTGGACCACGGCTTTTCAAGTAAAATATTCCCGAGAGTAAACGCGCGATGGTTAAACCGCGGGATTATGTTACCGCCTGAGGAGGTTGAAAAATTGAAATGGTTCACGCTGCTGTGGAATATGCCGGGTCAGAGATCGGGGACAGAGTTGTGGAAGGAATTAAAAAAATACGGCGTGGGATGGGTCAATAATCCCATCTACAGAGAAACCGATAAAGCTTATACCCATATACAACTTGAGCATTTGCAGCCGATTCTTTTTTACATTGAAGGCGGCCGTTCTACTACAGGAACATTAAGGGCGCCGAAGATCGTCATATTTGAAGACATGTTGGACTATGTCAGAAAAACCGGAAAGCCTGTTTACCTGGGCCCCACGGCAATTTCATACACGATTATCGGTGAGGATAAAGCTCTGGAGACCGCCAGAAGGGGAGAAAAAAATATCAGTGAAGGTGACCTGGTGTCTCAGTTATCTAAACTGAATAAAGTCACCGGGCCTGATTCTCCTATTTATGTCCATTTTGGCAAGCCGATACGGATTGGACCGGACGATTTATCCGAACGACCCAAAAAATTTGCCAGGCAGGTAAACGAATACGCCGCGCAGATGATGACGGCGATTGGAAATGGAATTAAAAATACGGCGACCTATCTTTTGGCCGCAACGATCGTCAAAAATCAGTATGAGAAGAATTTCACTCTGCAAAATGCAAAAACAGATATGACAATCATGGCAAAAACCCTTGAAGAAGAAATGAGTGAAGCCGAGGTAGAAAAAGGACTCAACACCGCTTTGGCCATATTTGAAAAGAAGGGTTTTATCCAGAAAAAAGACGGCCTTTATGAGATCTTAAATATACCCTTAATACGACAGTATGGGAGAAGGATCGAGCATAAACTCGTCAAATAGGAAGAGATCCGGGTGATAATATTCGGCGATGTAATCTATCTAGATCGAGAGGATTTATTTTTTATGGAGGTTGTCGGCGGCGCTTTTCCGGATGCGGTCCAATTCACGGTTTATTTCCGCATCCAGCGCTAAAGGCTCATGCGACGACAGAATCTGATCCACCATGTCCCGCGCTTCTTCTACAAGGTCCGGCTTTCCGGCAGCCTCCCATTCTTCAAATGAGGCGTCGATTCCCAGCTGACCGATGTACCATTCGTCACCCCGAACCGCTCGGGCCGTAGAGTTTTGTTCCAGAAAATGGCCTCCCGGACCGATTCGGTCGATTTCGTCGTCCAACCATTTTCCTTCGTGGCAAACGATTCCCCGATGCGCCTGTTTGCACATCCGGAAAACTTCGGCATCGATCAACATCTGCTCCAGACTGAGAATAATAGAACTTCCCAGTAATCCGGCGCCCACGAGGATATCCGGCCATGACAGCACCGCCGGCAAAACATTTAGGGCCCTTTCATACCCGGCCTGCATACTGGGAACGAACTGGCCGGTGCTGTAGCCCGAAGTTTCCGCCGCAAAGCCGTAGTAACGGGCCATTTCGGTAGTCGTTGCGCTCATTGCTGCACGTTCGATGGCGCCGCTTTTCAGCATTCCGGAGCGCGGATCCATGAGGGCCGATATGGGGGCGTAGATAAACGGAACACCCGGTTCGGCCGCCTGTACCAGACACAGGGTTGCCAGCACCTCACAGTTGGAAAGCACAACGGTGGCGATCTGGCTCGCCGGGGCGGTGGCGCCCATCAAGGGCATCGGCATAACGGCCACCGGGATGTCCCACCCCACAAGCTCCAGATAGGCATCGGTATACTGTTCATCGATGACCAGCGGTGACTGAGGACAAAGGACAAACGATAGCGGGTGCTTTTGGCGGATGGCTTCCTTGGAACCGAAAATGGTTTGCAACACTTCCAGAAGCCAGGGCGCCTCAGCCTTGGAATAGATCGGGTCCTGAACGTGTTTGGAAAAATTGCGGAACAGGGTCGATATATATTCAACATAATTCAAAATGGTGTAATCCCTGTCGCTGGCCTGAACAATACGCCAGTAAATGCCGATGTCGTCCAGAGCGTCCGCCAGCCGGGTAGCTTCCAGCCAGTCATGGAAGGTTGAATCCCGGTGTGCCCCGGTTTTACGATCCAGTGTGCGCGTTCCTTCCCCGGATAATAGAAGGGTGCAATCCCCGCTGTTCATATGCAGGTCCCATCCGGGCCTGCGCGCTCCGAGCGAAAAATTATTGGGTGTCAGACGAAGGGATTCTTCTACCAGACGGTTCGGGAAACGAACGATGTGGGTGTTCTCATCTACTAGTGCACCCGCTTCTTTGAGGAACCGACGTCCCTTGGCGGTGTCCACCCGGACACCGGTGCGAGCCAAAATTTTTAAGGTGCGCTCATGTATCTGATCCCTTTCGTCTTTAGACAACACCTGGAAATGTGTTTGCATCATTTGCTCCTAAATGGTTACGCGTTCACGACGAAAGGGGACAGCTCCCGGATCGGGGGCATCCATTTCCCGCGCCAGGCGATGGCCGGAGAAAACGGCGGCAGCGATGATGCCCGGTGCCCGGCAGTCGCCGATGCGATCGATGGATTTTATGCCACTGATGCTAAGCGCATCCGGATCCGAGACGAGTTGGCGGTAGAGTTCATCGTTGGGTTGGCGTGCCGTCACCGTTACAATCGAGGACGCGGGTTGCCGAAGAATTTCGCCGGTATAAATACAGATGAGTTCTGCGCTTTCGCCATCAAAGCCGCTGACGGCCTTTCCGGTCAAGATTGTTACACCAAGCTTCAAAAGCTGTCCCTGGACCTGTTCCTGTTCTTCGGTATTTTTACTCCATTCCGCAGCTCGCCCCGCAGGGGTGACCAGCGAAACTTCGCGACCGGCTCTGTGCAGTTTTTCTGCCAGCACGGCTCCCATGTAGTAGTGTTCGTCGTCAAATATAACTACGGGTTCCGTTACTTCAACTCCGGCTATAATATCGTCCGGTGTCAGAACCCTGTCGCTGTCAAAGCTTTTCACCGCAGAGGTATGCCAGCGGGCGATTCCATCACGCCGCCAATAGGAACCCGTTGCCAGAACAACCCGGTCAAAATCGTAGTTAAGAATATCCTCCGCCGTTAGGCGACTGTCCAAATACACGTTGACGTTGGGCATTCTTTTTATCTGCAAAATACGGTGTTCGATTACCCGGCGCCATTCGGAAAGACCGGGCAGCTCGCATTCGGCGGCGACACGTCCGCCCAATTGAGTGGTCGCCTCGGCCAGTGTGACCTGGTAACCTCGCTGTCCCAAAGCGCGTGCGGCTTCCAGTCCTGCCGGTCCGGCACCCACCACCAGGATTGTATCATCGGATTGGCTTCGAGGTATTTTTTCGGGATGCCAACCCCGTCGCCATTCCTCTCCCATGGTCGGATTCTGGGTACAGCGAATGGGGGCACCGCGTGTATTATGCGAATAGCAGATATTACAACCGATGCATTCGCGAATGTCATCAAAATGTCCTGCTTTTATTTTTTGGGGCAAAAAGGGATCTGCGATGGAGGGACGTGCCGCACCGACAAGGTCCAGCAGGCCGCTTTTGATCTGTCGCACCATGGTATCCGGGGATGTAAACCGTCCAACTCCTACAATCGGCTTATCGGTGATTTTTTTTACAAAAGCAACGTAGTCATCAAGGGCCGCCTCTTTGACAAAACGGGAGCTGCCCATTTCCTTTGAATAATCACTGATATTGATGTCCCAGAGATCCGGCAGATCGGCCAGCATTTCCAACATGTCACGCTGCTCTTCATTATCAATAATTCCGTTGCCGCTGCCGCTGCCATCGGCTGAAAATCTTACGGCAACGGCACACCGGTGACCGACGGCTGCTTTTGTGTCTTCAATCATCTCCCGCACCAGCCGGATCCGGTTTTTCAGCGAGCCGCCATACTCGTCACATCTCTGATTCCAGTCGCGGGACAAAAAATGCGAAAGAAGGTAGCCATGGGTGGCATAGACATAGACGATGTCGAAACCGGCCCGCAACGCTCTGCGGGCGGCATCGACCTGCCAGCGCCTGAGTTGACGGATGTCCTTTTTGTCCATTGTCTGGCTTTGGACGGGATCAATCCGAAGGTCCGATGGGAGGCTGGCAACGTCGAGCGGGATCTCGCGCGTCAAAAGATTGGACATACCACAACCGCCGTACCATAGCTGCACGCCCGCCAAGGCTCCATGGTGATGGACCTTATCAACCATAAGCGCCTGGGCTCTCACATCTTCATCATCCCACAGTGTGGCGTGGGGATAGGGGGTGTCATCCGAAGTGGGGTGAATCGAACAGTACTCGGTGCAAACAACGCCCCAGCCGCCTTCGGCTTTAACCTCGCGCATGGCGGCCAGGGTTTTGGGCATATTATAGCCCATGCCGGTGCAGTGTGGTACCTGGTAGAATCGGTTCTTAGAAGTGACCGGTCCAATTTGTACCGGTTCAAAAAGGATGTCAAAGCGAGGATTCCGTTTCATCAATTATTTCCGTTCGGGCTGAAAAAGATTGGCTGTTTGCGGCTGAACCACTCCTTATACTATATACTATCGATTTTATCCGGTTAAAACGTTATTGCTCGTGTAATCCCAATTTAAGGTGACGTCTTGACCTTCAGACAATTGAACATCAGACACGGAACTCCTGGCCAAGTGAACGGTTAAGGGCATATCGATTCCGGTTATCAAAACGGTTATCTCACTAAAATTTCCCTGGTAAAACACCTCTTTGATAATGCCGTGAAAAGTGGTGCGTTTTTCCGGATCAAGCGGTTGTGAGTCTGTGTCAACCGGGCCAATGCTGATTACTCAAAGTTTTGATTTTCATCTCCGGTTTAATCCGAATCGGACTGATCCCAGCTTTGGTGCGGCTTTCAGACATAATAGGCTCTGCAATATTTTTCAAAGATATTATTAACGTTCGGTTCCCGGTAAACGGTTGCGCTGCTCGTATCGGTAATCGTCATAAAGGAATCGGCAAAAAAACGCTACCGAAAACCGCTAAACGAAACAAGCTGTGCAACCTAAAAACGCTACCCGTCACCCCTTTGGGGTGAAACCAAAGCCTGGTCCTCTGGGTCAGGATTCTTTACTTCGGTGCGCACTAAAGGTACTCCGGTTTTAGGAGTTCGGAATCGCGAAAACATGCCCGGTCCCTTGAGCATCGCACGTTTTGCATCGAACGTCTTGATTTATCCCCTAATCAAGATTTGGACGATGTTTTTTCTGTATTATACGAAACCCTCTATTTTCTATTGTAGATTCCATATATTATGATATTCAAAATTGGATCAACCATGCTTGCCAATCCTCCCACAAATATAGCTCAATCGAATATTTATAGCATACGATGAATTTTGGTATTTTACAATTTATTAAGCTCCTCTCAAAACCCTTTTTGAACGATATTTTGCCATTTCGGGAAAACAATACATACAAGCAACGCGTTAACGAATAGCTTCTATCACATCGAGACCGACGTGATCCCACGCTTTTAAGAGGGAAAGATCATCACACCGGGAGAGTGAACAATGAAAAATTCCATCTGCCCTAAAATTTTGATCATTTTTGCCTGGATCTCTTTTTTTATGGCTACCGCACTCAGTGTTTGTCCGTTGACGGAAGCTTCCAATAAAGAAGATACGCTAAATCGTCCTAAAATCGGCCTGGTTTTGGGTGGGGGTGGTGCACGTGGTGCTGCACATGTGGGGGTTCTTAAGGTTCTTGAGGAATACAACGTACCGATTGACTATGTGGTCGGAACCAGCATGGGGTCTATTGTGGGCGGCTTATATGCAGCGGGAATGTCACCTCAAGAAATGGAAGCAATTTTTAATCTGGTGCCCTGGAATGATTTATTTTCTGATAGACCTCCGGAAGTGCTTTTACCATTTCGGCACAAAGAAGACAATCAACGACTCATGGCGTTTGAGTTGGGTGTTAAGGATGGAAAGATCGTCTTACCCAAAGGATTTATACCCGGTCAGAAATTAGGGTTTTTACTTCAAAAATTAACCTTGAATGTGGCGGATATCGACAATTTCGATGAATTGCCGATCCCGTTCCGAGCGGTCTCCGCGGATCTTGCCACCGGAGAAGCGGTTGTCCATGATCATGGAAGCCTTAACGAGGCAATGCGAGCCAGCATGTCCATCCCGGGCGTATTTACACCCATCGAGATAGACGGTCGTGTATTGGTTGATGGCGGTATCGTAAACAATGTACCGATTGAGATTGCCAGACAGATCGGGGCTGATGTGATTATTGCGATTGATGTGGGAACTCCTTTGAGCAAAGTTGAAGATCTAAAAGATATGCTTGATGTCACCATGCAGATGATCGGCATCTTAACCCAAAAAAATGTCGATAATTCCATCGCCCAGTTGACTGAAAAAGATCTCTTCATAAGACCTGAGTTGGGTGATATCGGGTCGGCAAATTTTGTGCGAATACCCGAGGCCATAGAGCTGGGTGAAAAGACGGCGCGACAGTTTGTCGATAAAATCAAACGATATGGCATTTCAAGTGCTGACTATAAAATGTATCTCGCACGTCAACGCGCCAAGGAGATGAAGCCGATTATAATCAACTTTGTCAAAGTTAAAGAAACATCGAGGGTGCATCCGAAAAAAATTATCGGAAAGATAAAAACCAAGGCAGGGGAAAAACTCGACATGGAGAAGCTTCAAAATGATTTAAACCGGGTGTATGCTATCGGCGACTTTGAAACAGTCGATTTTAAAATCGTCGGAAAAGAGGGCGAAAAGGGTCTTCTGATCGATGCTAAAGAGAAGGAATGGGGACCCAATTATTTACGATTTGGTATCAATTTAACATCAAATTCTACCGGTGACAGCGAATATACAATTCTTGCTGACTATCGCATGACCCAACTGAATGCGCTAGGGGCCGAGTGGAGAACTGTGGGTCAGTTTGGAGAAGAATCAGGGATTTTTTCGGAATTTTACCAACCACTCAATATGCAGGAATACTTTTTTGTTGCCCCACGGATTACCTATAAAAGTCGTCTAGAAGACGTATACAAAAATGACGACCGTATCGCCGAATATCGTGTCGATTATCTTGGAGGTGGTTTTGATTTGGGCATAAATTTCAGCTCATTCGCTGAAGGTCGCGTGGGTCTCAGGCGAGCAACCCTCGACGCAAAGCCGGAAGCCGGAGGGATCGACCTGCCGGAATTCAAAAATATTCAAGAGGGTGCAATAGTTGCCAAACTTAAATATGATCAGCTTGATAACCACACATTTCCAAAAACAGGTATTAAAACAAGGATTGGACTTTTTGCTTCTGACGAAGATTTAGGGGTTGATTTTGCATATGAAAATTTAGAGTTTACCTTTTTAAAAGCAACCACATTCAAAAAAAAACATACACTAATTACTTCTTTTGAGATCGGCACCAGTCTTGACGAAAATACCCCTTTTTATGACCAGTTTACCCTGGGCGGGTTTTTATCACTCTCTGGTTTGGGTAGGGGACAATTGCGGGGTCAACACAAAGGATTGGGGCAACTCCTTTATTACTATCGGTTGGATAAAGCCTTTGACTTGATAAGTAATTTTCACATCGGTGGAGGGGTTGAAGCCGGTAATGTATGGGATGACCGCGATGATATCGAGCTTGGCGATGTGATTTTAAGCGGTACTGTTTTTGCCGGATTTGATAATTTTATTGCCCCGCTGTATGCGGGCTATGGTTGGGCAGAAGGAACTTCTGAAGGTATTTTTTATCTGTTTTTGGGGAAGATGTTTTGAAATGCTGATGGTTTCATCGGTTTTTATCGGAGCATACGATGCGATGACTAGAATACAAACTCCTAACCCGGACAAGCCGGTTGCAGCGAAGTGGAAATCCCGATTTATCGGGGAACAATAGGAGATATTGACTTTTCAAGTGCAAAAAGTTAGATTTGAATATCCCCTGCCAATGCCTTCAAGAGGTGAAACATCTTGAGAGTTTTTTTTGTATGCCTATTTGAGTTATGTCAAAATATTTAATTCTACGCATGATATTGTTCTTTTATTTTAATGGCTGGGCGAAAGAGGTCTAGCAAACCATTTTATGGTGGAAAGGAGGAAATAAAATGAAACACAGTAAGTTTGCAGTAGCAGTATTTGTTGCGTTTGTTGTACTGACTCTGGCTGTTGGATCAGCATTCGCTGCTGAGAAGCCCAACATCCTTATTATCTGGGGTGATGATATTGGCTGGTTCAACATCAAGGCCTACAACCGCGGCATGATGGGCTACGAAACGCCGAACATCGACCGCGTTGCCAACGAGGGAATCCTGTTCACCGACGCCTATGGCCAGAACAGTTGTACGGCCGGCCGCGCGGCGTTCATTACGGGCCAGAGCCCGTTCCGCACCGGACTGCTCAAGGTCGGTTTGCCGGGCGCCAAGGAAGGGCTCTTCAAGGAAGATCCGACCATTGCAGAACTGCTCAAACCGATGGGCTACATGACCGGCCAATTCGGAAAGAACCATCTGGGCGATCTGGATGAGCACTTGCCGAGCAATCACGGGTTTGACGAATTCTTTGGCAACCTCTATCACCTGAACGCCGAGGAGGAGCCTGAAAACCCCGACTATTTCAAGGATCCCGAGCTCAAGAAGAAGTTCGGTCCTCGCGGTGTGATTCACAGCTACGCTGATGGTAAGGTCGAAGATACGGGACCTCTGACCAAGAAACGCATGGAGACGGTTGATGCGGAATTCCTCTCTGCAGGCCTTGATTTCATGGATCGTGCCCACAAAGCGAAGAAACCATTCTTCCTGTGGTTCAACTCAACCCGGATGCACGTCTGGACCCATCTCAAGGAATCCTCAGAGGGCGTGACCGGGCAGGGCATTTATGCAGACGGCATGGCGGAGCACGACGGGCACGTGGGGCAACTCCTCGACAAGTTGGATGAACTGGGCATCACGGACAACACGATCGTGATGTACGCCACGGACAACGGCGCTGAACTGATGAGCTGGCCTGACGGCGGCATGATCCCATTCCGTGGCGAGAAGAATACGACCTGGGAAGGCGGATTCCGCGTGCCCATGATGGTGCGCTGGCCCGGCAAGATTAAGCCGAATCAGGTATCGAATGAGATCATCTCGATGGAAGATTGGCTGCCGACATTACTTGCCGCAGCGGGTGAACCAAACATCACGGAAAAACTGTTGAAGGGGCACAAGGCCGGCGATATGACGTATAAGGTGCAT
>DRHF01000236.1 GCA_011049715.1 Desulfobacterales bacterium
GAGCGGCTTTGGTCAGAAACCAAAGCTCCCACAAAGAAAGATACTTCAGTTTCGTCATCATCGGCGTAGCCTTAACCGATTATCTGAGCGTATCTTTGGAAGGTTTTTCAAACGAGATTCGAAGCGCCCAGGTCGAGGGCACACTGGAGACCCTGCTGGTAACACCGACGCCGGTCTCGACCATTCTGTTCTCATCCACGCTCTACAATTATTCGGTTACGTCCTTAAGGGTCATCGTTTACATCGTTCTCGGCGCTCTGCTGTTCGGTCTTAACCTCCACATGACGAGCATCCTGTCTTTTATTGTGGTCATGATCCTGACCGTGGCATCCTTTGCCGGCATCGGTTTGATATCAGCTGCATTTATTATTGTCTTTAAGCAGGGAAGCCCCATTAATCTGGCTGTCACAACCGGTTCGGGGCTTTTGGGCGGTGTCTTTTATCCCATCGATATACTGCCGTCTTGGCTTGAGCCGGTCTCATGGTTTTTGCCCATTACCCACGCACTGGAGGCCATGCGCCAGATTCTCTTAAACGGCGCCGGCCTGATAGACATATCTCAGCAACTTTTTATCTTATTTGTATTTGTTGCCATTTTGGTACCGTTAGGCCTGTTATCTTTTGGTTATGGCCTCAATATTGCCAAAAAAGAAGGATCGCTCATTCATTACTAAGGAAAAAAGCCATGACACTCTCTGATACCACAAAAGTCACTGTTCCGGACCATATATTGTCTAAAAACGTTCGGGGTGAATCCGTGCTGCTTAATTTAAACAATGAACGCTATGTCGGCCTGGACAAGGTGGGCACGCACATGTGGACGGTCCTGTCCGGGTCAGAGTCCATTCAGAAGGCCTATGAAACGCTCAAGGATCGATACGATGTGGCGGCCGACGTACTGCGCCGCGATCTGAAGGATTTTGTTGAAAAGATGGTGGGGCATGGTTTGCTGGAAATCCATGAACGATAAATGGGAGAAACTTAAGTATCTTTCTTTGTGGGAGCTTTGGTTTCTGACCAAAGCCGCTCTCTTGCTGCCTCTCACCACACTGGGTCTGCAACTGTTCGGCTACAAAGCGGTTTCTGCTCTTCCGTTTTACCGGGCAATGCGGTTTTGGCCGGATACAGCTGCGCTCTCTGTTTACCCCGTAGGTCCGGAAGATCCTACTGGGGCGTGCTTGAGCGAATCCGCCCAAGGCGGGTAAAGCGGGCGTGAGATAAAAACATTTTGAATTGATCGCGCTGTAAGCGCCTATCTCAACTTAAGTCACTTCATTTTAAACAAGGCTTTACAAAGATCTTAAAATAAGGAGGCAAACTCCCATGGAACCCATTGAAATCAGACGATCGTCTCTCAGGGATTTTCTCCATGTTCTTTTTAAACGAAAAAGCCAGATCATACTCTTTTTCTTTGTCACGGTCTTTACGGTTGCTGTGGGTACGTTTGTGATAAAACCGACCTATGAAGCCAAAACTCAACTTCTGGTCAAGATGGGAAGGGAAAACCTCTATGTTCCGCCCAGCGGCGGAAACAATCCCATCATCAGCTTTAACCGTGACGACCAGATCAACTCGGAGATCGAGCTGCTCAAAAGCCGATCCCTGGCCGAAACCGTAGTGGCATCTCTGGGTCCCGGGAACATCTATAAAGATCTCGGTCACAGCGATGCAGTGTTGCGTCTTCAAAAAGCACTCTGGGTCGGAGGAATCAAAAAATCAAACGTGATCTCCATCACCTTTAAGCACAAAGATCCGAACATGGCGGCCCAGGTGGTAAATACCCTTGCCGAAGCCTATTTGGATAAACATTTGGCGGTTCATAAAAACCCGGTATCTTACAATTTTTTCGAAGAGCAATCCCAGATTCTAAAAATCAAACTTGAGGCGGCTGAAAAAGAACTCCAAGAGTTTAAAAAACAGCACAACGTGACCGCTCTGGGCGAGGAGCAGAGGCTTTTATTGGGGCAGATTGCCAGCTTGGGGGCTGAGTTGAACCGGACCGTCAGCAGAGCAGCTGAAACCGCTAACCGGGTCCGGCAGATCCAGCAGCAAATAGATAAAACCCCGGAAATCATCCCCCAGGGGGAGGAGGTCGATCACAACCCGTTTCTGATCAGCAATCTGGAAGCTCGATTGGTCGAGCTGGAGCTCAAGGAAAAAAGACTCCTGACCAAGTATACAATTCAAAGTCGTCTGGTTCAAAATGTCAAAGAAGAGATCCGGTTGGTTCGCAACAAGCTGGCGGAACAGGAGTCCAAACGATACGGAAAGAGCCGCACCGGACTCAACACAACCTATCAAACATTAAATGAAGAACTTTATCAAAATCAGGCGGAACAAAAAGCATTGATAGGAAAAAAGAAGGCCCAAACCCAGCAGTTGATGGTCTTTCAGGCAAAGCTCGAACAGATGAATCAAATCGAAGTTAAACTCAGCCAGCTTCAACAGGCGGTCGATGTGGATCGACAGAATTACCGGCTCTATCTGACCAAATTCGAAGAGGCCCGGATCTCGGATGTCATGGACACCAAAAAAATCGCCAATGTCAGCCTGATTGAACCGGCCTTCCCTCCCTTAAAACCGGTCAGTCCCAAGGTATTTTTAAACCTCGTGCTGAGCATCTTTCTAGGCGCTTTTGGCGGTTTGGGTCTGGCCTTTTTTATCGAGTACCTGGATGACAGTCTGGAAAAACCCGAGGATGTGGAGGAAGCCTTACAGATTCCGGTTCTGGTTTCAGTCCCCCTGCTGGAAATGAAGGGATGATAAAAAAGGCACACGGCGCACGGCGAAAGGCACAAGGTGGAAGGGAAAGGCGGATTAACGGTTATCCTGAACCGTACGCCTTGCACCTTGAGCCCTGAGCCGCTCTTTTTTCGCCCTGCGCCGTAAGCCTTGAGCCCTGAGCCGCTCTTTTTTCGCCCTGCGCCTTGAACCCTTAACCATGCACCGCTCTTAATTATGTACTGCACCCACTTTGGATTTTCTGAAAAGCCCTTTGATGTAACCCCGGATCCACGGTTTCTTTATATGGCCCCGGATCATCGGGAGACCCTGGCATCCATGATGTACGGTATCCGTGAACGCCGCGGGTTTATCACCATTGTGGGTGAGGTGGGTACGGGAAAGACGACACTCCTCAATGCCGTACTGGATCGACTGGACAACAGCACCAAGGCTGCCTTTATTTTTAACACCCGGGTGACCTTTGAACAGATGTTGAACATGGTACTTTATGAGTTGGGCTTGGTAAAAGCCGCTGAGCGTCTTTCAAAAATTGATGCGATTCACCGGTTAAACAAGTTTGCCGTTAAACAGCTGGCAATGGGCGGCCGGGTGGTTCTGATCATTGACGAAGCCCACAATCTGAGCACTCGTACCATGGAGAATCTGCGGCTGCTCTCCAATTTGGAAACGCGAAAGCACAAATTGATTCAGATCGTTCTTTCCGGCCAGCCCGAGCTCGATACCAAGCTGGCGAGGCACGAACTTCGTCAGTTTACCCAGCGGATCAGCCTCAGAAGATATGTCTCTCCGCTGAACGAAAAGCATACCTATGCCTACCTTCAGCATCGCCTCAAGGTTTCCAAATATCAGGGGTCGTCTCTGTTTGATAAAAAAGCGCAGCAGCTGATCTGGGAACACTCCGGCGGTATACCGAGAAAGATCAACGTCCTCTGCGACAATGCCCTGTTGATCGGTTATGGGTTGAAACAGAAAAAAATTCACGCGGCAATTATCCAGGAAGCAGCCGAAGACATTACCTGGGGAAAATATGCGGAGGCCAACATGCCCGCAAACTCAATGCAACCGGTCGCCACCACACCCCGGCAACGTATAAAAACAAAGCGCAGACCCTTTGCCTTTGCAACCGCCCTGGTGCTTATTGGCTGCCTGCTCTTTGCTGCCGGTTATTCTTTGGGGAGACCGGGCATTCAAATACCAGAGGTTGTTTCCTTGTTCGAAGATACAAAGGCATATATCGTCCAAAAAATTGACGAATACAGTGGCTTTGAACAAACGCAAGCGATCGATGTGAAGGCGCCGGTTCAAACGATTGTGGTAAAAAAGATCGATACGGATAACATGCCGGCGAAAGGTGCTGAAACCACACCCCCAGTAAAAACAATAAATGCCAAAATCGTACCGCACACAAAAGTGGAAAATCGAGAATCTGAGCCCCATGTCAAAGAAAAAGGGGTATCGGGTCTTGGCGCATTACCTGACTTACTTGCAGTTAGAGATTCCATCGCGTCTGAGATACCTGAGGATCACGAGCCTGTTCCAGGTCCTGGCCAAACCATAGCGGAAAAAGCGAGCCCGCAGGAGACCGTTGCACTCCCTATCGAAAAGAAAACCGTGTCAATAGAATCGGTACACACTGCACCAGTCAAAGAAGAAATATCAAAACGCCTCATGGATCTACAAAGTGTGACGGTTCAAAAAGGCCAAACCCTTTCCAAAATCATTTCCGATGCATATGGGGGATACGATGAAGTAATCCTGACCCAGGTGCTCAAGGAAAACCCCACGCTCACAGACCCCAATCACATCCAGGCGGGGCAGGTCATCAGGTTGCCGATGAAAAGGTAAAAGGCATACGGCGCAAGGCACAGGGCGAGGGGTAGAAGGCATAGGGTGCGCCGTGCGCCTTAGGCCTAAAACATATAAGCCCTGAGCCTTGAACCCTGCGCCTTGCGCCTTTAACAATTAAAAGGACAAAAAAAATGGGTAAAACACACGAAGCGCTCGAAAGGGCCGAAAAAGAGTACAGCGAGACCTCGGCAGAACCAGCTCTTGCAGCTGGAAAGGCGGTGGTCCTCAAACGACCCAGTCAGCTGCCCGCCAAAGCCCCTTTGGAAATGTATCAGCAGGTCAAAGTCAAGCTGATCACCCGGTTTCCGGATGCGTCCATCAAGACGATCCTAATTACCAGCACGGCCCATGGGGATGGGTCATCCACCACAGCGGTCGGGTTTGCCACTGCACTGGCCCGGGATTGCAAGCTGAAGGTGCTCTTGATCGATGTCAACTTCAGATCTCCGAGTCTTCACGAGGTATTTAACATAGACCACGATCAGGGGCTGTTCGATCTGTTGACCCGAGACAATAATGATAAACCAGCTATTTTTAAAAAAACCGGCCATGGAGACCTTTATGTTATCCCCAGCGGGGGAATACATTCGGGACCACTCACCTTTTTTGAATCGATCCGTTTTGACAATTTTCTCAAAACCGTCCGCGAAAAATTCTCCTACGTCATTTTAGATGCCCCGCCGGTAAACGGCTGTTCCGAGTCAAGGATCTTAGGGCCAAAGGTGGATGGTGTCATCCTTGTGCTCGAATCTGGTAAAACCCGCCGGCAGGTGGCGATCCGGGCAAAGCAGGAGCTGGAAGATGCCGGCGCAAAGGTCCTGGGCGTGGTCCTCAACAAACGGAAATACTATATCCCGCATTGGATTTACAAACGGTTATAAAGAAAGGCGTAAGGCACAGGGCACAAGGTGGAAGGGATTTAAAAACGGCGTAAGGCGCAAGGCATAAGGCCAACAGATTTAAATAGTAAAAAAAGCTGAAGATATAAAGCAGAGTTAAATTGTGGGAAAATTCGAAGATCTTAGGGTTTGGCAGAGAGCAAAAGATTTGGCGATATTTATTTACAAGCTAACTGCTCACGGCAAGTTTAATAAAGATTTTGGACTTAGAGATCAGATTCGGCGGGCAGCCGTAAGTGTGCCGAGCAATATCGCAGAAGGAGATGAGCTGGGAACGGATAAACAGGCAGTACGCTATTTTTACATCGCTAAAGGTTCCTCTGCTGAGATTTTGACACAAGCAATAATTTCTCAGGAAATAGGATATATATCTAAGGAAGATTATGGGCATATCGAAAAGGAGTGCAAGGCTATATCCAGTATGTTAGCTAAGCTGATAAAAGCTCGTTCCAATTTTAAATAGCCCTTGGCCCCGCGCCTTGAACCGTTTTTATCCCCTTGCGCCGTGTGCCTTGCGCCTTGAGCCATTTTTAAAAGGAGACCCCCCATGCAAACCAAAAAAATAATTCAAACTCTCGCGTTGGTCATGATCATTTTCGGCGTCCTTCTCGGCTGCTCCTCCCAAACAATAGCGCTTAAATCCGATGCGTCCGCCGTAGCCGCTACAGCTCAACAGCCCATTCAATACCTCATCCAGCCTGGCGACAAACTGGACATTAAATTCTTTTATAACCCGGAGATCAACGAAAGCGTCACGGTCCGGCCGGATGGAAAAATATCGCTCCAGCTGATTGATGAGGTTCAGGCATCCGGTCTGGAACCGGTGCAGCTCGATGAGGTGCTTACCGAAAAATATTCCAAAGAGCTCAAACAGCCGGTGCTCACGGTAATTGTCCGATCTTTCGCGAGCCAGCAGATCTATGTGGGCGGTGAGGTAAAAAACCAGGGACTTTTTGCGCTCAAAGCCGGGATGAGCCCGCTTCAGGCCATACTCAATGCCGGGGGATTTAAAGAGACCGCCATGCCCGAAGGGGCGATTGTTATCCGCAAAGGACCGGACAACAAACCAATCCCCATTGAGATGAATCTCAAAGCGTTGATGGAAGGCAGAAGCGACAGCGCCGATTTCCTGCTTCAACCCCATGATGTTGTATATGTGCCCAAAACCGCCATTGCCAAAGCCAATAAGTTTGTCAATCAGTATATCGAAAAACTATTCCTGTTCAGAGGGGTAAGCTTTGGATTTTCATACCAACTCAACGATCAAATTGGAAATATTACCTTTTAAAGACCTCGGCGCTTTATTCGCCTTGCGCCGAGTTCTTGCCTAAAGCGAAGCGTTCCTCCAACCTCAAACCTAGTGCCGCTGAAAGCGAAACTCCTCAAACCTCTAACGGCCTAAAGCTCTGCCTTGCGTCGTGCGCCCTGCGCCGTGTACCGTTCTTTTATCGCCTCAAACCTCAAGCTGCCGAAGGCAAACGCTCCTCCATTTCGCACTTGACAAACGGTACTATGGATATATACTATCAATATATATTAATGATGGAGGGTGACAGTGAAAACCGCAAAATTGTTTAAAAATGGGCAAAGCCAGGCTGTAAGGTTGCCAAAGGAATTTAGAATGACTGGTAGCGAGGTCTATATCAAGAAACAGGGTGAGGCTATTATTTTATTACCTAAAGAAAGGTCATGGAAACCTCTTTTTGACAGCCTAAGCCATTTTGATAAAGATTTCAAAATCGAGCGAAATCAACCCGGAGAAGATCAGAAGCGCGAGCCAATGTTCAAATGAAATACCTGCTGGATACGAATATTTGCATATACATCATAAATGAAAAGCCAAAGCAAATATTGAGAAAATTTGAGCAATATCCGGTTCATGAATTTGGGGTTTCTTCAATAACGCACGCAGAGTTGCAGTATGGGATAGAGAAAAGCAAGAATAAAAATATAAATCAAGATGCTCTCGATGAATTCCTGCTGCCGCTAACGATTCTTCCCTTTCACGGCAAAAGCTTGGTTACATGCTATGGGGAGATAAGGGCATTTCTGGAATCCAAAGGAAAAACAATCGGTCCGCTTGATACCCTCATAGCCGCCCATGCCTTGGGTCTAAATCTAACCATTATCTCAAACAACATAAAAGAATTTTCCCGAATCCCAAATCTCAAATGTGTAGATTGGATATCCGAAGCATAATAACATAAGCTTTCTCTTCAGGTTTTACTCCGATGTTGGATGTTTCCCGCTGGCAGCGAGATTTCACACATCAAAAGTGGACTTTCTCCCGAAGGGATGATTTCTTTTCTTGAATTGATAACCATCAATTCAGGAAAAACCCTAAAAAACCCGTGATCATCCGTCAAATCCGTGTCCCAATAAAAAAATTCTGTGAGAGAAAAAAAAATCGTGTCAATCCTGTAAATCCTGTCCGACCAAATAGAGGAGTTTAAAAGTTTGATTAAAGACAACATATTTCCATTTCAAGGCAGCATCAAACAATCTGACCGCCATTGTCTCAACGGTCATCGCAGCGCACTGGTCTGGTTTACCGGGCTCTCAGGAAGCGGGAAATCAACCCTGGCCCATGCCCTCGAAGAACATTTGTTCAATATGGGTATCCGCAGCTATGTCCTTGACGGAGACAACATTCGGGTCGGTTTAAACAAAGACCTTGGCTTGAGCCCGGAACACAGAAAGGAAAACATCCGCAGAATCGCAGAGGTCTCAAAACTCATGGTGGATTCAGGTATTCTTGTGATTGCCGCGTTCATCGCACCGTACAGAAATAGCCGAATGTTCGTTCGAGAGCTAATGTCAGATTACCCTTTTTTTGAGTGCTACGTCAGATGTCCGGTGGATGTGTGTGAAACGAGAGATCCGAAAGGTCTTTACGAAAAGGCCCGCAAAGGTGAAATAACAAATATGACAGGCATAGCGGCTCCCTATGAAGAACCGGAAAACCCGGAATTGGTCGTAGACACAAATCTCGTGCCGCTGAACAAATGCGTGGACCGGTTAATTGGCTTTCTTACGGCCAGCAAAATCATTTTTTCAAGGTCGCCAAACGACAATCTTCGTTTCAGCAATCCCTGACATAAAGATTTTCATCTTTTTCCAATCATCAATTTTACGCTGTTAAATTTTCACAAAGTGAACCGGCGTGGCCGATTTATCCGGGGCGTCAATCCCCTTGCGACCCCATTGTCTTCAGATTTCTTGTTGAAATATCCCGAAGGGATGATTTCTTTTCTTGAATTGATAACCATCAATTCAGGAAAACCCTAAAAACAATCCGTGATCATCCGTGTAATCCGTGTCCAAATAAAAAAACTCTGCGCCTGCCCCGTAGCTCCGGCAGATGGTACTGGGATCCTCTGTGAGCTCTGCGAGAGATAAAATTCTGTCAATCCTGTCCAATAAAAATAAGATTAATGCACTAATCAAGGTTTGACCCCAGATTCACTACAGATTCATTACTGAATGGTTGTCAACCCCAGGGCTTTAAAATCACGGTCGAAAGATAACGCCGGCATATTTTTAAGATCGCCGGATACCAGAACATGTGAGAGGGCATCCACAAAAGAAACCTTTCTGTCTTTTGCAAACAAGTTAAACAAAGCGATCGCTTGATGGTGCTGGCTTTCGATGGGATGACGAATATGGAAAAGATCAATTGATTGATTAAAAGTCAACGCCTCACGATATCCATACTGATATAGCAGAACAGTCATGGTCTCAGATACAATAAACCAACAGGTATGAATCTCGATATGGTTTTTCTCGATTTCTTTAAAAAGTTCCAAGGCACGTTTGTGTTTGACATCTTTTTTTGAAAACAAAGCGATGAAGAAACTTGAATCGCAATAGACCGCATGGAGGCCATGTAAAGTTTGCATGATTATTTTCCGTAAAGAATGGATTTATAATTCTGAGCGACTGCCTTCAATTTCCTTTTGGGTTCAGGAAGGTTTTCGATGCTGTTCAAAACCTTTTTGTAAATGTCTGTTTCGTTTATCAACTCCAGCCGGGCATACGGTTTGCCCCGTTTGCTGATCTCTAAGACTTCTCCGGGCTTCAGCAGCTTATCCAGTTGTGTCAATTTAGCTCGGGCATCACTCAATTTCATTTTTAATGTTGCATTACCCATAACAGTACCCCCTCTAATTTGTACAAATTAAGCAATAATATAATTTGTTTTGTACGTTTTGTCAATGGAAAAGTGCATTAACACACCTATTCTTCGAGTCCTTAGTGCTTTGGCTGTTGAAGTGAAACGCAAATCCCGCCATCGGGGCTGTACCCTGTGAAATTTTGGTTTTTTCATTCGATATTGGACGTTGGACGTTCGACGTTCGATGTTCATCTTTTCCTGCTTCTTGCAATGCGAATATCTTCCATAAGATCAGAAGGTCACTGCCTGAAGATAAATAAGGTTAATGCTCAATTCAAGGTTTGACCCCAATCACTGCCGGCAACGGTGTCCAGAATTTAGGATCAAAAAACAGCATAAATTCTCTTCAACGCCCCCATACCTTCTATC
>DRHF01000237.1 GCA_011049715.1 Desulfobacterales bacterium
TGTTCAAGCAAGATCGAGGTCGACCATCTTGTAAAATTATTTGAGCATGGACCTGACGCTGTTCAGGTGGTTGGATGTCCGGAGCATCAATGCCGTTTTTTAAATGGAAACATCATGGCCGAAAAGCGGGTTAAGCAGGTCAGCAGGTTGCTGGATGAAATCGGTTTCGGTTCCGAGAGAATCAAAATGATCAATGGAGACGGGTTCTCCAAAGATGATCTTTTGAACATGGCAAAAGCAAATGCGGAGCATGTCCGATCTCTTGGCCCAAACCCCATGAAAGAAAAAAATAGACGTTGAAACAGCATGCCGAATAAATTTCATGTTAATCTCCAGCACGCTCCCCCAAGATTTTCGCCGATCTCGAAGTTTAGCTCCTTTGAGATCAAGAGATGCCTGGGTTGCCGGCGTTGTATAAAGGATACATCCTGTATCTATAATACTTACAAAAAACGCGAATTCGATCCCGTGGAAATCCTTGATACCGGCGACCACATGTGCGTGAGCTGCATGCGTTGTGTTCAGGAATGTAAAAACAACATTCTCTCCCGTGCCACAAACCCGCGCTGGGATCGGATGGGAAATGACTATTGGACCCCTGAAATCATCGCCAGCATATGGAAGCAGGCTGAAACCGGAAAAATTCCGGTTTCAGGGTCCGGGTATCGTGGCCCTTTCTGCGGACCGGGCTTTGATCAGATTTGGACCGATATGTCTGAGATCATTCGACCGACTCGGGATGGCATTCACGGACGAGAACCTATCAGTACCATCATCGAGCTCGGCAGAAAACCTGAGGGGTTGTCGTTTGACTCTGACGGCAGAATATTAACCGACCTGCCACCGTTGGTCCCAATTTCAATTCCGGTGGTTCTCGACATTCCTGATTTTGGATTTATGGGAGACGGCGCGCACCGGGCAATGACCCGGGCAGCCGTTGAACTGGAAACCCTTTCGATAACAAAAAGCGAACAAGCGAATGGAAAGCTGGCTGAATTTAGAAATTCTTTGATCATAAAGTTCGACCCTGACAAAGATGACCGAACCGCGCTCAGAGGGGCAAAAATCGCGGAGATTCCCTTCAAAAATAACATGATGGATCGAATCTCAGCCATAAAAGAAACCTATCCTGAGCTCATTGTATCCATACGCCTCCTGCTAGATGAACGGGCGAAAGGACGGACCCGTGAACTCGTTAATAGTGGGGCAGACATCATCCACCTCCAAGCCAACCCGGATGGAAGGGGCTTTGGAAAGAACCAAAAAAAACATGTCACTGGACTGGTGCGTGAGGTCCATCTTGACCTGGTCAGTAACTCAATCCGCGATCAGATCACCCTTCTGGTCAGCGGCGGCATCGCCATGGCCGAACATGTGGCAAAGATTATTCTTTGCGGTGCCGATGGTGCTGGGGTGGACCGCTCGCTCATAGTCGCACTCGAATGTCGGCTCTGTGCGGACTGTGAAGAGCAGGCCGAGTGTCCGGTAAAAATCGATCAGGTGACAGAGGAATGGGGTGCAAGGCGTATCGTGAACCTTCTGGGGTCCTGGCACGCACAGCTCATTGAGGTCCTGGGAGCCATGGGTCTTCGTGAGGTAAGGCGGTTAAGGGGCGAAGTCGGTCGAGCGATGTTTTTCAAAGATCTCGAACAGGATAACTTCAACCCTATTTTTAACCGAAAAAAAGAAAATAATGCTTCGCCCAAAGCGCCTGGCTGGGCAGATTCACCTGGAAAATCGACCCAACCCCGGTCTGATGCCAAACCTGCTGGATCCAGATATCGAAATCCGCTCGGCAAATACACCGTAATCCTTGAAACAAATTGCACTCATTGTGGCAAGTGTGCAGAAGCCTGCCGCTACGGTGTACTGATAAAAAGCGCCAACTTCGTTCTTCCTCACCGAGTCTCGCTTTGCAGGGGCCCCGAAGTATGCAAAGCCAATGGATCTTTCTGCATGGATCGATGTCCTGAGGATGCCATCAAAGTCGGGATAGATCCTATGTGGAAGACCTTTGGAGATCCTCGATGGACCGCTGATCTGATTACCAGCACTTGGATGCAAGCAGAGACCTCGATGCCACCCGATGGCTCTGGGCTTGAATACAAAATCGGTGATTCCGGTGGTGGTTTTGATAAAATCGAATTTGACTTCCCGGATGAACCACCAGACCCATTGCTCAGTTATGATGACATCGACCTCTCTATTCCGCTGAACCGAAGGATAGACGATAATCGACCGCAGGTGACCATCGGGTTTCCGGTTTATGGCGGTGGCATGAGCTTCGGATCAATCAGTCTCACCACAATGGTCTCGCGGGCCAGGGCATATAAGGCATTTGACTCTTTTACCTGCTCCGGAGAGGGCGGCTATCCCGACGCGTTAAAACCTTACGACGACCATGTCATCACCCAGGTCGCCACCGGCCTCTTCGGCGTAATGGAGGAAACAATCCAAAGAGTCCGGATCGTTGAGTTTAAATATGCTCAAGGTGCCAAACCCGGGTTGGGTGGCCACCTCCTCGGCGATAAAGTGACCCCTGCAGTGGCCAAAATACGTCAGGCCGTCGAAGGGAGCGCCCTTTTTTCTCCGTTCCCCTTTCATTCGGTTTACTCGGTGGAAGATCATAAAAAACATGTGGATTGGATCAAACACATCAACCCCCGGGCACTCGTCTCTGTGAAAGTCTCAACTCCAACTGACGTAGACATGGTAGCCGTAGGCAGCTTCTACGCCGGAGGGCATATTATCCACCTCGATGGCAGCTACGGCGGCACCGGGGCAGCGCCGGATATCGCCAAAAAAAATATCGCCATGCCGATTGAATACGCTATCCCCAAAGTCCATCAATTTCTTATTCAAGAGGGTGTACGTAACCAGTTGACTTTGATCGCCTCAGGGGGCATTCGTTCTGCATGGGACATCGCAAAGGCCATCGCCTTGGGAGCCGATGGTGTGGTCATCGGTACGGCCGAACTCGTTGCTCTCGAATGTGTCCGTTGCGGAAACTGCGAAAGCGGTCGCGGCTGCCCCAGGGGTATCGCAACCACCGACGATGAGCTTGCCTCCGCGTATGATGTGTCCTGGGGGACCCGGAGACTGAAAAATCTGTTTCATTCCTATTCTGTCCAGCTAAAAGAGATCCTTAGGCGCTTCGGGTTAAAAAGTATTCAGGAACTGGTCGGAAAAACCGATCTCCTGGTTCACAGGGATTATATGTAAAAACAGTTTTAAGAGACCGTAACTAGAAAATCAGGATACCCTTTCAAAAGCTGCAGTCAGGTAATAATGTAGGAAACAGATGATGGACGATTTGATCAAACGCATCCTATTATCAAGAGAAGACCTCTTTTCACCTCATTCCCCAGCGCCGCTGAGACGGACTTCCGAAGAAGGTGGCTGTGGCGTCGTCGGATTCGCATCAAGCATTGCCGTTCGGGGAAGACATATCTTCGAGCCTTCTATTCAAATGCATAACAGGGGGAATGGAAAGGGCGGGGGAATCGCCGCTGCCGGCTTGATTCCTGAGCAGTTTGGTATTGATACGGTGACGCTTCAAACCAACTACCTCCTTCAAATCGCTCTGCTCGATCAAGAGGCAGAGAACGAGGTTGAGCAGACATATATCGGTAAAGACCTCGAAATTAATCATAAATTCAGAATCGAACCTGCAGCGGATTACCGCGACCTCGGCCTCGGCGTTCGGCCCCCCGATGTGGTTCAATATTTTGTCCGTGTCAAAGATGATGCCCTCTCGCGGTTTTCAGAGAAACATGGCATGACGAAAGCACCAAAACGGGCGGTAGAGGACGAGTTCATCTATCAAAACAGTGCGCGGCTGAACCAACATTTTTATGCTTCCCTCGGTGAGCAAAGAGCGTTTGTTCTCTCCCATGCGCGAAATCTTGTTATTTTCAAAATCGTGGGATATGCCGAAAACGTGGTGCAGTATTACGGTCTTGACGACATGAAGGCACATATCTGGATTGCCCATCAGCGTTATCCAACCAAAGGACGGGTATGGCATCCGGCAGGCTCTCACCCCTTTATTGGGATGAACGAGGCATTGGTCCATAACGGTGACTTTGCCAATTATTATAGTGTTGCCGAGTACCTCAGACAGCACAACATCGTTCCGCAATTTCTGACCGACACCGAGGTGTCGGTTCTTCTCTTTGATTTGCTACACCGGGTGTATCAATACCCCCTGGAGTATGTGATCGAGGCGCTTGCCCCCACAACCGAGCTCGATTTTGATCGGCTCCCTCAGGAAAAACAGCGAATTTACCAAGCCATTCAGACGTCGCATGTGCATTGCTCACCTGATGGCCCCTGGTTTTTCATTATCGCCCGAAGCGATCCGGACCTGGGTGTCTACCAACTCTTGGGAATTACCGACACTGCCATGCTCCGCCCACAGGTTTTCGCTATACAGGAGGGCGATGTAAGCGTCGGGCTGGTCGCATCTGAGAAGCAGGCAATCGATGCGACTCTGCACTCGCTATCGGAGGAGAATAACCGCTTCAGGCTAGTTGCTGACCGCTATTGGAACGCCCGTGGGGGCAGCCATACAGATGGTGGTGCATTTTCCTTCACCGTTAAAAAGGAAAATGGAGTTTCCACCTTGAGCTGTGCAGACAAATTTGGAAAACCGATCACTTCACCGCCAGGAGAATGGCGGATCAATTTCAAAAAGGACCCGGAATCGCCGCAGAAGGGAACAGAACTTATACATCAGGTTGAAAATGAAATCAGTTCGGCGAACATCGAACCAGCTCTTTCGCATGTCCTGGAATCGCTCCCATCATGGAACCTTGATCAGCTTGGCTGGGTTATGGATGAAATCGCGGGGATGGTGAACAAGCAGGATGAACATTTTAATGGGATTCTCTTGCTGCTCACGCTTCTCAATGATCGTCGCTATGATTGTGGCCGAATGAAACGAAGCGCTCTACTCCAGGTTGTTCGCGCTCGGATTGACCGGCTTTTGGACGCTGTTTCATCCATCGCCTCGGAAAAATCGGGATCTTTCAAGCGAATTGATTGGGAGACTCGGCAGGCGATGCGTCCACCCATCGATGATGAGAATACCCTTGTGATCTCCAGCCAAAACTTTCCTCCAGAAGGTGAAGACTGTGATGCCTGGCTGGCAGTTCGGGCTCATCAGATGGGTTGGAAGCGTTTTATCTTTTACGGGTTGAGGGGCCAGCGGTTCCATGGCTGCGGGTTTGGACCTGATAGTAAGGGAGTGCGCATTGACATTTATGGAAGTTCCGGCGATTACCTCGGCTCAGGTGTCGACGGATTAGAGATCCACGTGCATGATAACGGCCAGGACCAGCTCTGCCAGATCATGAAGAACGGCCGGGTAGTGGTGCATGGTGATGTGGGCCAGACATTTTTATATGGCGCTAAAGGGGGCGATCTCTATGTGATGGGAAATGCGGCCGGTCGCCCGCTTATCAATGCAGCCGGGTCTCCCCGTGTTGTGATCAATGGCACCTGTCTAGATTACCTTGCGGAATCTTTTATGGCCGGCGACCCCCTCAACGGGGGCGGGTTTGTGATATTAAACGGGATTGCGTTTGACGAAAAAGGTAAAATTATCGACCAGGACACCCCCTACCCCGGTTCCAACCTCTTCTCTCTGGCATCCGGTGGTGCGATTTATCTGAGAGATCCATTTTATAAAGTCGTTGCCGATCAATTAAACGGAGGTGAGCTGGTTGAGATGACGCAAGCAGACTGGAATCTAATTTTTCAGTATCTAAAGGAAAACGAAAGACTGCTTGGCATTTCCATCGAGAATGATCTATTGATGGTCAATGGTGAGAAAAAAAACTATCAGGACGTATATCGAAAAGTGCAGGCGGTGACCCTCGACATTTTAGCCAAGGAATCGATTGCCGCGGAAGAATGGGGCGAAGATTGGCGGGCAAGCTGAAAAGGTTTCTCGGTCTGGAGATAAAATGAACTATTTACAAAGACCACGTGAATCATGTGGACTATTCGGGATTTACGGGAACCCCGAAGCATCAAAGTTGAGCTATTTCGGGTTGTATGCGCTTCAACACCGGGGACAGGAAAGCGCCGGTATCGCTGTTGTAAAAAACAAAGATATTGTTCATCACGAGGGCATGGGCCTGGTATCCGATGTCTTTGATATGCCCATTTTAAACCATCTTAAAGGGAAGAGCGCCATTGGCCATGTACGGTATTCTACGACCGGAAGTTCAATATTACTCAATGCCCAACCATTCGTTGTTCGCCACAAGAAAAAATCGTATGCGGTTGCCCTGAACGGCAACCTTGTCAATGCACATATCTTAAAAAGTGAACTGGAGGAAACCGGGTCAATTTTTCAGACCACTACGGATACCGAGATCTTCTTGCATCTCTTTGTAAAAAATCTGAAACTCGGTTTTGAACAGGCCCTGGTCGAGACAGTTTCCAGGCTGAAAGGTGCATTTTCTTTTTTGGTAATGACCAGTAAAGGAGAAGTGATCGGCGTCAAGGATCCCAACGGGTTCAGACCCCTTTGCCTTGGAAAATTAAATGGGCGATATGTACTGGCATCTGAATCCTGTGCCCTCGATCTTGTCGAGGCTGAACTGATTCGGGAGCTCGACCCGGGTGAGATTGTCATCATAGGTAAAAACGGAATTCAAAGCATTAAATCCCATGTCAAAACACGACACACCTTCTGTATATTTGAATTTATATACTTTGCAAGGCCGGACAGTATCATATCCGGAAAAAATGTTTATCAGACACGAAAAGCCCATGGCAGAAGGCTTGCGGAAGAATCGCCTGTGGATGCCGACCTGGTGATGCCGTTCCCTGACTCGGGAACATATGCTGCTTTGGGCTATTCTGAAGCATCCGGCATCCCTTTTGAAATGGGCATGATCCGGAACCATTATATCGGGAGAACATTCATCCAGCCGACCCAGAGTATGCGTGATTTTAGTGTAAGAGTAAAACTGAACCCCATAAAAGAGATTTTAAAAGGAAAAGACATCATCATCATTGAAGATTCAATTATAAGAGGGACCACCGTTAAGACAAGGGTAAAAACGCTGAAGAATATAGGGGTAAAGCGGATACATATGCGTGTGAGCGGCCCCCCTCATCGATTTCCCTGTCATTATGGGATCGACTTTTCAACCAGAGGAGAGCTGATTGCTGCGGGCCAATCTATCAAACAA
>DRHF01000238.1 GCA_011049715.1 Desulfobacterales bacterium
AATAAGGAAGACAAAACGAAATTTCTCATTAAGATAAATTCTTGGATGTTGATATCACAACTTTTTGACCAGCCTCAACCAGAAAGATTTATAGCGCATTCACCACGTTCATCTGATCTGATCGCAAAGATGATATCACAGGTTTTAGCGGGATGGAAATTTTGAAGGTATGTATGGAATATCTCAGGTTTTAAAACAGATAGAAAACCTGTGGTACATAGCAATCAGCAATCATCGATAATCATGTTATAATTGCTTCAACTCAAAGATATAGCGCCAGGGATATTTTTCATACGAGTTCCGCCAATTCCTTCTTATATTTATCTACCCATCCATCAGCTCCGCATTCTTTGAAGATTTCGATTGCCTTGTTCAGGTTTTCACTGGCATTCAGTAGATCGCCTTTCTGTTTAAACCATTCAGCATAAAGGGCATAATCTCGGGCTAAATTCCATCTCATGCCGTATTTTTGATTCGTTTCGATGGATCTCGTAATCCAATCTTCGACTTCGGCTATATGCTGATCATCAATGTTTAATAGAATTTTACCGATATAATTTGGCGCAAACCCCTTAATCCACTTGTTTTTGATATCCTCATGCCATTTAAATATCTCATTCAGGTTTATGTCTTTCTCTTTGTTCATTACCTTTGCCAATGCGATGGAAATTTTATTCCATATGATATAGGATGATCCCATACTACTATGTTTCCAAAAAGAGATTGCTCTTTCAGAGATTTTTTGTGATGTTTCATACTCTCCCATGTCCAAGTAGATGGCGCTCAAATAAGAATTTGTAATTGCTGCGAAAGCTAACTGACCGCTTTTTTGTAATAAATCAGCTGATTTCAAAAGATGTTCTTCCGCTTCTTTTAAACAACCCTTTAAATAATAAGAAATACCAAGGGCCTGATTTGCGATTGCCTTTGAAAATATATCACCACTTTCATCAGCTATCTTTAATACCTCCTGGCTAGTTTGATAAGCAAGTTCAACATTTCCCAGATGGCCATAAACCCTGATTATATCCCGTTTTACAGCTACAATACCCCAAAGGACATTTGCCATCAAGTTGATTCCCAATGCCTTTTCATAAAAAGGGAGAGCTTTTGCAAATTCACCATTATCAGATAGACAGCCTCCCATGTGATCATTTGCCAAAACTAAAGTAAGGAGATCATTTAACTCCCCTCCGATCTTTATTGCTTTCTCATAGTATTCCGTTGCCTTGGGATAATCCTCATTAACAATCCAATAATAGCAACCTATCATGACATTTATCTGAGAGACTCTCCTTTTGTCATTGCGCTTTATTGCCAGATCAACTATTGGGTCAACAGCCGCTTTTGCCTCAATAGGGAGAATCAATTGAATATAATAAAGGCCAAGAACTGTCCTTGCATCGATTATTTTCTTTTCTACATCATCATCTACAGGTAATTTCTCAAGACAGGATATTCTTTTCCTGGCATATGTAATTGCATCATTTAATGAAGCAGTTTTTTCAGCTTTCTTTTCCGCTAATTTTGAGTAATCAGCCCCCTTCTCATAATTCTTACTGTAAATATAATGCTCGGCTAACACCCCATAGTATTCATCGATACTTTCTTTGCATATCTCCTCAATTACATTGCCTATATCTTCATGAAGCTCCTCTCTTCTCCGAGTTAATATCGAATCATAGACCACTTCACGGGTCAGGGCATGTTTGAAGATATATATGGTATCAGGGTAGATGCCCCTTTCAAAAAGAAGCTCCGAATCCTTTAAAATAGACAAACGGGACCGAAGTTCCTGTTCGTGGAGGCTCGTCACTCGCTTTATCAATTCATAACTAAATTCCCTTTCAATAACCGATCCGGTTTGAATCACCTCCTTTGCCCCTTCCGGCAGCGCATCCACGCGGGCCATGATCACATCTTGAATCGTTGATGGGATGGTGATTTCCTGAATATCTTTAACGATGCCGTATTGTCCGTCTCTTCTTTCGATGATCTTTAAATCTTTCAGTGCCCGAATAAACTCCTCGACATAAAAAGGCACACCCTCAGTTTTTTCTATGATCAGATTTTCAAGATCTCCATCGATAGCTTCGCTACTCAAGAGGTGACTCGCCATCGTAAGGCTTTCCAGGTTGGAAAGGCGGTTCAAGTTCACCTGGCTGTGATAGGATTTTGCCCCCCAGGTGTGCACAAATTCCGGCCGATAGGTGAATATAAGAAATATCCTTTCTCCTGATATACTATCAAGCAGGGCTTTCAGAGTATCCTCAGAACTTTTATCAATCCAGTGAAGGTCTTCAACGGCCATGATCAGTGGTCTTATCTGCGAGGCCTTAATATTACTTCGAGTTAATGCATCAATAATTCGATCCTTCCTTGCCTCAGGGCTCAAGGATCTCCTGTCGACACCACTCTCTTTGACTGATAAAAGTTCTAAGAGATACGGCAGGGTTGAAGCCTCATCGACACCTATAATGTTCAGATCCCTTTTGAGCTTTTCCCTGATCTCAGAATCTCCATCGCCCTCTTTGATATCGGAGTTGGATTTCACGATGTCGATTACCGGATGATAAGTAATGTCTCGGCTGTATGAGAGACATTTGCCCTCCTGAAACGTGACATCTTCATTGGATACGGCCTTTCTGAACTCATACAAAAGCCGGGATTTACCCACCCCGGCCTCGGATACAATGGAAAAAGCCTGCCCTCGACCTGTTTTGGCTCGCTCAAAACCATCCAATAGCAACTCAAGTTCTCGCCCCCTCCCTGCAAAAGGGGTCAGACCTCGTTCGGCACTGACGTCAAATCGAGTTCTACTGGTACTGGGAGCAATTACACGAAATACATTGATAGGTTCTTCTTTGCCTTTAACCGCTCTTTCACCTAAAGCCTCAAACCTGAAAAATCCTTCAGTTAGCTTGAAGGTATCATCAGAAACATAGGTTGCTCCAGGCTCCGCCAACCCTTCCATCCGGGAAGCCAGATTGACCGTATCGCCGACCGCCTTGAACTCAACGCGCAGGTTATTGCCCAAGGTGCCAACGACCACAGGACCGGTATGAATACCGATTCTCATTTTAAGAGGCGGGAGATTTCCTTTCTCTTGCTTCATTCTGTCGTTGAATCGAGACATTTCCCTGTGAATGGCATAGGCAGATCGAATCGCACGCTGAGGCGCATCTTCCAAAGCGATGGGAGCACCAAACAGCGCCATTATCCCATCACCGGTCATCTCATTAACCGTACCCTCATAATCATGCACCTTGTGAATTAGAATCTCGTAAACTTGATCCATTATGGAATATACTTCTTCAGGATCTATTTTTTCAGAAAGCCCGGTAAACCCCTCTAAGTCGCAGAACATCACCGTGACCTGCTTGCGCTCTCCTTCGATGCGATCTCTTTGGGACAAGATCTTTTCGGTGAGGCCCTTGGGAAGGTAGCGTTGAATCTTGTCTAATTTCTCATCAAAGGAGAGCTCTTTAGGGGATGGTTTGGGTAACGACTCTGAGGGAAGGGTTAAGTTGTGGCCGCACCCATTGCAAAATCTGCTGCCCGGCGGATTCACCTTTCCACATTCCGGGCAGGCAAGTTCTAATTTATGGCCACATCCATTGCAAAAGTTGGCGTCTTCAGGATTCTCATACTGACATTTTGGACAATTCATCTATGAAAACCATTTGTAAAAGTATAATTGTATGTATTGCAGGCAAATAAAACCATCAAAATAAAGTGTTCAGGAACGAATCAAGATCGATTTTTTCTACCACATCGTGGCATTATCTGTCAAGTTCTTTTGATATCTACAAATCCCATCATAAAGGGATAACTATTTGAATTATATTTAAAAATAGCATAAAAGAGGTGTAAATGAAGTGTGGCTGATCAAATGCCTATTTAATTGGGTAATATTGAAATGTATGCCCATCTATAGGAACTATGGCTGGCTTGATGATATTGACGATATCTGCCTTTAGCAGTGAAAATAATTAGCGCTGGTGCAGTATAGCATAACCAGTATCAGCCAGGAAATACGTTCCTCCGTTGGGGGTTTCACATAGGCAATTTCAAAATTTCCTTACTCATATCTTCTTGTAAACATTGAATTGATTGAAAGTTTCGGCCGAGAAATTGTCGATTCGTCTCGGTATTCAGTCCTCAAATGTTGCAGTTCTGCCCGATTATCCAAAACAAAAAAGAGCGCTTTTGCCTGTCGAGAAACCTTGATAGTTTATGTGGGGAGTTTTTGAAAAATCACATTAAGATTAGGAAGATTTCTTGGCATAAAACCAAATACCACGGAACTGAGATACTATGAGTTATGTTGTGAGTGACTCTATCCTATTGAAATCAAAAGGTTTTATGTGAGCAACTTGAGAAGTCAGTATTTGTATAAATAACAATAGGTTATGGACTTAGTTGCATTTTTGTAATAAATCCCGCAACATAATTATAAATGACTGGGGGCACCTCTTTGCTACCTTACTGTCACCCTATAAGACTGGTAGAGTGACTTTAAAGCCACAGTACCGAAATTCGGGTTTTTCTCTCTCTCAGGGATTCAAGGGTCATATTTATTACTCCTCTTTTTCCTGAGGCCAAGCCAATAAGGCTTCCAGCGACATCTATAATGTAGTCAATTTTCCTCTATAATCTTACTTTATACCTTCAATAGATAAATTACCAGGAAAAAATTTAAATGGAAAGTGAATTAAAAGAACTAGATGGATTTTTAGTTTTTTTTATGAATAAGATAAAAAGAAGTAGATGAGGAGAAGTAAATAATCACAACATAATTAATCTGACAACATAATATGAGAGTATCTCAGTTTTTAAGAAACCTGAGATATCATCTAATTTCAGGCCAAAACTTGATGGATTTAGAGCCTGATATTTCTATCTATCAGAACAAAAAGACATTTTATACCGATTACAGATATCATCAAACGACACCTTATTTTACAACACGCAGTTTATGAGTTTCCCGGAGCTTCTTCCATAATTCCTTCATAGTAACAGTTGAGGCATCCTCCCTGCTGAAATTTTCATCTTTTGATAATTCCATGCACGATTTCATCAATTCTTCGCTTACGGCCCATTCATCGAGTTTATTTTTGATATAGAGACCCAGGGTCAATTGGAAAACCTGGAGGTTCTCCTCGACCACATTTGCCATCGTGGTTCTATCTTTTAACGACATTTCCGACATTATTTGATGTACGGCTTCATCCACAGTCTGAGGCAGATTTTTCTGTTTTTTTAGCCGTTCATTCCGGGAAAGAAGCATCCGAAGGGAATCAGGGCTCTTGTCCGCTGTAAATCCAAGATAATTGGCGCTTTCAATGATATTCATAACCGCTCTGTATATCTTCGGGTCTTTACTCGCTCGCGGGCCTGCGACATTCAGAATCTCGATGTTATTTTTCAACACCCACCCGCTCAGTTTCAAAGCAGCGTCAAATATCCCGGTTTTATTGAGGTCGATATGAAGCCATGGCCGCTTATGCTCCAAGGCTAATTCTCTTGTGTCCGCAGACCCTCCTGTTAGCATCCCATGTGAAACAATCAGCGTTCCATCCGAATCGATAACGTTCTGTTCAGTACGCTCGGCATAGCTGGATGTGGGCATTTCTTCGAGTTGATATTTTTCCGGTATCGGCCCATCCTCGGTTATCCGACCTTTCGGTATCCAGCCGCCATGAGGAATGTCCAGTTTAATGGCAGCATCGAGAGCGGCCTGGTCGGCACCGGTTTGCCCGCCTGATATGATTTTCTTGATCATGGTAAGATGTCACTGCTTTGTAGGATATAGCTTTTTTGGTGAAATACTCTTCTTGGGAAAAAATAAAGGCCGTCAATCTGCTTAATGGCCTTACCGTATCGTCCAAAAAAAGGAATGTGTCACAAAACTGTCACATTCCCCAAATCTGAAAAACTCGCCTCTTTGTAAGTACTTGATATCATTGGTGGGCCGTGAAGGAATTGAACCTTCAACCTACTGATTAAGAGTCGGTCAACGGCCAAAATCAACAGGTAAAAACATGTAACGATATTTAAGAATAAACAAATTAATTCAAACATTTATCACCAATTTCCCTTTCGCTGATTTCACCATTTTTACCTGCTTTTACCCATTCTTGCCAAAATTATGGCAAAAAATATTAGAGCTTATACGGACATTTATTCCGTAGGCCAAAGGAGGCACGGTTATGAAAAAAATAGGCATCTGCAACAATAAAAGTGGCGTTGGCAAAACAACAATTTGTTGAGGTGGATGATGAGGCAGGCAACACAAGCGGAAAATTTTTGATTTCAAATCGATAATCAGAACAATCAATGGGCCTGAACATGCAGATCATTTCCCATTGATCTTTTCCCGTAACTTTCTGGAATACTGAAACCTCACGACTTTTCTTGGAGCAATTATTAGTTTATCACCGGTTGCGGGGTTTCTGCCATTGCGTTCCCTCTTTTGCCTTACACAGAATTTCCCGAAACCGCTGATCAGGACATCCTCACCGGATTCAAGGGTTCGTTTGATAAAATCCAAAAGGGATTCCACGGTTTCAAAAGATTCATTTCTTGTCATGCCGGTTTCTTCTCTGATCCGATCAACAATTTGGGCTTTTCTAAGCGTCATTTTACTACTGCTTTCAAATTGAATCCGTATTGAGCATTAAAAGCCGATAGGAATCATGGGTGTAAAGCTCAGTGATCAGGCTTTATTATGGATCCCCTTGCCGGCACGTTTGATCTTGCCCTCTTTATAGGCTCTGTGGACGATGTTCGTGATTTTTATAACCCTTTCATTGAATAGCTCGCCTTTTATACGGCATCCTTGAGTTTTTTACCGGCCGCAAATTTTACCGCATTTCGGGCTTTTATTTTAATCTTCTCGCCGGTTTGCGGATTGCGTCCTTTACGTGCTTTGCGGCGTACTTTGGAAAACGTCCCAAAACCCACCAGCGTCACTTTGCCGTCTTTCTTTTTCAAAGCCTTGGTTACACTGGTCGTAAACGAACTCAATGCCTTTGCGGCAGCCGCTTTAGAAATACCGGCATCCTTGGCCATCACTTCCACTAATTCTGCTTTTGTCATTTTTTTTGTCTCCTTTCCTGAGGCTAAAAAGTTAATATTTTTTCGGCTATTTAAAGGAAATAGCCAGGAATGTCAATATTCCATTGAAAGAATCGATATAATCGCCCCACTTCACCGCTTTCACCGGCATAGGGCTGATGTGAACGAGGCTGCCGTTAATTGCGGCGATGTAGCCTCCATCATGTCAACCTCATAGTTGCATAAACAACACCGTGAGGTTATTGTAAAACAGCTTTAACAAGGGCTTTGTCGCAATTCATAGGCTTTGATCAAGACCCAACTTACGGTTATCTCCAGTGATAGTGGCTTTTTTCACTGTGTTGTTTACCCTCCGGGAAAGCCGATTATACCCCATCGCCGGAGTTTATCCGCCTCCGGAGGATTGTCAAACGTTCGCAGTAAATGACTACGGCTTCACCCTTGACGCCGCGGACCTGGGGCATCCCTCCAAAGGCGGATCTTCGACCTCGACTTTTGCAACGTTAAGGTCAACACTGTAAATGCGGTTTGAAATGCTGCGTATTGATATTTGAGTAAAGTATCAGGAATCTGGGGACCGTGCCTATTAATATTTGCTGTAATGGCCTATGCTGCGATCAAACTCACTGGGCACTCTTCATAGAGTTGTGCGATTGCTTCGAGTTTGAATCCGATAGGACCTCCGGCGTAATCCCCCTTTTTGCCTCGCATTTTGATAGCAACCATATCCACATTTTGTACACGGAGAAAAGCGTGCAAAGAGTCTCTGAACGCACGAACCTCTTCTGCATTTTCATCATCTGCAATCTTTATCTTGCAGGGCTTAACATCAATGTGGCAAAAGTCGGATTTGTTTCCGCTGAGCAGAACAAGGCGAGATTCGGATGCTGCCATTTCCATGCCGCACACGATCATATACACCCCCCATGAACATGGATTATTTTGTCGCGAA
>DRHF01000239.1 GCA_011049715.1 Desulfobacterales bacterium
GTTATAGTTGATTACTGTCTTAGCGCCCTCGTATGCGAAGAGTTCCGCTATCGCTCGACCAATACCACGAGAAGACCCTGTGACAATTGCAACCCTGCCATCCAATCGTTTTGCATTCATCTCTGTACCCCTTTTTGCGGCATCTGATTCTCCATCATACCGTGGTTAAACTTATATTGTCATTTTTCATGCCATTCACTCGCCCGTTTTCAAAAGCATTCACCCAGGTACAGCAAAACAACCCCACGCCCAACCTAATCATTATATCACAAATATTCCATGCTAATCAAGTCCTTTTGATTAAGACATTATCTTAGCCGGATATTTTTAATAGCTCCTTATGAGGCAGCCTTGCCGGGCGAATATTACTCCTGTTTTGTCAAGGGCCAAAAGATTTTCCGGGTCCAATTGAAGGATCCGTTCGAACGTCTCTTTGGCTTTATCATGATTAACAGGTCAAACCTCATTTTGATTTCCCGGTAATTTTTTTTAATAACTCCATGAACAGTTATAGACCCGTCTGAAACACTGTTTCCCCAGCCTCGGTAATATATATATGTCTGCTGTGCTTGCGCCGGTCAATTGTACCCCTTGAGGCCGAGTACATCGGACCTGTGGCAGGCTACAAATGATCCCGCTCCATCCTTTACTTCTTTAAGCGCGGGAACAATATTCCGGCATATTTCCTTTATATAGGGGCAGCGTGTATGGAATACGCATCCTGGCGGCGGGTCAGAAGGGTCCGGTATAGAACCCTCTAAAATATATCTTCTGAATACTCCAGGTTCATGTTTTGAGATTGCACCCAGAAGAGCTTCTGTATAGGGGTGTCCTGGATTCTTGTATATTTTTTCCGATGATGCTATTTCCACAAGTTTTCCAAGATACATAACCATCACTCTTTCGCTTATATATTCTACTACACTTAAATCGTGTGCGATAAACAAATAGGTCAACTTCATCTCATCCTGTAAATCGGAGAGTAAATTCAACACCTGTGCCTGGACAGAAACATCCAGTGCTGATACCGGCTCATCACAGATGATTAATTCAGGGCTTAAACTGAGGGCCCTGGCAACACCAATTCTCTGTCTCTGTCCTCCGCTGAACTGGTGAGGGTACATATTAAGTTGATGGGGTTTCAACCCCACCATTGTTATCAGTTCCTTTGCGCGCTCTTTATACTGTTTTGGGCTTCCTATCCGGTGTATTTTTAAAGGCTCTGTAATGATGTCGCCGATTCTCATCCTGGGATCCAGTGAAGAATTAGGGTCCTGATAGAGCATTTGAATATCGCGGCGAATAACATTCATCTCTCTTCTTTTCAAATTCGACAGATTTTTTACACCGCCGTTTTGGTGAAACTCCACGACTCCCTCAGTTGGATCATATAACCTGACAATACAACGGCCTAATGTGGTTTTACCAGATCCACTTTCACCGACAAGCCCTAATGTTTCACCCTTTTTAATAAAAAAGTCCACTCCATCCACAGCTTTAACGTAACCGGCAACATGCCGGAACACACCTTTGTGTATCGGAAAATGTTTTTTTAAACGCTTCACGTTTAAAATTATGTCTTTTTCTTTTTCAGTATTTTTCTGCACGTTATACCCAGCGATATCGTCCGGTAGTCGGGGAGTTGTATTTTATGAAGAATGCGGATCAATTACATCCCGCAGTCCATCCCCCACGAAGTTGAAGCATAAAACCGAAATAATTATGAAAAGACCTGGAATGAGCAGCCAGGGATAAAGCTTTAAAACCTGAACCTTGTGAGCCTGGCTGAGAAGAAGCCCCCAGCTGGTCATTGGAGGTTTTATTCCTAAACCGAGAAAGCTCAAAGAACTCTCAGCGATAATCATCATCGGAATACGAAGGGTGGCCGTTACCATAATGTGACTCGCCACATTCGGTATCAGGTGCCTGAATATGATCCTGCCGGTCCTGGCCCCGGCTGTTTCCGTCGCAAGGATAAAATCCACATTTCGTAGAGAGAGCACTTTGCCGCGAAGTTCACGGGCAAGGCCGGTCCATCCTATGAAACCGAGCACAACCACGATACTGAAATACACCCAGAGAGAAGGCCAATCCGCGGGTATTGCTGCTGATAGTGCCATCCAGAGGGCCAGCCGTGGAAAAGAGCGTATGAGCTCTATCAACCGCTGGATAATGTTGTCGACCCAGCCGCCAAAATAACCGGAAACAGTGCCTATTATTGAGCCTAAAATCACGGTAATGGCCACACCCACAAGGCATAAGGTGAGAGAAATACGGCCCCCAAAAAAGATCCGCGAAAACATGTCCCGTCCCCTCTGGTCTGTACCGGCAAGAAAGACATGCCCCTCTTTTACTCCAAAGAAGTGTAAATCAGATTCCCATATACCAAGAAGTTTATATTTGTCCCCGCGGACAAATAAATATATAAAATCTTTTATTTCTTTATCTACTGTATAGTCAAATCTGAGTGTTTCAGGGTTTCGCTTTCCTTCCATTCTGTAAACAAAAGGCCTTAGATGAAATTTACCCCCACTGTCAACAAATCTCAAAAGCTGCGGTCGGGCATAGAGAAATTTGATATTGGAAGTGGTCTTGTTGTAAGGAGAAAAGAAACCCGCGAATAATATTATTATGTAAAGAACGGTCAATATTATGCCGGACACCAGCGCAAGCCGATTGCGGACAAATTTGCGCCATATCAATTGGCGCGGCGTAAGGAATGTGTATTCCTCGTCTTTTTTTTTCGCTGCCTTTTGTGGGGTTTTTTTATACAGTGGCAGGACCACATTCTTGACTTTTTCAAGCATTATTTACATCTGCCTTTTTGAATGTTTAAAATTTCATGTAATTACGTTTTTAAGTAATTACGTTTTCTCCATCTCAATGTAGTTAGAATTCTAGTATTTTATACATATTCAATCATAACGGATACGCGGATCACTCCATGCCAGCATTATGTCAGCCGCCAGGTTTCCAAACAGTAATATAACAGCAAGTACGAGCAGTATTGATCCTGCCAGATACATATCCTGCGCTATTAATCCTCTATAAAATAGAGGGCCGATTGTGGGAAGGTTCAAAACTATAGCAACAATTATTGTGCCGCTGAACAGCTCCGGTAAATTTACTCCTATTCGGCTGATTATAGGGTTTATTGCAATTCTTACCGCGTGTTTGTATATAACGACCCTTTCTTTGAGCCCCTTGGCCCTTCCGGTTTGAATGTACTGTTCGCCAAGGATATCCAGTAAATTCGCGCGCATAAGCCGCATGAAAGCGGCGATACCGCCAGTACCGCATATGGTTAAAACCGCAACCGGCGTTGGCAGGTGCTTGATAAGGTCAATTATCTTTCCCCATGACAGGGGCTGACCGATATATTCAGGAGAGAATAATCCACCTACAGTCTGGGCCCCAAAATAGAACACAGGAACAAATATGAATATAAGGGCCAGCAAAAAAGGAGGCATGGACAGAGATATAAAGGCAATAACCGACAAAAAAGAGTCCATTAACGTGTATTTGTGAGTAGCAGAGTATATTCCTATGGGAATTGCTATCACCAGGGTAAAAATCAAAGTCAATGACGATACGATCAGTGTCAGCAGGAGCCTGCCTCCAAGAAGTTCAGATACCGGAGTGTTAAGGACACTCATAGCTATTCCGAAATCCAGTCTTGGAAAGCCCGATACCCATTTGAGGTACTGCACGTACATGGGTTTGTCCAGACCGTAATGGGTGCGGAGAGCCTCGAGCGCCTCTATGGATGCTGAAGTACCCTGGGCCCGAAGCTGTGCCGCGTAGCTTGTTACCCAGTCACCGGGAGGAAGCTGTATTATTATGAAGCTGACAATGGATATCAGTATAATGGTAGGGATCATGTATAGAATTCTTCTGATGATATAGGCTAGCATTTGATCTTACCTCTTTGCATGATAATCCTTCCCGGATCACAATCTCTCTTCAGTATCTTAATATTGTATAATCAAGAATGCGTTTTGGCTGCTCCTTTGGATGTAGTGTATCTATTTCCCGTAACATTGCACCCGGGGCTTATCCTATCAGGCTTCATCACGGTTTGTTAAAAGCCACCCGCAAAGCAGGTGGCTTTTATTTTTCCATTTTTCATCCTGAATTTTTCTTGAAACGTGTTTATTTTTCGTACTTGATATACGCCTGGAGATAACGAAAAGCAGGCTGGTTGCTTCCAAACTCACTTGTACGCACATAACTCTTGGGAATATTTCCCAACCTGTTGCTCACGATGAAAGGACGCGAATAGTACCCGACATACGCAACAAAAACATTCTCAGCCATGATCCTGTTAGCTTTCTTGACTGCTGCTACCCGCTCATCATATGGGATGGTTTTGGCTTTTAGCAGAAGTTCGCTGAACTCATCATATTCTTTGGAAAAACCCCCTTTGTCATACGCGCTCTGGTGATAAAAGGGCACACCTTTTGATACCGGGACCCAAATTTGCAGTGCCCCGACCGGGTCATCGATACCTTCAAGGTCCCAAACAAGGAGCTCGTAATTTCCTTCCTCCCAGCGCTCTTCTATAAGATTCTGATGCTGGACATTCATTACCATTTTGACACCAATATCTGCGAGATATTCAACCAGCATTTCGACGCTGGGTGTATACAGATCGTGCTCGGACACATCAATAACCAGTTTAACGTCTCCTCCGGACGGGAGCTCCCGTACACCGTCGCCATCACTGTCTTTCATGCCCGCCTTATCCAGAAGCTGTTTTGCCTTTTCGGGATCATACTCGGCATACGCGCGGTAGGTTTCTTCAACATGATACGGAGAATATTTTGAAAACACCCCGGCTGAAGGATCAAGAAGGCCTGAATACAATACTTCATTAATCTCTTCCCTGTTGATAGCCATTGAAAACGCTCTGCGGAAGTCCACATTTCGCATGATTTTCCTCGATGTTGCGTCTTTCGTGTCATAGTTGAAGTAAATAACCATCCCTGGAACAGCGCCGTAACCGACATCATAATCCCTGCCCGGCTTGTCCTTCTCCTCGAGAAACAGGGACAGATGCTGAGCGCCGACCCACATACCATCCACGTCGAATTCTCCGGAAACGTTACCCAGGGCAACCGATTGCCTGTCCTCGACCTCCCGCACATCAACCTTGTCAATATAGGGCAGCTGGTTGCCTTCCGGGTCTACCTTCCAGTAATAGGGATTTCGTACTAAAATGAATTTCTGTCCCGGTACATACTGTTCGAGCATCCAAGCTTTAAGCACAACCTTACCGCGGCCGCCGAAATATGTTGATTTATCATTGAATTCATCCCAGGTTGCGTTCGGATTGTAGTCGGGATGGAACTCTTTCAGGTAATGTTTAGGCCACGCCAGTCCGGTTATAGTAGCAAAAGCTGTCTCGGCAAAAAAGTATGACTCAGGAAAGATAAATTTTATGGTGTAGTCATCTATCTTTTTCAAATCAGGAGCCACACCTTTCTTGACATAAAGGTTGGGGCTTGGAGATGCCAGAGCCTTTTCATTGAATATGACGTCGTACCAGTAGAACAATACATCATCTGCTGTAAAGGGTTCGCCATCCGACCACTTCATACCCTCTCTCAGATACATGGTCATTTCTGTACCTTCGTCGTTGAACTCCCATCTTTGGGCCACATTGGGTTCAATCGGGCCGTCACCCGGAAAGGGGTAATGGACCTGGATAATAGGTTCCTGGGTCATGTGGTCGGGAATCCATTCACTTCGAAGAAAAGCCGTGCCCCTGAACAGGGTGCCGCCGTACTTTCCTATCTCATTTTCTACCCGAACCACCTTGGGATTTTTTGGCAGCCGTTCTTCAAGCGGCGGGAGTTTTCCCGCTTTCACCATTTCGTGGAGCATGGGAGACTCCTTTTCCGTCCACACCTCTTCTTTAACCGGCGCTTTCTTTTCAACTGCTTCCTCTTTTTTAGTTTTTTTTGATGCTTCTTCTTTTTTACGGCCGGCAAATAACGGGGAAGCTCCAAATGCCAGACTCAAAACTACGAATAACACAACACCAACATAAAAATTTTTCATTTTTCATTCCTCCATTTTTATTGAAATTACTTACGATTTAAATCCCTTTTTAATTGTCACCCCCTTCATATTTTTATTTCCCTGATTCCAATAAATAATAATGTAGAATATTGTTCAAATATATTAAAAAATATTATTATAAAACTAGAATATTGTCAAGATCATGATTAAAAAAAAAACGATTTGAGATGGATATAAAACCGCACCGGTTTATAAGCGTATACAAACCAAAAAGAGCGATTGAACCCTGATTTTAAAAAGAATAAGCAGATAATTCAATTCCAGAGATACCTATGATATTCAGCGATCATTTTCCTTTTGACCCAAAAAAATGGCCCTTCTTCTACGGGTATTTTATCGTATTCTGCAGTATCATCGGGGTAACGCTGAGCGCGCCCGGCCAGACAATCGGAGTCCTGGTCTTCACAGATTATCTAATAGAACACCTCCAGGTCAGCCGGTTTCAAATAAGTGTCACATACACAATCGGTACCATAGGCAGCGCTATACTTATTGGCAGGACAGGAAAATTACTTGACCGGATAGGCACGAGACAAATTTCTTTTATTGCGGCCGTCTGTCTGGGTGGGGTTCTGATATATATGAGTCAGATTGACCGCGCAGCAGCATTAATATTCAAATTGTTAGGAAGCAGGTTTCATCTGGCTGTTGTAACGTCCGCCCTGGTGTCCGGTTTTCTTTTAATGCGGTATCTCGGTGTATGGGGGTTGGGTCTTGCAAGCCGTGTCATGCTTCTAAAATGGTTTAGCAATCTGCGGGGAATGATGAACAGTGTTCTTGGGGTCTTTATAACACTTAGCTTTGCCTCAGTACCGCTTTTATTGGAGATGCTGGTTCGGAAATTCGGATGGCGGGTGGCGTGGATTATCTTGAGCTTGCTGATCGGTCTGGTATCTTCTACATTCATCGCGATATTCTTCAGGGACACCCCTGAAGGATGCGGTTTTAATCCTGATGGAAAAAAACATAAAGATAATGGCACTCAAGAGGCAAACGGTATCGAGGATTGGACTCTGGGCCAGGCACGGCGGACTTTTACTTTCTGGATATTCAATCTAAGCTTTGCTATGTTCGGCCTGCTGTCTACAGCTCTCACATTTCACATGGTTTCTGTTTTTGAAGTAGCGGGACTTTCCAGAAGTGAAGCAATAACAGTTTTTTTGCCTATATCCTTTACTGCTGTTGCAGTCAATATCGTTTCCGGCTGGCTGAGCGATTTGGGCCCATTCAAATATAGGCTGAAGTACTTATTAGGCTTGCTGCTGGTCGGTCTTCTTCTGGTCGGCGGAGGTGTAATACTCCTGGACACTGCCCGGGGGAAATACATGATTATCATCGGTTACGGCATATCCAGGGGGCTGTTTACAACACTGGTGTCGGTATCATGGCCTCGGTTTTTCGGCAGGAAAAACCTGGGGGCGATAAACAGTTTCAATATGTCATTTGTTGTATTCTTTGGCGCCATAGGCCCTTTTATATTCGGGTGGTCTTTCAATAAAACAGGAGATTATCATCTATCTGTTTTCGTTTGCTGTATTTTGCAGATTATTTTGCTGATTTGCTGCGCAAAAGCCGATAGGCCGTTTTTGAGGGGTAAAAATAGATAATTGATAGGTTTATCATTATTGAATGATACATATTTATCAGTGCCTACAAGAACTATTTAAATAGCCGGAATAGCTTTTTTATCATTAACTTTACAGTTACAAAGCCACTTATTTTTTTATTTTCAGGAAATAACATGAAATCTGAAAAAAACAAAAGCCTCAGCGACAAGTTTTTAATTCCCTCACCGGACAACCGGGAGACTGCCGGAAAGCGAAAGAAAATATCCCCGCAAAAGAGTGACAGTACCGGGAAACTCAGGATCGGTGACAACTGGAATGCAATAACGATTATCGCGTATTCTCAAAATAGCCCTCTGAAAGCAATAGCCGAATTTGTTGAAAACTGCATCGACGCGGGGGCAAAAAATATTACGATCGTCCGGGGCAAAGAACGTGGAGAGCTTTATATAAAGGTCATTGATGATGGCGAGGGTATTCCTTTGAATGAGCAGGGCTATCCGAATTTTAAGTATGTCGCGACCCACATCTGCGATTCCATCAAGAAAAAACTGAAAAAGAAAGGCGCGCAGGGAATCCAGGGTGAATTCGGGATCGGGCTTCTCAGCTTCTGGACTGTGGGGGAAAAGCTGGTCCTCTCCTCCGCGGGTTCGGACGGGAAAACCTATCAAATGGAAATGAACAAAGGCGAACCCGGTTACGTCATCACCATGAGACGTTCCCTCTTTTCACACCCCGGGACGGAGCTGCTGGTCCATCCTCTTCTGCCCGGCATCAGGCAACTAAACGGTGAAAGGATCCAGCACTACCTTGCTTCCGAACTCAGGGACAGGATCCGTAAATCGGATGTCAAGATCAAGATCAAAGACCGGTATTCAAGAAAAGAGTTTGACGTCAAACCGCAGCAGTTTACAGGGCGCTTTCTCCAAAATTTCGATGTTCTGGAAACAGAAAAAGGGCAGATTTACCTTGAGCTGTATCTAAACAGCTATTCAACCGAAAATAGCGTAAGTCTTTTCCGGTCAGGTACCCGGGTTTTACCCTCAATTTCAAAACTCGACTTTTTTAACAGAACGCCGTGGACTGCCGGATATCTTCAGGGCATGATCGATGTTCCCTATCTCCAGCTGACTCCCGGTACCCGGGACGGTGTTGTTCAGGATAATAGTTTTCAGTTGTTCTGCGATTCCATCGGGCCCCTGGAAGAGAAACTCCGGGGTATTATAGAGCTTGAGAAAAAAGCGGAAGAAGAGGGGGCGAGCAGGAATATTCTCAAATCCGTACAGAGGGCCTTAAAGGAAGCGTTCCTCGCGCTCCCAAGCGGTGAATATGATTGGTTTGATATCTACAGCACAAAATCCGGCAGCAGAAAAACATCTGACCCTCTCTTCATGCAGACAGAAGACACGGATGCGGGGCAAAAGATTGATCTGCCGGAAGAAACGGGAGGATCAGATAATGAGGAAGATAGAGAATTTTATGAACACGCGGGCCCGCTGTACAGCGCCGTCATCTCCCCGGCATCTTGCTTTGTCAAAGTAAACACAACAAGAAATTTCAGGTGCATTCCCCGCGACCGTAACCGCCGGATCGTTGAAAACCAGATAGAGGTACGGTGGGAGATCAAAGAGGGCAGCGGGACGCTTTCCGGTACCGAAGGAGAGTATGTAACATTCACCGCCTCCGATGAGCCGATCACAACTATCCTGCGTGCGGCCGTAACCCAGGCAGACACGGTCTGCGAAGCTGAAGCTATCATAACAGTTACCGAATCACTTTTAGAAAAAGAGAGGCAGAACGATAAAGGGCTCAACAGGGGCATCCCGGGCTACACATTTGTCCGCGCGACCGGTGAGCTCTGGAGATCAAGGTTTGATGAAAAAAACAACCTGATCATTATCAACAACGGCCACAAAGATTATATTTACGCATCATGGAAAAAAGCCAGAAAATTGAAATATATAAGCCGTCTATTCGCGAAGGAACTCGTGCTGAAAAACTTCGCGGGATTTGACACAGATGCCCTTCTTGAGCGTATGGTCGAGCTGATATTATATACCGAAGAGCACCTTCATTGATCCGTTTCGTTGAGGGGTCGTAACTTTTCGGACATAAAAATATGAAAGCTCTATGGCTTGAAAAAAATCATCTAAGTCTTCGCGAGGATGTACCGGTACCGTCACCGGGCCCGGGTGAAGCCCTGGTCCGGGTACGCCTTGCAGGGGTCTGTTCAACCGACCTTGAGCTTGTAAAGGGGTATCTTCCTTTCACCGGAGTGCCGGGGCATGAATTTGTTGGAGAGATCGTTTCGATCAATGAGGCAAAGGGATCTCCAACAATGATTAATCCGCCCACAGGGGGGGGGACTTCCCCGGCGACGTCAGCCGGGGCAGCGGCTGAAAGTCAGAAAGACAAACGTGTGGTCGGCGAGATCAACATCACCTGCGGGACCTGCCGGCAGTGTCTTGCCGGTAGAAAGACCCATTGCGAAAAGCGGACAGTTCTCGGGATCCTGGGACATGGCGGTGCATTTACCGAATACCTGACCCTTCCTGTAATCAATCTTCATCAGATACCTGAATCGGTTTCCGATGAAGCTGCTGTGTTTACCGAGCCCATTGCCGCAGCCCTCCAGATACAGATGCAGGTCCATGTCCGGCCCGGGGCACTGAAAGTACTGATCTATCCGGATTAGCACCCTCCGGGTTAAAAAGCCTGGTCTATAAAATAAAAGTTTGGGCTTAATTTCATGGATCACGATATTCAGGGGTTCAAATGAAGTTACTGATCACAGGCAGCGACGGTTTTATCGGAACCGAGCTGAAAAACTACCTGATAAAAAAGGGACATGATAGAAAAGACAGTAAAAGTCATGCGGATGATAGGCTACCGCAAAGGCGTTGTGCTGTGGGGAAGCGACAGCAACGGAAGGGGCATGGATGAAATATCGCCTTCGGGGCAGACAATAATCATGGAGTTTAATGAAGAAACCGTAAAAAATAAATACACAATTGATCCAGGTTATTTTAATTTGTCACCCCATCCGGTTGCCGACATCGCGCCGCTTGAAAGCATCGAAAAGGAATAGGAGCGGTTCCTATCCGTCCTCAGGGGAGAAAAATACAGAGCGTGTATTGATTTCGCTTTGATCAACGCGGCACCGCTTTTTTATGTCTCAGGAAAAGCCTTTGTCTTTGAGGGAAGGTTATCAAAGGGCAAAGAGTTTACTTGAACAGGGCGCAATATGGGATAAATATATTGCCTGGAAAAGTATAACCCGGTTCTGACCGCTCCTGCTTTTTACAAAGCATACCTTGTCAAAGATACTGATGACACTTAGTCATAATGATCCTTGACATTAATCATGATAACAATCGGTTTCTATTAA
>DRHF01000240.1 GCA_011049715.1 Desulfobacterales bacterium
ACCGGTTATCCCTGGTGCTGACCCCATCAAAAAGAATTGACCCTGTCGACTGCAGATCAACCGTTGAAGAATTCGACTGTTAAACCGGAGGAATCAGGTTACAAAAGCAATGTGCTGCAAATATTCCTGGAGGGGCTTCATCAAAACGATGGGAGTCACCTGCTCGATCTGGGCCTGATCTCCGGTGACAACATCAATTTTTTTTTGCGATGGGTGAATAAGCTCTCTGTCTGCGACATGTTTTATTACCTGAACAGAGAGCGTCGCAGACGTCGACCCACCGGCCGGCTTGAGCAGCACTTTGATTTTCCCCCCCTGGTTTTTGATGGCATCCTGCTTTGGAACCTGTTTGATTACGTGGATAATCAAACAGCGGTTAAACTGGTACAGCGGTGCCACAAATCAATAAAACCGGGGGGACGGGTGATGGTCATCGCCCAGGGTGATCCGATCGTTTTTCCGGTCTTGAGTACCTTTGCCATCGGTGAGAACTTCAGACTCTATCCACGTCCCCAACCCCACATGAACTTACCCTTGCAACGCCGTCAAAATCGAGAAATTCTCACCTTATTGACACCTTTCAATTTTGCCAAATCATTTCTATACCGCAATGGGGTTAGAGAGTATTTGTTTCAACGGGATGAAGATTCACCGATTAGCGGAGAATCAAAAGACCGGGTGAGATAATAGGTTTCGCGGAAAAGCATCCAAACGGTATGCAGGCCAACACCCCATAGGCGCTAAGTTGCCTTTACGCCGGGGGACTGTGGAAGGTTAACTGAAAAAAAATGAACATCGAACATCGAACGTCCAACATCGAATCCTCAAAAGGCGGACAAGTGTTGAATGGAAAAAAAGGAACTTAGGGAGACCCAGAGATGGCTAAAACTTATCCAGCGTGTACCACTAATTAAAAAACCTGAACTACCAAATGATATTTTAGAGGAAACAGAAGAATTAATTAAGATTTTTGTTACGAGTATCAAAACGGCTGAAAAGAAACAGAAATAGGTGTTGAATGTTCGGTATTGGATGTTTGTTTTTCATTCGACGTTGGACGTTCGATGTTCGACGTTCATCTTTCAAAACAACCTTGTACGACATAAATGTAATCTGTGAATGTTTACAAAACAACTTAGCGCTTATGGGCCACCACCCCCGGGCCCTTCGATTCCTGATATACGATGTCCGGATTCGCGGACAATGTACAACCGATCGGAGACAGAATGGAAACACTCAATCCTGCATATTTAAAGGCAATAACAAAAGCGGTCAGCAGGAGTCCTTATTTCAGACTGCTATCCATGGAAATGAAACCGGTTGTTCCCGGAGAATCACGGTTGGAGGTGGTTATCGAAGAAAAACACCTCCAACCTTTTGGCATGGTTCACGGCGGCGTTTATTCCTCACTGGTGGATGCGGCCGGATTCTGGTCTGTTTATCCCCTTCTGGAGGAAGGTGTCGGGCTGACGACGGTGGAGTTGAAACTCAACTACCTGGCTCCGGCATCGAAAGGTTACCTGATTGCAAAAGGCAAGAGCATCAAGGTGGGTAAAACCCTATGTCTGGGAAAAGCGTCCATAGAGGATGAGAACGGAAGGTTGCTCGCGTACGGAACAGAAACGATGATGATCGTCAATAACCTGAAAATCAAAGACAACATCACGCTTCCCAAAAAATTTTTAGACTAATATTGATGGTTTCGTAAAAAGTCCAATTTTGTTCGCTCCGTGACCATTTTCGGGCTTCATGAAATGCTTCGCTAAATTGTAAGAACTATCCGCCTATAGGCGGATCAAACAACTTACAATTTTTAACACTCAGCATTTCATTCCGCAATCTCCGAAAAAGCTCAATGTCGCTCACAAAAGACTTTTTACGAGATTGTCGTTATTGATTTCATTCCTTAAAGCGTTTTGAGAAATGCAATCAGTTCATCTACCTGTTCTGCCGAAAGCCAATCAAACGGGGGCATCTGATCGAAGGGTGTATTCAACGTTAAACGAACATTGGCGTCTGTCACGGGCCGGCCGCTTATCGGGAGCTTCTCACGCTGAAAGAGCCCTTTTAAACCCGGACCGACTTTGGTTTCCGTTTTATCCGAAAAATGGCAAACTGAACAGGTTTTATTAAACAAGGCAACCCCTTTTTCTGCCGCCGGGTTAGCGAAGACTTCACCTGCCGACCGACTTGTTCCATAGACGAGCTCCCCGCCAAAATAACCGATACCGATAGCCGCCAGCAGGGAAAGGGCATAAACGGGGATCACACGCATTGGACCGTACTCTTTCCTAAGCCCCAATTTAACGGCAACAGCCAAAAACACCACCAGCACAGCCGCCAGGACCATTTTCATGGTGATCGGAAATAGCAACGCACCGCCATAATACTGTTGCCAGTCCGCAAGTCCGATCAGCACGGTCGGAGGCAGGGCAATCAACGCCAAAACCATACAGCGCCGGGCCGTCTGTAAAAACGATTTCTGATTAAACACCAATGCGACTACCGCGAAGATAAATCCACCGATAATCAACCCGAGCGGAAGATGGGTGATGGGGGGATGAAGGGGATGGGCGAATCCAATTTTCGAAAGGGTTTGGTATAGGCTATTGATCATTTCTGTCTCCTCTCTTTAGAAAACATTTGCATTGTATCGTAATGTCGGAAAAAGGTGAAAGTCAAGAAAATTGCACCCGATGCCGATGGCGGGTTTTCATAAAATCAGGGGGCCGAATCTTGAGTACTTGAAATTTGGGCGCAAATGGCCTAAGTTTTTTAAAAAAACATGCCGATAATGCGGTGAGCGCCTGCTTTTTCGTTGTTTACTGTTTTTATTACAGGAGAGTGAAATGAAAATTTTTCGATGTCCGATTTGCGGGTATATGCATGTTGGTGAGATTGAATTTCATTTCTGCCCGGTCTGCAGTGCACCGGCAGAAATATTCATTCAATCGTCAGCAGAGGACCATTTTGCCCATTGGAACGACAAGACCCGTCTCTCGATCCGGGCCATGGCGGAAACCGGCCATTACCAGCTGGGCGGAAAAGGAACCACAAGAAAGTTTCTCAATATGGATGACCTGCTGTTTCTGCCCGCTCAAATTGCAAGGTTTCCGCTGCTGGATGAGGAGGATGTTTCAACAAAGGTCGTTCTCGGTAAAACCGCCAAACGCCCAATCGTCCTCAAAATGCCGATATTAAATGCAGGCATGTCCTTCGGTGCCCTGAGCCGGGAGGCAAAAATGGCCCTCGCAAAGGCATCGGCCATGGTGGGTGGAATAGCCAATACCGGTGAGGGAGGCATGTTGGATGAGGAACGGCTTCTGGCAGACAAAATCACCCTGCAATATTCAACCGGGAGATTCGGCATCAGCGAAGAACGGCTTAATCTCGCAGATATGATCGAGATTAAAATTTCTCAGGGCGCAAAACCCGGGATGGGCGGAAGGCTTCCCGGGAAAAAAGTGACAGCGGAAATTGCTGAAATCAGGCAGATCCCCGCCGGTCAGACCGCTGAATCGCCTTCAAGGCATAAGGATATCAACTCCCCTGAAGACATGTCTCAAACCATCGAACGTTTGCGGGAGATCACCGGCGGAAAACCGATTGCCTTAAAATTTGTCGGCGGCCATATCCAGGATGACCTGGATGCCATTTTCTCGCAGCGCCATATTCCTGACGTTCTCGTCATCGACGGTGGTGAGGGCGGTACCGGCGCCGGCCCCAGTTTCACGAAAGATCACGTGGGACTCCCCCTTGTCTATTCGCTGCCGCGGGTCGCTGATTATATCAGGGAAAATCGTTTGAAAGACCGGGTCACATTGATCGCCACAGGCGGGTTAAGACATTCCGGTGACGTGGCAAAAGCCTTGGCACTGGGAGCAGAGGCCATCTACATGGCCGGTGCCTTGAAAATCGCCCTCGGATGCACATATATCAGGCAGTGTCATTTGGGGATCTGTCCATACGGTATCGCCACCCAGGATCCGAAGCTGAGAAGTCGCATTGATGTGGACAGAGGAGCAGAGAATATATCCAGTTTTATCAACGCATTAATGAGTGAACTCACATCCATCGCACGAATTTGCGGTAAACATAATATCCATGATCTGAACAAAAACGATATGGCATCCGTCAACCCAGAACTGTCGAGAATAACCGGTGTTAAACCGGCATAAAGGAGGCTGAAATGATCCCACAGGTGAGTTCAACCCTCGCTCTGATTTTTATTCTAATCGGCACGGCCGCTATGTTGATCATGCTCGAACTGAAAGGAAATCCAAGGGACCGACATATCAACCGGTATCTCATCCGAACACACCGGATCCTGGGTTACCTGTTTGTCGGCATGTTTATTTTCATGTTTTCTTTGATGATCATCAGGGTCAGCGGATATCAAGAAGAACTTCCGCCCCGCGTGATCTTCCACATCTGGATGGCCCTCTCGCTCTTTTGCCTCATTGTCCTCAAAATTTTATTTGTCAGACGGTACAAGCGGTTGACAGCGAATTTACTTTATCTGGGAAAATTTATTTGGATATTTGCCGTGGTTTTAAGCGGTCTCACCGCCGGTTATTATTTTTTGCACCGGACGGATATAAAGTATATCGCGATCGTGGAATCTGACAAAGTTGTCCTTGACGAAAATACCGGGCGATTCTTTGCGAACAGGAAATGTGGAAAGTGCCACACCCTGGAACGGGTATATCGATCATTCAAGAGTATGGAGGGCTGGACAAAGACGGTCAACCGGATGGCGGTTATCGACACGCCGAACATCCGCGGCTTTGATGTGAAGCAGATTATATATTTTCTCATCAAACAACAGGAAAAACGAAAGGGCCTGGACAGACAAGAAATAGAAAGAGAAATCGGGAAAACACTTATCAGTCAAAAGTGTTCCGGCTGCCATGATTTGGACCGGGTCATCGAGGCGGTCAAATCCGAAGATGAGTGGCATATTACGCTGGAGCGAATGATTGAAAATGCAGATGACCCCCAATTTTTGACAGATAAAGAAAAAAAGGAAATCATCGCCAATCTGGTTCGAAAAAAACAAGATTCATAGGCAAGCTCTCTATACGGAGATCTCACACTCGTTATAGTCCTTCGGCTCTATCTGAATGGTTCCATGAGCAATTCGAAAGCGCTTGCGGAGCATATCTTGAATCGTTGTAAGCAGTCGCTTCTGGGAATGCTTCCCCGTTGCCGTCACATGGGCGGAAAGGGCGATTAGCCCGCTGGTTATGGTCCATACGTGCAGGTCATGGACAGCGTCTACCCCATTGATCTCCAGAATCGCATTCCTGACCTCATCGACATCAATATGACCCGGGGAGCCTTCCATCAGAACCGCAACCACCTCTTTGAGCAGTTTCCAAGAGGAGTAAAGAACAAGCATCCCGATGAGTACCGAGACCAGCGGATCGACCCAATGCCAACCCAATTTCCAGATCAGGACTGCGGCAACCATTACGCCGATGCTTCCAAGCATATCGGTAAACACATGAAGCCAGGCGCCTCGAATGTTCAGGCTCTCTGACTTGCCAGCATTCAAAATACAAAGACCCACCAGGTTGATCAGGAGACCACCGCCTGCAATACCGAGCATCAAGCCCCCCTGGACTTCAGGTATCATGGCAAGACGTTGATAGGCCTCTATAAATATATATATAGCGATGGCAACCAGGGTTGATCCGTTAACGAGGGCGGCCAAAATTTCAGTGCGGTAATAACCGTAGGTGTGGGTTGAAGTGACCGGCTTTTGAGCAGCCCAGAGGGCAAACAACGACAGTCCCAGGGCACCGGCATCTGCAAGCATGTGCCCCGCATCTGCGAGGAGTGCGAGGGAATTTGTCAGGATGCCACCGACAAATTCCGCGACCATGTATGTTCCGCTGAGAATAAGCGTAATACGCAATCGTTTTTTATTTTGACTTCGGTGCTCGGAATCCCCTGGGTGGTCCATGGCTCTTAGCCTTTAGTAACATCCAAAATCATCACGACGATAAACCCGCGCATTGTAAAAATCGTTTCAACGAATGCCTGTTGACTGGAATATCCCCTCCGAACATCCCGGACAGATGTCGATCGGCTTCGGTTCCATCAAAAAGGGATAGGGCTAAAGGAAAAATACCGAAATCCAAATCCTGACCGCTGCAACAGCGATGAGTATCGCCAATATCCGCCTCAGTATAAACACCGGTAGCAGCCGGCTGGCATGACTTCCCAGATGTGCAGCCGGTATGACGGTCAGGGCTATCGGAATCGTCATCTCCCACTCGATCTGGCCTGTGGCCGCTTTACCGATTAACCCTGCAGTGGATGAAAGGAGAACAATCGCCAGGTTGCTGCCGATGGCGATTCTCGTGGGAATTTTAACAAAGGCGGTCATGAGGGGTATAAGAATGAATGAACCACCTTGACCCACCAACCCTCCCAACAATCCAACACCTGCAGCCGCCGTCACCGCCCGCCACCGGCTGAAAAAAAGAGAATCAACGTCGGGAATCTCCATGTCTCCCTTTACCGGGATCAGCATGAGGAGAGATGCGCAGAGGGCCAGACCGGCAAAGAGAACCAGAAGGATCGTATTGGAAACATAACCGGCGCCCGCACCTCCTGCCAAAGCGGCGATAAAAATGCTTGTTCCCATGTAAAATGAGAGCCGATTGGACACAAAGCGAAAACGGCGATGGGTGAGGGCCCCGGAGATACATCCCAAAAACCCCTGGACGATCGTCAGCCCGGCAACTAACCGCATCGATAACGGCACAAACCCAAATAGCGGGGGTATATAAAGGAGAAGCGGGGCCATAACGATTCCGCCGCCAATACCCAGGAGCCCCGACAGGAACCCGGTGAAAAGACCCAGCCCTCCGATGAGAAGGTAGATTTCCATAAACCTATACCACTGCTATTGCGGGAACGCCTTCCACAACCTCGCCGACACAGGTCGCCGAGTCTACACCGGCTTTCGCCAGGGCGCTTAAAAGCGCTTCTGCCTGAACATCAGGAACCGACAGCAATAGCCCCCCGGAGGTCTGGGGATCAAAGAGCAACTCTTCTTCCGCACGGGAGAGCGAAGCTTTGATTTCAATATTTCCCTGAACCATACGACGGTTCGCCGGGTTACTCCCGGTGGTCTCACCTTTCCTGTACATCTCAAGCGCATCGGGATAGATCGGCAAATTTGAATATTTTAAGCGGACCGTGACGCTGCTGCCATCAGCGACTTCGAAGAGATGACCGGCAATACCAAACCCGCTGACATCTGTGCAGGCATGAAGCTCGAATTCGAGGGCGGCGTTTATGGCTGGTCCGTTCAGTGCTGCAACAGAAGGTAAGATATTCTTTTCGATCTCTTTGTAATCCATCTTTCCAGAGCGAACCGCATTAAACAGCACACCGGTACCGATCGGTTTCGTTAGTATCAGGGCATCCCCGGGCCGCGAGCCGGCGTTGGTGACTATTCGCTCAGGATGTACCACGCCATTGACGCAAAGGCCGTACTTGGGTTCTTCATCATCCACCGTGTGACCGCCACCGATGCAGGCCCCCGCCTCCACCACCTTATCGTGGCCGCCGTGGAGGATTTCCCTGAGCACCCCCATGTCAAGGTGCTTTGAGGGAAACATCACCAGGTTTAATGCGGTCAGGGGGCGGCCCCCCATGGCATAGATGTCCGAAATTGAGTTAGCTGCGGCTATCTGACCGAACCAGTAAGGATCATCGACGGGCGGTGTAATGAAATCGACGGTATTGATAACGGCGACCTCTTCGGTGAGTCGGTATACAGCCGCATCATCCGAAGTCTCGAAACCGACCAAAAGATTTGAATCAGACGGTGAATTCAGTCCTGAAAGGGCGTCCGACAGAGCCGTCGGACCAATTTTTGCCGCTCAACCGCAGGTGCGGGCAAGCCCCGTGAGTGTCTTCTTTTTAAAGAGTCTCATACATTGTTCCTTTCATTTATTTTATTTTTGGATATTGTTTCGATTTCAATGACATATTTTTCACCCAGCCCGGGCATCATTTCCACATAATGGTTTCATGTCTTTCCCTTCCAACCGCCAGATCTCGGCTTTGGGTTGCTGCTTAACGATCAGATTTTCATGAGTTGAAATCTTTTTTTTAGATACCAACGGTTCATCCAGTTTCGCCAGCTATCGTGGTATTCTTCCGTATGTTTCTTGGACGAACGGTTAAAAATTAAATCAAGAACATGCAGGGAAGGACCACAGGTCGAAAACCGCTCCCGGCAGTGGGCACAATAGGAGACGATTTGACTCTTTGCCTGGCCGGCCCTGGCTTGGGTATGCCTGTCCGCCAGGACCGTGTTACCCATTGGCGAGCATCCACCTGCCCCGCAGCATTGAGTCGTTTCATTTTTAAATTTCATTTCCGTAACCTTGAAATTCATCTGGGAGACAATCTGTCTTACTGCTTTTTGAATTTCGGGCCTGTATCTGGCCGGACAAGAGTCATGGATCGTAATCTCTTGCCCACCCGTTGAAATAGGCGATGATAGGCCCTTTTCCGCCATAATCTCATAGATAGTCCGCAGCTTGATATCGCTGTTCTCTGCATACATCTTATGGCAGTTGATGCAGGCGACCACCACCTCTTCAACACCGTGAAGAGAGAACTCTTTGAGGGTTCCTTCGAATATCTTTTTAAAGCGGTCTTCATCGCCAAGATCGCGGCTCGGTTTACCACAACAGTTGAGAACGATTCCGATTCCCGGCATCTTTTGCTGTAAATACCGATAGGCTTTGAGTACCAAACCGGGTGAATAGGCCGGGAGCGAGCAGCCCGGGAAAAAGACACGTCTTAAGCCGGGTGGCTTATTTTTAGCGACTTTTTCAAGGGTAAAGACCGATGATGTGCTCATGATCTGATGATTGCGAAGGCCTTTTAACCGCGGGATCATGTAATCATAAACAAAATCATTCGGAAGGGCGTCTTTTTCTTGTGTTTGAAAAATTTTCTGCCGGGTTTCCAGACACATGTCTCCCGGATGAAGGTTCAGATGGCAGATACGTTGACATAACCCGCACAAGGAACATGAATAAGGTATCTCGATATTCTCCAGCGGGTTTCGCTTGAAACGTTTGGCCAACTCCCTGGGCGTATCACAGTAATGGCGCAAAAAAGTGCAGGTGCGGACACAGGCGCCACAATCGTCACACAGCTCAATCAGCTTTTCCGTCTCGCTCATTTATAAAATCTTAAAATAGGCGTAATGATGACAATGGTCAATGCCAGCCCGAAACAGAACTGGCAGATTTTTTTACGTGTGGCACGAAAGGCCCAGAACCGATTCAGCACCTCATCCGGCGGCTGTGTGTTCGGCGAGAAGGAAGCAAAGGTCTTTTGTATCTTGGGCCCCAGAATCCAAACACCATGAATCATAACGGCAAGCCCGATAAAAGCCAGAACTGTTTTAGCTGAAAAAACAGTCAGAGCCAACCTGCCGACGTCTCTCCATTCTCCATGGAACGCGTAATGGATGAGGGGAAAAATAAAGCCGGTTATGATCAAGACAATGATGAAACCGAAACAGAGTTTCGGTTGGAGATTCAACACGCTTTCCACTGCCCGGTCAAAGGGGTAAATGATGGGGAATCCCAATTTCCCCCTCAGTTTGACCCATCGCAGTTGGTAAAATGGAGCCGCGACACAAAAAATTGCCGCCAGTATATGGATTGCCAGATTTATTGAATACAATACGTTTTCCATATTTTGCTTGCTTCTTTCGCACCTTTGATTTTACCAGGACTCGCCTTCAGTGTGGGGCGGACATTTTGAAACGCCATTTTCTTTTGCAGTGTGCTTGATCAACGGAGGACCCGGCGGATACCCCGAATCGCCTGACGGATTCGTTCTTCATTTTCCACCAACGCAAACCGCACATATCCGTCCCCATATTCGCCAAAACCCCGGCCGGGAGAAACTGCAACGCCGGCCTCACGTATCAAGAACTTGGAAAATTCCACCGAACCCATATCCTGAAATTTCTCCGGAATTCCGGCCCAGACAAACATGGTGGCCTTGGGTCGGTCCGTGGACCATCCCGATCGATTGAGTCCATCCACAAGGACATCGCGACGGGAGCGATAGATGTTAACAATGTCCTTGACACACGACTGGTCGGAATTGAGGGCAATAATTGCGGCAATCTGAATCGGCTGGAAAATACCATAATCAAGATAACTTTTTATTCGGGTCAATGACGCAATGATCTCACTGTTTCCGACACAGAAACCCACGCGCCATCCTGGCATCGAATAGCTTTTGGACATGGAAAAAAACTCAACACCGACCACTTTGGCCTCGTCTATTTGGAGAAAGCTCGGCGCCATATCCCGATCAAAGACAAGATCGGCGTAGGCAAGATCGTGGACAATAATGATATCGTTTTCTTTGGCAAAGTTACAAATTTTTTTGAAAAATTCCAGATCAACCACTTCGGTGGTGGGATTATGCGGGAACGATATGATCAACATCTTCGGTCGGGGCCAGGTTTGTTTGGTGGCGATTTGAAGATCTTCAAAAAAATCCCGATTTTTCTCTATCGGAATGCTTCGCAAATCCCCCCCTGCAATAATTACCGAATACGGATGAATCGGATAGGTTGGATTGGGAGCAAAAACCACGTCGCCGGGGCTGATCAACGAAAGGACCAGATGTGAAATCCCCTCTTTGGCGCCCATGGTCACCACCACCTCGCTTTCAGGATCAATATCAACATCGTAGCGGTTTTTGTACCAGTTGGCGATCGCTGCCCTCAGTTTGGCGATCCCCCGGGAAGCTGAATACCGATGATTGGGCGGTTTCTGAGCAGCCTCAAGTAATTTTTCGACAATATGGGGTGGCGTCGGCAGGTCGGGATTTCCCATACCAAGATCAATAATATCTTTGCCGGCTCGGCGGAGCGACATCTTGAGTTTGTCCACCTCAGCAAAGACATAAGGGGGCAGTCGGAGCATCCGGCTGAATTTCATCGATTCGTTCATTATGATCATCTCCTAATCTGTAATTTTTTTCAGGATACAGTTTGCTGAAATCCTTGTCAAAATGTTTTCAATCCCCCTTAAATCCACCTAGCGATAGGGAAGCTGCGAAAAACTTCATTTGGATCAACCCGCTGATTTCAATGCGTGGGATGGCCGTTAGTCTCTGGTCGCTTGTTTGGTGGGAGCTTGATAGAAATAGTACGCTTGGTCCCCGCATGCCGGACACGCGGGACCCAGATGAAGCGGGTATGACTCTCCACAACCTGGGCACCGTCCGGTAGGCACACTTTGCGATTCTTTAAGGGAGCGATGAAGATGTACCGGACGTTGGCTGATCGCCTCTTTGGCAGCAACTAGGATTTCAGCAGCCAGCGCTTCAAAAAGGATCTTTTCCTTCTTATGCGAAGATCTTTCAAACCATTGGCGAACCAATGGATAACCGCCCAGTGCATCAGGGTTCAGCCACACCCGCACGCCTGAAAGACTTAAGCGGTCGTAACAGGTAAGGGCGAATTTGCCCCAGTCGATCATCTGTAAAAAACCGTTTCCGATAGTGCATGGGGTGAGCAACTGGACCGCGTCCGGGAGGCAGACAACCGTTTCGGTGACCACATTTAAATAGGGTGTATCCCCCAATTCATGGAGCGAGGCCTCTATCATCAACCCCCCAAAGAGTATGCCGGGTGATCGGTAGCCATGAAACTCCTCCATGCTGATGACAAAATCGTCAAAGTCGACGCCGCATATGACCGGATCTGACATGATAGAACCTCAGCAGAAACTATTCAATGGTTTATGATTTTCATCTTTTGCTTCTTCCTTAAACAATAAATCTTCATTTTTCAAGTATCATCGTCGAGAATTTATAATTGATGAACTCGTAAAAAGTCATTTGCGAACGACTTTGAGCATTTTGGGATAAAGTGTTTTGATCCGCCGCAGGCGGATCAAAACGCCCCAAATTGGTCATTTAGAGAGCAATATGGTCTTTTTACGAGTTCATCATCATTGGTATACTTTGGTTTTTGGATGAAAAGCCTGCCAGGCAAACCAGTAAGTAAAAGTATGCGGGATCGGTTTGCCCTCCTGGTTCATCACAGCAACGATTTCACCCTCGGCATCCACCACTATCTGAACAGTTACATCTTTGATTCGATCCTTTAACACACCGGCACGCTGGGTGAGAATTTCAAGGGGATATGCTTTGGCGATTTTATCTATTTCGATTCCAAGGATGCGTTCTTTGGCTGGAAGGTCTTTTCTAACCTTCCCCACAGGAAACATGAGGCTGCCCATCCTGTAATACCCCTCATACGGATCTATTGAATAATTCCGTTGATATCCGGTTTTGTCAGAGAGAACGAGGGTTTTTGGATATCTTTTCCGCCATGTTTTCCATTTTGTCCGGGTTGCGACCAATTGGATCAGCTTCTTTTTAACCATTGGACCGGTAATTGCCTTTTTCAAAAGCTGGGACCAAAGACTTTCGGTCTGGTGGTCATAAAGAAGGACATTGCTCTTGAATAATCGCCCGGAAATGCCGAATGTGTACACTTTTCCTTCAACCCTGCGGGAGTAGACCACTCCGGATTGGGTGAGAGGTCAGAAAGTGACCACAACAGGAACTTCGCCGATGGTATCATTGACCGCTTCATGCCAATTAAGGATTTTAATCGGATAGGCCCTGGACTCCTTTCCAATACTTACGCCGATGACCTGATCGTCATCCATTAAATAATCAGCTTGATCAGGCGAGACCAATACCGGGTTTAGGATGGCCGGAATGCCGTCCTTTGGAGGCCCGCCTGATAAAATCTCTCCGCGGGGAACGATAGCGTTGTCAAGGTTAAACCCTGTTAAGAATAAAAAAAATGTGCCCATCAAAAGTAAAAGATAGTATTTTTTCATTTTATAAATTCCTCCGATTCTCTTTCTTTACCGCTTGATGATCGGGAAAAAATCTCTGTAATTTGTATCTTATCATCTTAAAAATATAAACAGTGAGAGACAAATATCAACTCTTCAATTTTATGATTTGACAGGATCGATGCCACCTGCTATACCCCCATGCGCGTTTGATTATTCCACCTTTCAGGGGTGAATTGCGCATCCGGTTTCAGACCCGCCATCAGGGCAATAAAGGCGTGTTCAATGGGAAGGCTCTTCATAGAAAGAGGCGACTTTAAGTTTTTTCATGAATCCTTCTGCCCGTTTTATGATCAACATAAAAAACGGGTGGATTGCCTAGGTCAAGGCAAAGAGCAGAATCCTCTCCCCGTTCATCGATACATAACCAACCGTCTCCCTTGTGAAAACAAAAATCCTGTTTTTTTCAAAGACGATTCAATTGAATGTTGTCATGAACTCCGATGTTTGAAGAACTCCGCACCCCCGGATGTCGGAATCTTCGCTACGCTCCGACAAGCTATGGGAAATGCGCTCGTTGTTTCGGTTCAAACAATAAAATCAGTGAATGAACCAGAGGTTGAACGACCATTGTTTAGGATTTAAAAAAGATTGGAATTGATAAACGACATTTTGAAGAAAAATTATCGGTTGGGGAGGTTGCTGGATATAGAGGAAATCTTGATCGGTTACTGCAACCAAAGCTTTACCGTTTGGATGAAAAAAAATAAGTTTATATCTAAATTCGTGGTGCGTAGATACCGTTTGGGTAAGGCTGAACAAGAGATAAAATTCGAGCACGCCCTCATCTATCATCTCAGAAAAAGTGGATTTAAACTGACTCCGGATCTTATCCCGCAAACGAACGGCAATTCCTATGTCAAAATACAGGAGCTTGACAAGGGAAAACCGGTTGTTCGCTTTTGGGCTATCTTTGAGTTTCTAGAGGGTGAAACCCGATATACCTGGATGGACACCGATCTTTCTGACGCGGAAATAACCAGTGCAGGACAGGTGTTGGCCCGGTTGCACTGTGCGGCACAAAATTTTCCAATACTACCCGGGAGTGGCAGATTGCAGCCAAAGATTATGGATTTTTTGCCAACTTTTCAACTTCCTTACCGCAAATTTGCGAACAGAGCAGGAAAGACAAAATGTGGACGGCTCTTTTTAAAAAACATGGACAATATTCTGGCGATCATCAGAAAAATCACCATCTTAAAATCAGATCTAATCAAAATGCCATTTCTACCGATTCACGGGGATTATCATCAGGGGAACCTGAAGTATGAGGAGGGACGGGTAGTCGGAGTCTTTGATTTTGACTGGGCTAAAATCGATTTCCGATCATTTGATATTGCGCTGGCCGTTATCTATTTCTCCGCCAACCGGGAGAAAAATAGGACGGGAAGGCTTGACCGCGATAAATTTGAAACATTCATAGGCAGCTATAATACGGCCTGCCGGTCGGCAGGATCACCCGGGCATTTGACATCGATGGAAAAAAAATTCTTTCCATCCATTCTAGCAGCGGCGAATCTATATGTGCTTCACTGGGCAATCGTGGATTTTTTTACTACAGTGAATCCGAACGATGATGAATACCTGGAGTATTTTGATCACAATCTAAAATTGATGTACTGGATTGAAAATCACCAGCGATTACTCGCCGATTGGGTCGGGCTATAGGTAGATTTTCCGGAAAGTGAATTGCTTACATTGTCAACTTCAGAAAACCGAGGTAAGTTTTTTTTCATCTTTCGAATAAATATGAAAAAAACAACTTGAAATCGGTTTAAATTTTTGCTTTAGGTTTTTTCATTTTATAAATTCGTATGAATAGAAAAATAATGATTTTAACAATGGGGACGTACCAATGAGGAGAAGTATCAGGAGCGGTATCGATTCAACCACCGGTTTCGGGTTATATGCATTCTCACATGATGAGCTTGAGTCGATACACGACGCAACCCTTCAGATTCTCCAGGATACCGGTATAAAGGTTATGAGCGAAGCGGCCCTGGAAATCTTCCATGGTGGTGGTGCCTCTGTCGAGCGGTTTAATGGGCACGGCATCGTCAAAATGCCGCCATACCTTGTCGAAGAGTGCGCATTTTGGGCGCCGCGGACAGTTGTGTATGATGCCAGAAATCCAAATGATGATTACGTTTCGGAACCCAACCGCGTCGGTTTTACAACATTTGGGGGATGCATTAATATTATTGATCCTGTTACACGAGAGATTCGTCTCGCCACCAAGACAGACTGCGGTGATATTGCCCGGGTCTGCGACTATTTGAAAGAAATCTGCGTGGTTGAGCGGAGTGTTAATTCAATGGACATGCCAGATGATACCCAATCTGTTCATAACCTTGAGGCAATGTTGACAAATACCGGCAAGCATATTTTCCTTGGCGCTGATTCTGTTCGTTCTTTAATCTGCATGATCGAACTGGCATCCATCTGTGTGGGAGGTAATGATAATTTTCAAAAGCGACCTATCTTTACCGTTAATGTCAGTCCCTTTAGCCCACTCTGTCTACCAGAGAATGAATGCGAACTGATCATGGAGGCGGCCAAGTCGGGGGTCGGAATTTTAATACTGCCGATGGGGCTGTCCGGAGGGACATCACCGCCCACGCTGGCAGGCATCCTGGTGACCCACAATGCTGAAGTATTGAGCAGCATCGTTTTGGCCCAGCTGACCAAAAAAGGCGCACCGTGCACCTACGGGAGTACCAGCACCATTTTAGACTTGAGATTCGGAACCGCATCCATCGGTTCGCCTGAATATGGGATGATAAATGCGTCTGTTGCAAAATTGGCACGATACTACCGGCTCCCCTGCTTTGTCGGCGGCGGAGCTTCGGATAGCAAAAAACCGGATATCCAGTCCGGTTACGAATTTACGCTGAGCGCCGCCCTCAGCGCACTTGCCGGTGGAAACATCCTATTCGGTTCCGGTGTTCTGGAACAGGGGTTAACGTTCGATCTCGCAAAACTCATCATGGATGCTGAAATGATGAGGATGATTCAGGTTGCCATCCAGGGCATTTTTGTCACAGATGAAACCTTGGCCGTGGAAGTTATACACGAAGTCGGATCCGGCGGCACTTACATCACCCATGACGCTTCCCTTAAGAATATGCGAAACCAGTCCCGGGCCAACCTGTTCGACCGGCGAAATCGTAAGGACTGGGTAGAATGGACCCGTGGTAAAACCATACAAGAACGTGCTTATGAAGCGGCAATGGATATCCTTCAAAATCACAAACCACTGCCTTTGCCCGATAATGCAGCCATGGAAATGAAAGAAGTTGTTGCGGGATTTGAAGCAAAAAAACGGATGGACAAAAAATGATGATATGGATGAAACAAGGCGGAAAATCGAGTAGTTTTAAACAGCTGCAAAGATAGCTGTTCTAGACATATGGACCACAAATAAAACAGGTGATGAATACCCAAGCGATTGAGGAGTGGCGGAATGAAAGATTAATTTTCATTTCGATCCACACATTTTAAATTTTTTATTTTAGGAGAACTGAAAATGGAAGAACTGTATGAAAAAATGGCAGAGGGGTTGATCGCAGCGGATGTGGAAAGCGTCAACAAATTGGTTCAAGAAGCACTGGACAAGAACCTTCCGGCAAATTCGATCATGCATGACGGGCTTATTCCGGGAATGGACATTGTCGGGCAACGGATGAAAACCGGTGAGTTGTTTATCCCTGAAGTCCTTCGTTCGGCCAGGGTTATGCAGGGCGCAATGGAACTCCTTAAACCCCATCTTTCAGAGGAGGATAGCTTCGGCCTGGGGACGGTTGTGATCGGTACTGTGGAGGGGGATCTCCATGACATTGGAAAAAACCTGGTATCGATGATGCTTCAGGGTGCCGGATTCAGCGTCGTCGACCTCGGAACAAATGTCAAACCCCAGGATTTTGTGGAGGCCGTAAAATCGAATAAGGCGCACATTTTAGGCATGTCGGCTCTTTTGACCACAACCATGCCGAAAATGGAGGAGACCGTTCGGGCACTGAAGGAATCCGGTATCCGTGATCAGATCAAGATCATGGTCGGAGGGGCGCCGGTCACACAGAAATTTGTGGACGATATCGAGGCAGACGGGTACGGTGCCAATGCCGCCTCTGCTTCCGAAGTTGCCAAGGAGCTGTTAATCTAGCACCCGGCAAAATTAAAAACAATTGGTGATCAGACCGGATATGGGGACAGATGTGTTATTTTTTAACACCCCTAAACGCGATAGGAGTGTTTTATGATAATTGTGGGAGAACTTATTAACGCAAGTCGAAAGTCCATATCGACCGCCATTGAGGCACAGGACACCGAGGCCATCCAAAAGGTGGCAAAAGACCAGCTTGAAGCAGGCGCCGACTACATTGATGTTAATGCCGGGGTCTTTGTGGGTAAAGAGCCCGAGTATCTGGAGTGGTTGGTGTCAGCTGTTCAAGCTGTTGTGGATGTCCCCTGCTGCATCGACAGCCCGGACCCGAAGGCCATCGAGGCCGCATTGTTGATTCACAAAGGGGCCGCCATGATCAATTCCATCTCTTTGGAGAAGGAGCGTTTTGATAATCTGCTCCCGATCGTGGCCGGAACCGATCTAAAGGTAGTGGCACTGTGCATGAGCGATCAAGGCATGCCCCAAACGGCCGAACAGCGGTTGGCCATTGCCGACCCCTTGATTAACTCGCTGCTGAAGAACAATATTCCGATGGAAAATATCTATATTGATCCTCTAGTTCAACCGGTATCGACCAATGATGTGTTCGGTCAACAGTTTCTTGAGGCAATTGATATGATCACCACTCGTTACAAGGGGATCCATACCATGTGCGGGCTGTCCAACATTTCTTACGGTCTGCCGTTGCGAAAGCTTTTAAACCAAACGTTTGCTGCAATGGCCGTTGCCAAGGGTCTGGACGGCCTCATTATAAATCCCCTGGACCAAAGAATGATGGCGACGCTCATTGCCGCGGAAGCCCTCATCGGCAGGGATAGTTTTTGCGGACAATATCTTACCGCTTATCGGGCCAAAAGGCTTGATTCCTTTGTTACGAAATAGACCTAATTTTCTACAAAGCCCTTCTTTTCATCTGCGCTAAGGAGTAAAGATCCATAGTGGCGTTTAAACCGGGTTGAAGAATATTTTTCTAATTTCCATTCCGGAACCGCGCAGTGCTTGCAGACCCCGCCGAACCATTTATTTCTCAGCCATCTGGCTGCACGGCTGTTCCTTGAATTAGTTACCATAAAGGTTTTGTTACAATGGGTGGTGACCTGGGCCCTATCCCCCATCTTATCAATGATCTTGATGCCGTGTAGAACCCCCTTTCGCGATGGCCATAACTTTATCTTATCGATAAGCCGAAAAAGTTCCACCCGTTTGCGATAGTATCTTTTGACCTGCTTTTTAACAGTTTCTTTCGGATTCATCGGTTATCTTTTTTTCTTGGGGTCCACGTGCAAGTTCGATCAGTTCCCTGATTCACCAGCGGCCTCCACGATCATCGTGGCCACACCGATTTGAAGCGGGTCGTGCAGATAACGACCGGATAGTTTTTTCAGTGCACCGGCATTCAGACCGGTTGGCATACCGGGAGCAGAAATATAAGTATCGCCTCTCACATGGGATCGGTTGATAATATCCCGCGCAGGTGACGCATCGATGATATATCGGTATGTTGCCAGTGCCGAATCCAAATCGTTTTCAACCCGGATTTTTACGGGTTGAGAGCGCTGGATCGTTTCGGCCAAATCATAACCCCGACGTGGAACCACATCAAACACCCCGGGAAAGGCGCCAAGCCCGGTCAGCGCCATCGTTGCACTTTGACCCACCGGACCGCACCCAATCACCAGAACATTTCGATTGGTTAAGCTTCGGGTCATCAGGTTCAATCCTGAAACAAATCCTTTTCCTGTGGCATCCGCATTATCCACCACTCGTTGAGATCTGACATGGATCGCGACAAAGCGCTCATCATCCGACAGCATGATGACATCGGTTTTTTTATCAAATGTCTCGACCAGTCCTGCCACATCCGATGATTCAGTGACAAACGCACTAAAACCGATATGCTTCACGATGCGTTCCACCGCACGGGAAAACCCTCCAATGATTCCTTTACCCAAGGTGATTGGAATGATACCGACCAGAACATCCTTTGATATGCGTCGAACCAAAGATTCATCCACCTCAGCGGCTGCACAGGCAACACCAAGCAAGGTGCATCCTGTTTTTAGAACCAGTTCGGCATCGTATTCTTCCAGGTTTTCAGCAATGTCTGCAATATCACCGGTTCTTAATCGAGTCAAAGCAAGGAATCCTTTTGAAGCCCACCCTAGGTCCCGCTTTCATGCAGGACGGGAAATGTCCTCATGGTTTCGATTGAATCGGTTCTGGCGACGAATCCGTATATCTCTTTAGGTGGTATTTTTTCTGTATTTCTTTTATCACCTGATCTCTTTTTGCCCAAGCGTTTTTTCGGTCCTTTCCCGAAATGATCAATGTGGCCACCCATTCCTCCCTGCCCGGTGCATAATTCGTAATCGCCTCATCGGCACCAAAAAAGTCCTGACAGACATGTAGCGCACCGCTGTTGGACATTATATGCTCACCCACCACCTCCAATAAACAGGGGGTCACATGAATATGCTCATAAACAACCCCTCGGGGAGGCTGTCTATTTCCTTCACCTGTTTTAGGTATTGAGAGAAAAATCTGCCCCAGCATCTGCACTAGGTTTTGGCCGGTGGACCAGTAGACAGCGGTTGGCGTCTGGCTGGGTAGTCTGGCATCAATTTCCAATACCCTCAACCTGTTATCATGCAAAATGACCTCGACATCCATCAGGCCTTTTAATTCCAAGGCCTCGGCCAGTGAAATGGCCAGTGTTTCAAAGTCCAGAATCAAATGGTCCGAAAGGTCTGTCGGCGCAATGACCCGCTTGCAGTCATATTGGCTATCCATCCCCAGATCGGTCACCTGAACAGGGATGTAGTTGCCGGGTTTACCGATAATTTCCAGTGAATAGGAAGGTCCATCGATAAATTCCTGTATAATCCAATCCCGGGTGGACCCATCGAGATGTCGTTTCACGCTGTCGGGTCGATCAAAGATCTGTACACCATCACTCCCGCTACCATCGCTTGGCTTGGCTACCACAGGAAAACGGCAGCCGGGCCAAGACCTTGGCGTTACAACATCCAGGCGTGAAAAAATTTGTTCAGACGCTAATTTGGAGGATGATATCGAATATGCGGCCGAATCAAAGGCAAACGGTATATTCCTGGTCCGGGTCCATCGATCCAGGCACCTCAAAGCCTCATCGTCTTCCAACGCGGGAATAACCAAATCGACATCATTTAAAACCGGTGTCAATGCTTGTTCCGCAGTGACATCTAATTGGAAAAATAGATCGCCCAGCCCCGATGCCGGCACGCCGGAATCCTTATCGATAACTTTGACACCCCAGCCAGCTTTGTGCGCTAAATATGCCGCCTCAATTCCTTGCAGCTTCCCGCCTACCACCGCAACTAGCAAGCGATCTTCTCCACTGACCGGTTTTCTTCAACAGATCTCTTGCGGCGTTGAATCCACTTTATATATTCTTTCACAGAAGCCGGACGAAGTCCGATTGTCTCAAGAACGCTCATGACACGGGTGCTGGTTCGGTTTCCCTCCTCTATATCCAACAAATGCTGGGCCACACCTGCAAGGCCTCCGCCGGGCAGCACGAGGGATGTGACCACATTCGCGCCGGCATCGAGCCGCCGTCTTAAACCGATGAGGCCATCCACATCCAGGGATGCCGGTATCAGTCTATCCGGAAAGGTCAACCGCATTATCGCGCTGATCAACAATTCTTTTATCGAATCCGGTGGCGTTCGGTTTTCCATCGGCGTGCCGCGTTGGGGAATAAAATTCATCACCCGTACCTGATCGGCATCGATTAATCGCATCATCGAAATCGACTCGGCCACATCAGCCGGCGTCTCGCCCACACCGCAGAGCAGTCCTTCCTCGATCAATAATCCCCGTTGATGCGCCGCCTGCTTGGCCCCCATTCGAACATCATAGTCTTGTCCAGGCCTGAGGCGTTGAAACAGAGAACGGCAGTGGGTCTCCTGATAACAGGCATACCAGCTGGCACCGGCCTCGGCGACCTTTTTCAGTTGATCATCCTGCATCACGCCAGGTGAGATCATGACCGGCAAGCCGGTGGAGTGACGAACCGTTGTCACCAGATTAAGAAGCTTCTCAAAACCGTTCATTCCCCGGTTGAAATAAGCCGGATCTTCTCCCATGGTCAGGTCAATCAGATGAACCCCGGATTCAGCCATCCGGACGGCGACCGAGACGATTTCCTGATCCTCTTTCCGATATCGCCTGCTTGCTATATTGGATTTTCGGAAGAAGCAAAACCGGCAATCGTTTTTGCAATAGGTAGTGATATAGAGGAATCCGTATAAAAAAATCTTATCGCCAAAATATTTATGACGTAAATTTCTTGCAACACGAAAAATGGTTTCCAATTGATCCCTATCATCGATTCCCAAAAGAAAAATCAGGTCTTCCTTTCCAAGCGATTGACCACCGGTTGCCCTGGTCAATATGGTTTCAAGTTGTTTAGTGGAAGAGTTCATGTGTGTTTAAAATTGAACGGAATGTGCACTCCTTTTCATATCTATATGTTCAGGCGATGGCCATCTAAGTAGGAGAGGCTCCTTCCCATTTTGTGAAGGTTGTGGCTCTTTTTCGCGACCATGAGTAACCGTTCGATTCCGAATCCGATTCCAACCCAGTTGTCTGTTATCTTCCATGCTCGATCTAGAGGATGGGGCCCCATGGCAGCCGATCCCAGTTCCACATCACCCTCGTTGGCCACAATATCAATGGTGTTGCCGTAAACCGCAGATCTCTCGGCCTTTAACCGGTACTCACCCACCTCTGCTGTATCGGCAACCACGGCGGCGAGTTCGGCAATCCGTTCATTTCTCTCCTCCGCCGGCAAACCCATTTCTACAAGGTTGAGCATGGTAAACTCATTCGAATGTCGGGCCCCTTGGGATTCTTTTCGAAAGCATGGGCCGATTTCAAATATTCGAATCGGTTTATCCCATATTCGAAGAAAATCCTTCAACACAAAATACAGGTGGGGCGCCAGCATGGGGCGTAAGCATTTGTTATGATCAAGCCAATAAATTTGGTCGAAAAGGGGGTGGCCCTTTTTAATCGTCATTTTTGAAAGATGTCCCTTGGACATGATGATCGGGGTGGCGACCTGAACAAATCCCTTTTTACCCAGTACCTCGACCAGCCGGGTTTCGAGTCTGCACAATCCCGGTCTGAGATGAGTTTCTCTAAATTCCGTCAATCGCCGGCGGTGCTGTTTTACCAGTTTTTTATCCAGGGACTGAAAAGACCATTCACGATCTTGAAGGCTGCTAAACCGCCTGTCAAGCTCATCTGCCGGTGCCTCCAGTTCCTTTAACCGTCTCTCTTGAACCCCTGTCCACCCAATGTCCAATGATTCACCTCTTTTATGGCTTTATGGTAACCGCCTTCAAATATCAAATAAAATTGAACCCGCTCAAATAAATTTTCTTCGCCACTAGGGGGGGATTGGAGCTATTGCCTTACCCCGTTTTAATGTTTCCCGCTGTTTTCAAAGAATGCGCTTGCTTTTTCGTTTCGTAAAACCCGGGTTACAGCGGTTTGGAAAGAGCCACATCGTGAACATCTGTTTTATCGACCTTCACATTGTCGACAAAACCATTTTTCTCATATAGAGCGACCGCCTCCTTAAATTTAGAAGACGTTTCCAACTGAATGGTTTGATAGCCCTTCTCCCTCGAAAAATTTAACGCCATCGACAGCAGATATCTACCCAAACCTTTGCCTCTCTCATCCCGAACAAGATACAGCCTTTTTAACTCAATGCGAGTCGAATCGATGGGGAGCAAACCAACGAATCCGATAACCCTACCCTCCCTCGATAAAACAACAAACTCGCCATCCTGTCCAATATAGCAGTTGCCGATGTCGTCGATATCTGAAAAGGAATAGCTGTCAGGCAGATCAATTGCGTATTCTTCGAATGTGTTAAGCAAAATTGATTTGATAGTTTCTGCATCGCTTGGGTTCGCTGTGCGATATGAAATGTTGTCATCATCCATTTTCATTTTTCCCGCCCCCAATCCAACAGAGAAGATTAAGCCTTTTGCCCAAAATCCGGGTATAATTTTTTTGCACAATCCGGACAGATGCGGTGGCTAAACTCAGTTTCAGAATGATCTGAAATGTATTCCTCTATCGGTGTCCAGGCCTCGTTTTCATCCTGTATTTTCTTACAATTGGCACAAATCGGCAATAAAGTGCCCAACGAATTTATGAGATTTTTTTCAACAGCCCGGAGGCGCCGGCTCATCACTTGAAGCAATTCGATGGCTAAAACAGGGTATTTTTCAAATTCCTGACGCAGATTCCACTGATCCAGAGACAGAACGTTTGTTTCTTCAATTGCCACCACACTTGCTGACCGAATAAAATCATCTATCAGGGCCATTTCACCAAAATAATTTTCGGGGCCAAGGGTTCGAAGACATCTTTTGTTTTTGGTCCCTAAATTCTTGATGACCTCCACTTTACCGCAGAGAATAATGAAGAGCCGTCCATCGCGGTCACCCTCTTTGATGATCACGTCTCCTTTGCGGTATGTATGATGCCGGGCCATTTTTGCGATTCGGCGCAAATCTCTTTTTTTCATGTAGCTAAAAATAGAAACTTTTTCTAAAAAATCGCTTTCATTCATGATTCTCAATCCTATAAAAATTTTTTAAAGTAAAAAGGATCCATTAGGATACCGGTACATTTTAACATTTATTTATGTGATGGTAAACTTGTGTTCAACGTATTTTAGATCGCCTATGTTATCAGAATATCTTTTCAAATACAATAGCAGCAATGACCTATATAAAGAACATCAAAGCGAGATCAGGGTGTCCAACCTTTTCGACTTTTAACGTTTATTTTGGTTTTCCGTGTTATGAACAATTCCCTATCCTCAAATCGATGGTCTGAATTAGAGTTTGACTCATCTAGAGACGATGTGGTATATGTTTATCTTCAACTTTTCTGCATTTCTTTTTACATCAGACCGGATGCACGTTTCATTTTCAAAGTTGGGCCTGGTCTGACATCTCATTCTGCAATTCTTATGATACTAGACCAACTTTTTAAAGGATGACCTTATGGCGAGTACAAATCTTTTTTTTCCCTTAATAAGCTAAAATCATTGACGCTTTGAGGCTGGAAAGGAAGGTGGTTTATGTCTATCATTACCATTTCAAGGGGATCCTATAGCCACGGTAGTATTGTGGCTGAAAAATTGGCTAAAAAGCTCGGATATGGGTGTATTTCTAGAGATGTACTTATCGAGATCTCCAAAGAATTCAACATACCGGAAATAAAACTCACCCGCGCCATTCGCAGTTCGCCTTCTTATTTCGAACGGTATACCTTTGCACGGGAGAAATATATTGCCTATATCCGCACGGCTATATTGGAACATCTATCAAAAGATAATGTTGTCTATCATGGTTTTGCAGGTCATTTCTTTGTCAAAGATATTCCCCACGTACTAAAAGTTCGAATTATTGCGGATATGGATGATCGGATAAGGTGCATGATGGAACGTGAGCATGTATCAAGCGAAGAAGAAGCACTCAAGATGGTGGAGGAGGTCGATGAGGAGAGAAGAAAATGGAGCATGAAGCTTTATGGAATCGATACGTGGGATTGTCGCCTGTACGACCTGGTCATTGGCATAGAACAAATTACGGTGGAAGGTGCCGTAGATATCATATGCAACGCGGTCAAATTGAAACCATTTCAAACAACCCCTGAATCACAAAAACTGATGGACAAGCTTGCCCTTGAAGCCCGGGAGAAGCTTGAGGAAATCTCCACAAAGTCTCCTTTTTTAGAACCGCTTCGAGAAAGCCCGTGGGGAAACCGATGACCGCCTGTTATACCATTTGTACAAAAAAATGGTTAGAACTGAAGGTTTTAACATTAACACATCGATAGGATGCAATCATGCCACAATGGAAATATATTATCAGTATGATCCTGTTTTTATTTTCTGCAACTGTTTCCGCCGAATTTTACCGTTTTGTGGATAAAGATGGCACCATCCACTATACGGATGACCTCAGTAAAGTCCCCGAAAATCAGCTGCCCGGCATTCAGAAGTATAAAGAATATGAAAGCGACACCCGATTTCAGCCGGCCAATGGACAAGAAAGTAAAAAAAACCAGATAGAAAAAACCGATATTTTAAAGAAACAAAAACAGATTATACAAAGAAAAGCGGTCCTGGACGAAGAATTTCAAATACTGATGGAAGAAAAGGAAGCGCTGGAAGCAGAGAAAGAAAGCCTGGCCAAAAAACCAAGGTGGATCAGAAGAAGAAAAACGATCGAGCTGAACATAAGGGCAGACAAACTCAACGAAAAAATTAAACATTATGAAAGAAAAAAAGATGCATTCAATAATGAAGTTGACGCATCAAAAACAACAGTTGAAAAAGCTTTAACGATAGAAAAATACGTTATAAGAAAAAGCAAAGGAGGTGTTGTATACTGATCAAGCTTGATGATCTCGTAAAAAGATCATATTGCTCTCTAAATGACCATTTTGGGGACCACCGCCATCGGAGAAGAAAATTAACGCATCCATATTCAGTCTTTTTGCAAGCTCGGCTTCATTGAGATTTTTTTCTCCCATGCTTTTCACCAGGTTCAGTTTGGCGCCTTCATCGATCCAGTCGGCAAATGGCACGATATCGGGTTCTTTTAAAGCAAGGGCTGACAGAACACGCTCTCTTGAATTCATAAGTCGGATTCTCCTGTCAAAAGTTTACACTTAAAAAGGTTCCAGATTGCCCGATGGATCAAAAGTCATCGGTTTTTTTTCTTCGACTATAGTAAGGTCGCTGCGCTGAGGCAGTTCATTTTCATATCCTTGAGAAATATCAACATCACTGATGAAAGAGGTGTTTTTGACCCGCATTATTTTTAATTGCTCCAATGGTATTAAACCGACACATTTTATGGCAGTTCGGATCGCTTCCCGATCATTTTTTAGAGTGAGTGGAATTTTCCCCATTTCCGGGCAAACGCCCGTAATGGTGTTGATATTCAAAGCATCCATATCTATCTTATCCAACAGGCGCTGGGTAATCAAATCGGCGATACCGACACCCACTGCATTTCCCTCTGATCTTGCCGTTAAATCACAAACCAGAATCCGTTTGATTCTCGGGCTTTCCGGTTCTCTTGTAACCAGCGGTAAACCGATTCGACCGACCACCTTTGTGTCAAAACCAGTACCACTAATCTCTTTTCCCATTTCATCGATAATCAGGATATCGGCTCGATCAAACGGAAGGCTGGGAGCCAATTTTTTAGCTGTTCTTAATAAGTCTGTTTCCATTTCCTTAATATTTTCCGGCGGGCAGATGCCGATAGCCGCAGTTTGATTGTAGCCGTTTTCTACAACCCCTAAGCCAAACAAAACATTTGAATATTGCAGCACCTTTCGGGCAACATTTAAAATTACCCTGGGATAGCCATAGGTCAGCATCGCCTCATGATATGTTGCTGCACCCTTTTGCTTGCCCAGCCCGATCGCCATCAGTTTCAATAACCCGCTTTCAAATTCGTGTTCAAATTCAGTGTGCTCTTTAATTCGATTGACAAGGACAAGATGATCAGCCTGGGCAGCCAATTTATCAAGATATACAGGGATGTGTTCCTTTGTCTCTCCAATTTGAACAACGTCCAGCGACGATCGAATGGGTGCCCCTATCTCCTTTTCTGTAATGCCGAGGTGTTCTATAACTCTTTGCTGCCCGGGTGCAGTCGCCGCACCATGGCTGCCCATGGCAGGCACGATAAAAGGAGCCAATCCCATCTGTTTCAGGGAACTGACAACAGTCTTAACGATCGTGCTGTAATTCACGATTCCGCGACTGCTGCAGGCCACCGCGACCGTTTGACCGCTTGCCACTTTTTTTCCCAATCCCAACCGTTTCATCTGGGATTTAATCTCGTGGGGGATATCATCCAGCCTAGGGGTTTTGAATTTTTGCCGTATGCGAATCATTTGAGGGAAGTCCATTTTCTTTGTACACTCATTTCTTTTTAGGGGTTTTGAATTTTACAAAGACATGCTGTCGGCATAATACAGAATTCCTGTATGTCGAGGTCATTGCCGGCATGCAGGCCGCCGTTGATAAGACATGCCTGGGGTACTGGAAGAACCGAAGCATTTGTGTTCAGATGTTTGTATAGCGATCGTCCGGAAGCGGCTGCCGCTGCTATGGAAACGGCCAGTGAGATGCCAAGAATGGCATTGTCGCACAATTTGGATTTATTATCCGTTCCGTCCAGTTCGATCATGACCGCATCAATCTGCTGTTGCCGGGTGACATTCATGCCATGAAGCCTAGAGAGAATGATTTCGCTAATATTCCGGACAACTTAGGGTATAAATATCTTCTTCGCCGGTATCATAGGGAATCACATTTCCTTTTCCCATTCTCTCATCCGGTGCCATATACGGTCATTCCCTGCACCCGGGCATTTGGGGCAATGATCTGTACATTTGCCTGAATGTCTTTCAGGTGCGCGTACACTGCCCCCTCTCCGATCCCAGGCGGTGCATAGACCGTGAAAAAAACCTGCCGCGTATCTGTAGTGATTCGCGTCCGGTGGTCTGGACCATACACCACACTGGAGATAATGCCTTCTGTATCGGCAATCACCATATCTCCGGCCTTCAACTGCTGCTCCTGACCATTGATCCGAGTGAACCGTTGGTCATCTTTCGCCACATCAATCCCCACCGGCATCTGCAAGGCTTCAAAATCATGCCCAGCTGTCAAAAGTTGGTTCTTAAGCTCGGCCATGAACATTGTTTCAACCAATGCTGCCACCCGCGGTATCGACTTCCCTTTCAAGACTATTGATTCTAGTTGCAGCTGCACATGGTAGCTCTTCTTGAAACGCCTGTAGTAGGCATTGTAGGCCTGGATAGTCGGG
>DRHF01000241.1 GCA_011049715.1 Desulfobacterales bacterium
GGCATTGACGAGCAGGTGGCGGGCAGGGACCGAGGTCGTTGGAATCGATATTCCGCAAGGTCAAGCTTGCCATATATACCATGCCTCCTTCCACCCAGGATATGCAATCAATGTATGCAATGCAATCATCTCTGTCAACACCTAATACTCACCGCCGCTATTCGCACTGACCCCTGACTACCGATTCCAACGACCTCGGTCCCTGCCCGCCACCTGCTCGTCAATGCCAGGCGCTGGCAGCTTTTTCAGAATTTTCCCCTCAAAAATTCTTAAAAAAACCTCTGTGCCTCTGAGAGCTCTGAGAGAGATCAAAATATCCTGAAATCAGTGATGTGTTCTTTAGGGTTTCCGACATTTCAATATCGTTTCAATGATCCTGTCGAGATCACTATTGGTCATGGCGGTCCCGGACGGCAAACACAGCCCTCTTTCAAACAAATCCTCACTGACTTTTCCGCCTATCATCCTCGCTTGGAATCGTTGTTTGCCCTTCTGATCTCCGACCTCTGACATCTGACCTCTGGAAGTTTCCCCACCCACTTTTCTTGCTTTGTACCTTTTCTTCACGCCATGTTTACCCCGTAGGTCCGGAAGATCGTACCGGGGCGCTTTGCGCTCTGCCCTATGCGCTTCAACCTGAAAAACAGGTTGAAGGTGCGAAGGTGCATCGGTTTCCACACCGGCCTTGCCTCGATGTTCTCCGCCTCCAGAGCCAACCTTACCTCTTCCCGATCAGCTCCAAACTTTTCCGGCGTGATCAGCACCACCGTCAGCCAACGATTTGACCGCGACCACTCCGGCTCCGGCATGAACTCGATGCCAGAAATATCTGCTAACGCATTTTTATAATAATTGAAAATTTCCCGCTTTCTCTTTACCCTTTCATCAAGCACTCTGAGCTGACCACGCCCAATCGCTGCAAGGATATTGCTCATCCGACAATTATACCCTATTTCCGAATGTTCATAATGAATATATGGATCTCTAGCTTGCTGAGAAAGAAACCGTGCACGTTCTATGAGTGCTTCATCATCCGATGCCAACATCCCTCCACCCGAAGTAGTAATAATCTTATTCCCATTAAACGAATACACCGCCGCCCTCGCCCCTTACCCAAAAGCATGAGCTTCAGCAGTAAATAGGAACGCGGCATGTGATAATCAGAGGTCACAAACGTAACCGACCGGAAACGATTCGCTGAAAGAACCCTACTTGTTGCAAAAGTTGAGGTCGAAGATCCGCCTCTGGAGGAATGCTCCAGATCCAAGGCCTCCGAGGGCGAAGCCGTAGTAAAATACTGCGAGCCCTTGGGAATCCACCTGAGGCGGATAAACTCCGGAGGTGCGGTATCCCTCCAGAGGCGGATCTTCGACCTCGGCTTTCCCGAAGGGTAAAAAAGATGATAAATTTGGTATAATTCTTGGATGTCACCTTTGGTCGTTTCCAGAAACTTAGGCCAACTATCTCTAAACTCTTGATTATATCGTTTTTAACACGTCTTTGTCATGTTTTTTATGCAACTATAGGGATGATTTTGCTGAAAGAATAAGCATTTTCAAAGTAAAAAAAAAGCCCTTTTGCGTTAACGCAAAAGGGCTTTTTCGTGATGCCAACGGCGCTTCAAATATCCGGTAAAATGTTAAGCGGCCTTATCGTCAGTTCAAGACCGGTAACGGTATGTCATTTGTTTGACCAAAAATCCTTTCTCTTGGTCCTGAAGCAACACCATTTCAATGCTTCCGTTGGCTTCATGCAGCTCCCCATCTATGATGGTTCGCCATTTGATGTTAAATTTGCCCTCAAGGTGAATTGTCCGGGTGTGCTGCTCCATAGCGTGTTCCAGCAGCTTAATCGTGTAATCGATCCGGTCGATGGTTTGAAATGTCCGCCGGTATATCGGCCAAAGGTCCTGAAGCGGTTCACCGTTTTCCGTTGCATCGGCGGTAAAAAGCGGGGAAAAGGCCTTCAAATTCCTCTTTTCATAGGTTTCGCAGTATCGATCCAAAAAGGATTGCAGGATTTTTGTTTGTGGAGGTTTTTGGACGATATCGAGTTCTTTTTTATGGTCCGGCTCAAGTGCAGCTGTCATGGCTGATTGTTGCTGGTTCAACTGTTTGAGAGAATCGGTCTTTTTTTCTTCTTTTACAGGTTTTGGTTCGGGTGGGGAGTCGTTTCGAGGAAAAACCCTTATCATCTGAACCAGTTCGCCGGTTGATTCTGTCGATGCCAATACTTTTTTCTCGGTCGCCCAGCCCGTATCTCCGTTTTTCAACTTCAAGGCCCACCAGATAAAGCCGTCCACTCGCGTCGGCCCTCCGATGACCCGGCCCGATTCCCCCTTTGCCATTTCCCGGATCGTTTTCCCGTCGATTCTCGGTGATTTTCGCAACGAAAGACCATGAACACTGACCTGTACCTGATCGAAAATCGTGATGAACTCCCCTTTTTTTAAGGGATCCTTTTCTGATTTCGGGGACACCCTGACAATTTCCGGTTTTTTGCTGATAGATACCTCTTTTTTATTCACGCCGATATCTGTGGAAAATTCGCTTTCAGCTTTATTTCTGGTTATTGAGGGTTGCGAAGAAGTGAGTTTTTTTTCAAAACCGGTTGAAAAAAGGGGGATTTCAGGCAAGGGAGGTTCTGCCGGTGGATTTTTTCTTGTCAAGTCTGATGCCAAAGGTCCGGAAAGGTCGGATAAATCCCCTGGAACGAGTCGCTTTTTTGGGGGTAGGATGTTCTCAATCTTTTTGGAAACAGGAGCATCATTTTCAGCTTTTTTTAAGGGATTCTTTTCTGATTTCGGGGACACCCTGTCAAGTTCTGATTTTTTGCTGATAGATACCTCTTTTTTATTCACGCCGATATCTGTGGAAGATTCGCTTTCAGCTTTATTTCTGGTTATTGAGGGTTGCGAAAAGTTGGGTTTTTTTTCAAAACCGGTTGAAAAAAGGGGAATTTCAGGCAAGGGAGGTTCTGCCAACGGATTTTTCCTTGTCAAGTCTGATGCCAAAAGTCCGGAAAGGTCGGATAAATCCCCTGGAACGAGTCGCTTTTTTGGGGGTAGGATGTTCTCAATCTTTTTGGAAACAAAAGCATCATTTTCAGCAGGCTGATATCCGGTAGTCAGCGCATTTTCCCGGTAAATCATATCAAATATGTACGCTATGACGACCAGGAAAAGGAGGAGCCAGGCCAGCTGGTATACCGGTTTTAGACTCCGGGGTTTACGTTTGCGGGATGCCGGGCGACTTGCCTCCTTCCACACCGCTATGTTCCGGCGGCTCTGATCATATTGTGCCCGGAACACCGGATCGTTTAGGGTCTCATATGCTGCACTGAGGGAGATAAATTCGGCGGTATCTGCCCGGCCGTCCTTCCGGGTATCCGGATGCATATCATAGGCTTTTTGCCGATAGGCTCTACGGATCTGACTCGTATCGACATCCGGCGGCACACTCAACAGATCATAAAAGTCGACCTGGGTTTCGGAAATAACCAATCCCAGACTCCGGGCCACCGCCTGAAGCGGATCCTGGAGGTTCGGAAAACTGATCCCTTGGTTTCTGCAATGGGCCCACAGCCGGTTGTAAAGCGGTTCGTCCTGGTCTTTTTTGACGTTCACCACCGCATCACACAGGATCATGCGGGAAGCCTCGGCCGCCACCCATTGAATCAGCCAGGGAGTGTCCGGCGCGTTCTTTACTCCCCGGACAAACCCGGATAGCAGATGGGAGTCGTTGAGAATTTTATGACGGTCTTGGGATGAGATCATGGGGTTATTGGTTATTTGTTATCCGTTACTTGATCTCTGTCGAGAAAGGTAGTTGATATACCCATTCAAAAGAGCTAGAGCCTTAGAAATTAAGGTTCTTCCTGTTTCGTATTCCTCTTTTTTGATATATCCGTCATCTTTTGATGTGATTAATTGATCGATGAGCTCATAGAGTGAACCACGGCTTATCCGACAAAATTGTATATTTTCCTGGAAGTGAAACCTGCCAAATCCTTCAGCGATGTTATGAGTCGTTGACCGTGCGGCTCTTTTCATATCATTTATCAGCGCATATTTCTCTTCTTTCGGATATTTTTTCAGCAACTCAGCAATAAATCTCCTAACCTCCGTACACGCTTTCCAGCACTCAAGGTCTTCAAATGACCTAAAGCTCTTTTTGTTATCTTTTTTCACGATTAACCATTAACAAATAACCAATAACTTCTTTCCTATCTTCCGTACATGCTTTCCAGCATTCCAAATCTTCAAATGACCTAAAGCTCGTTTTGTTATCTTTTTCCACGAATAACCAATAACAAGTAACTTCTGTCCCTCCCGTCGGGGGCCTTCCAGCATTCCAAATCCTCGAAACTTCTAAAACTCTTTTTTTCCATTATTTTTCACGATTAACTATTACCCTAATTGAGCGAAAAAAGGCTCAACCGGGGAGTTATTAGTTAAATGTTAATGGTTATTTGTTTTAACCCCTTTCGCGAAACTATATTCCTTGTATAGATGAGATACAATTTTGATTAAAATTTTGTCAAAACCAATAACTGATAACTGATAACAAGTAACATCTAATCGAGTTTTGACTCGATTAGGGTATTAACAAATAACGAATAACTACTAACATCTATTTTTCCCGGTCACTTTTCAGCTTCTTCACCCGCTTCCGCTTATTGTCCTCGCCGTAGTCATAATTGTATGCCTGGTAATATTTATAATACGCGCGATATCCGTACCGTTTGGTCAGGTTGACCTTGTTGATGATACACCCCAGGATGGTCCCCTGTACATTGAGAATTCCCTTTTTAAAGTGCCGCAGGCCATCCCGGGTGGTTTCCCCGATACTGCTGACCAGCACCACACCGCCGACCTGCCGCGAAAGCACCAGGGTGTCGGCAAACCCATGGTGGGGCGGTGAGTCCAGAATAATCCGGTCGAATTTTTGGTTGAGAACAGCCATCAGCTCTGCAAACCGGTTGGACGCGAGGAGCTCCACCGGGTTTGGCGGAATCGGGCCTGCAGGAACAAACCAGAGGTTATCAATATCGGTTTTTTGAATCAAATTCTTATCGACAACGCCGGCCAGATAGCTGGAGAGCCCGGGTCGGGCGCCGTCGCTCCCTTGGTTAAATATTTTGTGGAGACGGGGCTTGCGGAAGTCCGCATCCATAAGGAGCACCTTTTCCTCGGACCCGGCAAAGGCAAAAGCCAAATTGGCCGCCAGGGTGGTTTTTCCCTCTTCCGGTACGGTACTGGTTATCATAAAACATTTGGAAAGGGCATCTGCCCCGGAAAGCTGCAAAGAGACCTTTGTGGTTCGGATCGCTTCGGAAATCGGCGCCCGGGGCTCGGAGACAAAGGCTTTATCCAGAACATAGTCCCCAGACTTTACCTGGGGCACCACGCCCAATATCGGGATCTGAAAACGCTCGGAGATCTGGTCCGGGTTGGTGATGGTGTCCGCAAAATATTCGAGCAAAAAGGTCAATCCGATCCCGCCCATCAGACCGACCACGATGGCCAAAAGCAGGTTGAGCCGCACGTTCGGTTTAAAAGGAAAAATGGGGAGCGATGCCCTGTCCACGATGTGAATGTTGCTGGAGGAGATCCCCACCATCGATTCGATCTCTTTGGCCCGCTCCAGAAGGCTCTGGTAGATCCCTTTGTTGGTTTCCACCTCCCGGGCGATGATCTTGTATTGGGTGGCCCGTTCGTTCAGGTCAATGGCCAGCGTTTTTTGAAGACTCACCCGTTCCTGCAGGGCGGTGCGTTTTTTTAATGCGGTCTGATACTCGTTTTCAATGGCTTTGAAAATCTTTTTTTCTTCTATATGGATCCGTTCCCCAATGCTGAGCATGCGGGATTTCAGATTTTTTACCGCCGGGTATTCGTCCAGAAAAGTGGTTGTCAGGTCTTGATATTGAGAGACCAAATGGGCGTAGTCGGCCTTCAGATTAGTAATCACCAAATTGTCGAGAACTCTCGGGAGGTAGGAAGGACCGTCTTTGATTGCTTGGCCGTAAATCGCTCTTTTGCCGATCATTTCAGCTTCGGCCCGGGCCAGCGCCGTATTGAGTTCTCCCAACTGGCTGTAAACACTGTTCAAGTTAGCGTCCAGCGAAACGATCCCTGACATCCTGGCAAATCGGTTCAGCTCTTCTTCAACTTTTTCAAGATTGATCTTGGACTGATAGATCTGTTTGGTCAGAAACTCCCTGGCCAGCTGGGAGGCTTCGAGTTTTTGGTCCATTTTCCAACGGACAAACTCTTCGATCAACGTGTTCACCACATCCTGGGAAAGGTGGCGATCCGGAGATGTAAACGAAATGGAGATGAGATTTGAATTCCGCTGGAGAGTCGGGGTAAGATTTCCGTTCACAAAGCCGATCAGTCCCTGTTGTTTCAGGTACTCCTTTGGGATAACCGGCCTTTTGGCAGTTTCTTCTTTTTTTTGCGGGATCAGGGAGCGAACAAATTCTTTGATCGAGGCGCGGACACTTTTTTTCTTTTTGCCATCTTTTGCCGGTGACAAAACCGGGTGCTCTCCAAGATTCATTTTGTCAATGACCCGCTGGATGAGCGTCTTGCTTTTCAACAATGAAACCTGGGTCTGGTAAAACTCCCGGGCACTGCCCTCGACAGCCATCACCTCCTCAAACTTGGTCACCCTTGGTGCTTCCCGGTTCGCCTCAATGGTGGCGTCGGCCTTGTAAATCTTAGTGGCGGTCAATGTAAAAATGAGGGTGGAAATGAATACCAACGCCAGAAACCCGAAGATGAGCCATTTGCGTCTGGCCATCACCTCCAGATAGTCCCGAAGATGGACCTCTTCCCCCTCCCAGTCCGGCGCCGCCTGCCTGAACTCGGTGGAGGGGAGCATTTCCTCATTGTCCCGCCTTACCGGAGCAGGCGCAATCGGTAGATCTTCGTTGTTTGTTTGATTTGCCATGGTATGTTTCCTTTAAATGGAGATAAAAAATACTTAAAGTGATCTAAAATTGAAAGGGAGAAAGTTACAAAGTTTTAAAGTTAAAAGTGATCTAAAGTTAAAATTTCTATGAATTTTATCTCTTTTTTCCAACAACTGTAAATAATGCCAGTAATTCACTGCATTCATCATAGTCAGATTTCAACTTTTCCCAGGGTAACCATTTTATCTCCGTAATAACTTCAATCCAAAACTGGGTTTCACTTGCCTCACTTTCACATATCTTAATCTTATTTTTAAAATCCGCCCTGCTTCTGGCTCTATTAGCTTCACGGTAATTAGCACCGATAGAGGTGCCTGATTTTGTGATCTGATTCCGGATAACTCTTCCTTCCGGTGTATTTGGCAGGGTAGTTGACAACCGGATGATTTTTACGGCAAAATTTTTTGTCCGTTTTTCTAACTTTTTCGAAAAGGTTTTATTATCCATTGATCTTCACTCCTTTCCAATTTTAGTCACTTCAAACTTCAAACTTTAGCTCACTTCATTTCACTTCCAGTCGAAAATCATCCAGCCACACCCTGCCGCTGATCAGGCTGTCAAACCGTTTGCTCGGCAAGCGACGAAGCCGAATCACCACCGCCCGGCACGCTTCGGGGGGTGTAAAATCGATGGTCCCTTTCTGCCAGCTGTTTGTTATCAGCATCATTTGACCTCTTTTGTATAACCCCTTGCAGTTATAACCGTAGACCTCGATAAACGGCCCCTGGTCGGTGGTCACATCATGGCTTTGCCAGGCGTAGGTCAGTTTGGAAGGCAGATGGGATGTAATCGGTACGATCTGCCACAGATGAGAAAAAGAGAGGTTTTCCCGGCCTTCAAATGTGATTTCCAATGCAAAATCTCCGCTGTGGACCGGTGAACCGACCCTCTGGATCCGCCATTTACCCGGCCGGGCTGCACTGTATCGCCAGTCAAAACCTGTATGGGCGGCCTTCTTTTCAAATCCGGAGTTGGTCACCCCATCGATGCCGGTCAACTCTTGCCAGATCGCTGCTGCCGGCACAATTTTATTGTGGCCTACAAGGAAATGGACATACCGGGTAGCAAGAACCGGGGCCGGGGGATCGGTTTTTGTGATTTCCTTCCAGACCGTCCGGGTATCATCTACCCGGTTCCACCCGATGAGCCAGTTCAGATAGGTCGTCCTATGTTCGGGCGCCAGCACGTTTAAAACAGACAGGGTCTGCCCTTGAAATTGGGTATCGATCAGCTGAAAGGTATCCTGGCGCTTTTCGGGTCGGGCCAGAAGTACATTTGTGTTGAAAAAAAACAGATCATTCATTCCCAGCTCCCGGGCCAGCAGTGCCTGACGCCATTTCCAGCGAATCACTCTCCGGGTATATCGGGATGTAAATTCCAGAATTTCCCGGGCTTTTTTCCTGTTGTCCGTGGCAGCTTTAATTTCTGCCAGCCGCAGCCAGGCGCTTATAAAAAAGATATCTCCTGAAATTGCAATTTTTAAGTATTCCGCTGCGGTTTCGTTGGAATTGTTGTAATAGGCCCGTCGCCCCAGGTTGTACGGCACCTGGGGAAAACGGGGCAGGTCATTTTTTTTGAGGAGACCGGCGGGATCGTCGGCTGTCTTGATTCGATATTCCTTGCACCCGTGGACGAAAAGCCAGCCGGACAGAGAAATAACGACGATCGATATCAAGCTGTTCTTTATTACAAAATACATCACATCCTGTAAATCCTGTCTAAATTTAAAACTGCCATCGTTTTTTCCTTTTCGCACCTGCCGGTGATTCATAGTCGACCATGGCCTCAAGCGGGACATCTTTCAGAACCCGGGCCGGGTTTTTGCGGCCAAGCAGCTCGAGATTCTCTCTTCCAACCTGAAGCTCCACTACCCGGGCCGCATCCTCCACATACCCGGCATGTCGAGACCGGGAGTTGTGGCTGTCTGTGGCCAGACAGTGGATATACCCTTTTTGTGCCAGGTATTCGGCCTGGCTTTTTACTTCTAGCCCGTGGTGTCCCAAAAAACTCCCCCACTCCACCTGAAGGTAGACGCCGGAATAGATCATGTCGTCAAAAAAGGCCCGTTTCTTCATCAAATGATCACACCGCTCAGGATGGGCCAACAGTATCTGAAATCCCCTTAATTGCAGTGTGAACAATATCTGGTTCCATCCCAAAGGGAGCCGTTGAAACGGCACTTCGATCAGCACGTATTTCGAATGGCCAAGGGGTAAAAGACAATTTTGATCGATAAGCGTCAGAATCCCCGTATCCAAAGCCACTTCCATTCCAGGGGCAACGGTTAAAGGGATGTTTTCTTCTTTTAAGCATTTATTAAGGACATCCACCTGATCGCAGATATCCTTTGGCTTTAGTTTCCATTTTGTGCCTGGAACCACATGGGGCGTCGCCACCACACAACTGACCCCGGCATCGACATAGATCCTCGCCATTGCCAGACTCTCATCCATATCCGCTGCTCCATCATCAATCCCCGGCAATATGTGGCTATGAAGGTCAATCATTTCTTTTTTCTGTCTCTCGCCCGCTCCCTTCAATCGCTCGAGCTCACTGAGACTCAAACGCCATTTTTTCTTCAGCCAAAGGCTGATTGCTTTCTGTCTGCTTTGTTCATAGCGACGAGTTCTTTACTTGACAGAAATCTTTACTCTTGATATCTTTACTATAAAGATTATTTTAATTGGGAATTTACAACGGAGAATAAAAATGAATATCAGCAAACTCTCTAGCAAAGGACAGGTCACCATTCCCAAAGAAGTCCGACGTGCCATTGGTTTGGAGGCAGGTGACTATGTCCTCTATGAAATTGAAGGCGAAAAGGTAAAATTAATACGTGCCCATCCTTTTGATGCCGCTTATCATGCCGCAATTTCAGAAACACTTGAAGAATGGAACAGCATCGAAGATGATGAGGCATTCAGTGATTTGTAATCAATGGGAAGTGGTGGTCGTACCTTTTCCGTTTTCAGAAAAACCAGCTATCAAACGTAGGCCTGCGGTGGTGTTGACCTGTGAGAAATTCAATCGATCTGGTCATACGGTTTTGGCGATGATAACAACCCAATTTCACAGGGAATGGCCGAGTGATATGGTTATTGAGGATTACGAGTCGGCCGGGTTGAAATTGCCCTGCGTTGTACGTCTAAAGCTTTTCACGCTTGATAATAGGCTAATATTGAAGACAGTTGGGCATTTGTCTACAAAAGATACGGCCAAAGTCAGGGCTTCTCTAAATCTCTATCTCCCTTGAAACAGTCACCCGGATGATATTGAAGCGACTTTGGAGCGGTTGCTATATACCGTAGGCTTCCCTGAACCTAACTTGGAAGGAAATTCAAGGTGTTATAACAGATGGGAACGATCGCATCCGGATATTATCCTGAAGCAAGACCTTGTTGATCTTGAACATGTCCAGCAAATAACATCGTCAAAAATGATGCCACCTTATTCGCCTCCCATCCTCCCCGCATCCCCGCATCCAAGTCTTCTATCTTCCTCGCTTTCCAGCTTATCCCTACTTACTCGAATATCGTCTATCATCAAAAATCACCTTACTCCCGCTCCGCTCAAACATAAACGGCATCTTCTCTTCAATCTTCACCCCGTGCAGTTTTTACCCCGCCTGTCGAAGCAAAGCGTAGATTTATCCGCATCCGGAGGATCCCGCTATTCGGGACCCTGCGAAATTCGCGGAGCGAAGGGCGAAGCCTATTTCACAGGGGTAACCTCCGAGTACCTTCTTCTAAATCCTTTCCCTTATTAAATTATTGACAAGAAAGAAATCCCAGGTTAACTTATTTATTATACAAGATAATGTTCAATATATAAGTGGGAGTTTCGCCATGCAAGAAAAACAAATTTTAAATGTTAGTCAAGGCATTTGGATAGATGAGCGATGGCTGCATAAGGCCGGATTGGGGTCTCGATTGCAAGTCGAAATGAGAACTGGTGAAATTCGTATCCAGGCCGCTGCAGAAACGACTGAAGAGGTAAAACCCTCTGAGAAAGGGTGGGATACATTCCAGACTCTTGGAGATAATGCCGTAGTTGGTTGCTTGAAAAACGCAGCCCAAAATCATGACCGCTATCTTTACGAAAAGCAGTCATGAAACAGGTTTTCGTCGATACCAGCACTTGGGGTGCCTTAGCTGATAAAGCAGATAAGGATCATGCAAGCGCATTACAATGCAGAGATGAGATTGTCGGTGAGTGTAAACTTGTGACATCTAATTACATTTTAGATGAATTGTATACATTGCTCTTGATGAACGTAGGTTTTCAGCCAACCATCAATTATAAAGAAAAACTTGATATCCTCATTTCGGAACATGTTCTTGATGTCATTTGGATCGATCAAGATCTTGCCAAACGAGGCTGGGATGTGTTTGAGCAGTACAACGTCGATAAACAATGATCATTTACAGATTGTACCTCTTAAGTTGTAATGAAAGAATTTGGCATTACTGAAGTTTTTGCATTTGACCATCATTTTGAACAGATGGGGTTTATACTTCTACCTTCCGCCACCTGATCTCTACGCACTCTGGCAAACCATAAGTTCACAAAGTAACAGCGTCCCTCATTCCTCAGCCAAAGGCTGATTGCTTTCTGTCTGCTTCATGCTGAAGCTGCAGAATAACAATATAATCCGAAAATCCTGTCTGAAAAAGTTTCTATTCTCTGTGACTCTGAGAACTGTGCCTGTTGAAGCGAAGCGGAAATGCCGCAACGCGGTGCCCCGCTTGCCCCGTAGGTCCGGCAAATCGTACTGGGGCCTGCCCCGTGAAATTCACGTCAGTGACAGTGTAACGCATTTCACTGGGGTAGCTCCGGGAGATGGTACTGGGGTGAAATTCTGCTACGCAGACCCCATTCAGGGGATTTCACTTGGGGGTCAAAAAACACCCTCTTTTTAAGGATAACAAATTGATATAACAGCATTCTGCTTGGTCCGACCCCACGATGTCTATTCACGGACATTTTCAGCCTGATATGGCCACCGGCTCAATTGTTTCCAACTTGATAGCGCTTTCTCCCCGCATTGCATGCCACACATCCCAGGCTATTTGACCGTTTAGCCACAATTCTGGAGACGTTCCAAACAGCTTTGATAGGCGCAAAGCCATATCCGTGCTAATCCCCTTCCTGCTGTTTACCACCTCACTGATGTGTTTGCGGGAAACACCGATTCTCTGGGCAATCTCTGTTTGTGTCATACCATATGGCTTCATAAATTCTTCCAGCAATATCTCTCCCGGATGGATAGGAGGCCGATTAGTTGGCGTTTTCATAGATACACCCTTCAATGATAGTCCACGATTTCAACCCGTTTTGGTCCTCTTTCAGTCCAGAGGAAACAAATGCGGTAACGGTCATTAATCCTGATGGAATGCAGCCTGCGACGGTCGCCGTGCAAGGGCTCCAAGTGGTTACCGGGCGGCATTCTTAGATCTTCAAGATTTGCCGCGTTTTCCAGAAAATAGAATTTTCGTAACGCTATTCGTCTCAATTCAAGAGGCAGAGTCTTTCTCGCCAGCCTTGAATTGATTCCATTGTAAACATCTTCCGTTCCTTTATCCTCAAAATCAATTATCATACAGATTGTAACCTGTTAAGTTACATTGTCAAGCAGAATGTATTTATATTCCAGATTTTAAAGAATTTTCCTCCCTCCGGGGCGTAGGCCCTACGGGCCAGAGGCTCAAAAATTCTTTAAAAAACCTCTGTTTACCCCGTAGGTCCGGAAGATCGTACTGGGGTGACTCTGAGAACTGTGCCTGTTGAAGCGAAGCGGAAATGCCGCAACGCGGTGCCCCGCTTGCCCCGCTTGCCCCGTAGCTTCGGAAAATGGTACTGGGGTAGGTCCGGCAGATCGTACTGGGGTGAGAGATATATATTAAACTCTTGGTGAGAGATTATCGGGCGCCTTGCCCTATGCGCTTATCACCTACTTTCCGCTTTCCGCTCTGCCCTCTGCGGCTTTGCGCCTTTGCGAGAGATTATCGGGCTTCGTGCAAGCACAGACAATCGCCATCAGCAACACAAAATAAACCGCATTTGCCGGCATCTCCAAATTAAAATCAAAAAAGGAGTGAAAACCGATCGAGACCAGCCCACTCAATGCACCGGCTCCCAAGAAAAACCGCAGTGGATCCTTCGCGGGCCTGCCCCGTAGCTCCGGAAGATGGTACCGGGGACCTATTTTACAGATCCGACGAAACCCAATGCCAATAAAAATAAAAAATCCGCTCACCAGCGCTAAAAACCCGGGCCACCCCGCCTCGATGAGGAGCTGGAGATAGTCGTTGTGCGCATAGAGATAAAAAGCTCCACCAGGAGTTTGTACTCGATAAATGGGAAATACTAAACTAAAATTGGCCAAGCCAACGCCTAGGGGATGATCCTCAACAATCCTCAAGGCATCTGCCCATATATTTGTTCTGTTAGCACCTTTTGATATCATTAAAAACCGATCAATGATCGATTCAAAACCGATCCGGAAACCATAGACAAAAGTTAGTCCGAAAATAGCTATCGTACCGAGCAAGAATCCCATCGGCAACCGCCCGCTTCCCAACCGCACCAGCAGGGCAAAAATTAAAAACCCCAGCCCCATACCGACAATACCGGCCCGGGAACGGGAAAAGAGGAGCGCCACCAGCATCATGACCAGAATCACGCCCAAAAGCAGCGGCGGTGAAGAGCGGTCCGATAACAGCATGGCCTTTATTCCTCCCTTTTTTTTCTGGCCTGACCAGTCCCCTAGTGAAAGGGTGTATCCCAGACACAGAGGGAAAACCATCTCAATAAAACCGGCAAAATGGTTTCGATTGATGTACGTCCCCCGGGCATTGCCCAGACCGATTGTGTCCTCCCATATCACTCCCACGGTTGGGACCAGGGCCTGAATGATGCCGTAAAAGGCTTCAAAAGCAGCCAATACCAATACGATTCGAAGCACCAGCCTGAGCCGCCGGGAATCGGTTAACGTGTTTCGCAGTACAATGAAAAACATGGCGATCGACAGGAGAAGGATCCACCACCCCAACGACGTAAAACGATTGTAACTTAGGGACGATGGATTAAAATCGATACCAGCCAGGGTCGCACCATCAGAAAGGGCGCGATAACGGAATGGACTCAGCTTTTCTATCAGCTCGGCAGGCAGAGGCACGGACTGCAGCAGGGTCCAGATAAAAAATATACCGCCCAACAACATCCACAGCCGGGAAGTTTTTGCCTTATTTAGCCGATTCTGCCAGCGAAAAAGGATATAGGTGAGCATCATGGCCGCCGCATAAAACGGCCACACCCACGCCTGCACCGCCGCAAAATAAATCGGCACCGTCGCGATTATCACACATGAAAGATAAAACGCCATCTTCTCAGCGAAGCTTGCCCTCAATTTTTTGCCTCACGCAAAGGCACAAAGGTTATTCCTACAGATATCAGATGTCGGACGTCAGATATCAGAATTCAGTAATCAAATTGATATTAGTTTATTCCTTGGATTTGAGCAGAAATGAAGTTGGGTTCTTGATCATCGAACCGAGCATCGCCTCCACTTCCTTACATTCATTGGTCAGACGGTGATGATCTTCTTCAGAGATATACTTGCAGTCCTTAGCAAAAACCAACCACGTGTCTGTCTCGCTATTTTCACCATCTCTCCGAGCTGTATGCTCTACGAGCAGGAAGCTGAATCCGTCAATTTGCTTATAAAATGGGCAGGGTATCGTCTCTTTGCCTCTCCGAGCTGTATGCGAGTTAGAGATAATGTTTATTTATCCATTTTATCCGTTTACTTCGCGAATGCTTCAATTTCTTCTCACACCAGCGGGCCTGTTCTCTGGAATCACATTCTTCCAACGCGATAAGTCGCCAAGGAACGTCTTTAGATGTCGACTTCACATGGCCACCGCTTGCTGATATGAAATATTTCCATAGCAAGCGCATAGGCCTTTTTATAAACTCTTAAATCTTTCGCAGAATTGATCCGTTTCGTTTCCATAGCTACCCGCTGACTTCCGATCTCCAGCCCTTCCTTGTCATCCTGACGTCTGACATCCGCTCTCTGATCTCTGTCTCTTTCAGTCGCTCGAGTTCTCAGAGATCAATGAGGTTCAAAGAGATTTTTTTCTGATCCTTTGAGCTGTAAGGATCAGAAAAACCTTGACATACACACAATAATACATAATATTAAACGCTAAACAAATTATATTAGAAGGTGCATAATGAATACTGAAACCGTTCGATTAAACATTACAATCCCAATTGGTCTGGCTCAGTCATTGAACAGGTTCGCTGGACCTCGAAGGCGCAGCCGTTTTATCGCCGAAGCCCTCAGACGTCGCATTCAAGAAATGGAAAAAGAATCGCTTGAAAAAAAATTAGAAGAAGGCTACCGGGTTGCCGCTGCAGAAAGCATTGCTATTTCAAAAGAATTTGAAGCTACTGATCTTGAGGGATGGGATGAATATTAAAAGAGGAGGCATATATCTTGCTGCACTCGATCCTGTTATAGGGAAAGAAATTTCAAAAACCCGTCCGGTTGTCATCGTTTCCAATAACAAAAACAATGAGTTCTCGGGTACGGTAACAATTTTACCTCTAACTTCCAAGAAGCTTCAGAAAGTTTACCCTTTTGAGATCTATTTAACAAAGGGAACCGGGAATCTTCCGAAAAACTCAAAAGCAAAAGCAGATCAAATTCGAACGCTGGATAAAAGCAGAATCGCAAAATTTATCGGTGAAATAGAAAAGGAAAAAATGGATTTAATCGATATGGCGATATCCATTCATTTGGATTTATTTTAGATAGATGCAGCGGCCTTTAACCCCTCAATTGTTCTTATAATTTCTCAAATATCTTTTGAACCCCTTAATTTGCATCTGAATCAACAATTACCTCGGCAATCTCATTTTCTGTCGTAATTTTTTCTTTTTTGTCTTAGCGCCTTTGTTTACCCCGCCTGTCGAAGATGCCGCAACGCGGTGCCCAGCCTGCCTTGTGAAATTCGTGAAACGAAGGGCGAAGCCCATTTCACCGGGGTGACCATTGACCTTATCCCTCACAGAAACCCTATCCCCATCCCACCGTCTCCCTGTATTCGTCAAATAAAACACTTCATCAAAATCTAAATCAAAATACGGCTCTGCAATAATGCCAAAATCCCGATATTATATTTTTTCACAGATCCAAATTATTCCACTTTGAAAGCGGGCTTCCATGTATACAGATTGTTTCTACCGGATAAAAATTCCATGAACAACACTTTCCATGTTGACATCAACACTTTTTGTGTGTACGATTATGGTTAAAAAGAGGGTGAAATGAAAAATACGGCAAAAAACATAATCCGTCGCAGCATCGCACTTCCTAATGAATTAGTTGAAGAATTGCGCACTATAGCTCCACCTGAACTCCGGGATAACTTCAATCGCCTGGTCACCTTCATTTTGATCGATTTCACAAGACGTCAAAAAAAATATCAATTTGAA
>DRHF01000242.1 GCA_011049715.1 Desulfobacterales bacterium
CAATGGCAATAAAAATACTTCTCCAGCCGAAATGGTGGGTGAGGACCCCACCGACAAAGGGGCCGAGGGAAAGTCCGATGTAAACCGCGGCTACATAAATTCCAATGGCGCTACCCCGTTTATTGGGCGGAAAAACAGATGTCACAATTGCCATGCCGGTGGTAACGATCATCGCAGTCCCCATCCCTTGAAAAATCCTTAAGATGATCAGCATCCAGACTGATATGGAAAAGGCTGTTAGCAATGAGGATAAAACAAAAACCATTAGCCCCAAGGCAAATGTTTTTTTTCTACCGTGAATGTCTGCTAGTTTACCGAAGGGAACAAGAAAAACAGCGGTTGCCAGAAGATATGAGGTTGCGATCCAGCTCAAAAGCACTGCACTGACCGAAAACTCCTTCTGAATTGCAGGTAGCGCCACATTTACCGCTGAAATCATGAACGGCCCCATAAATGAGGTAAAGGTGGCAACCATCAATGTGGGGGTTTCTAATGATCGATCATCTGACATCAGGAGATAGCCTAAACCCATTTTGGTGGTGACTTTAGTGACCGTCAGCGTTCAGGCTCATCGTCCTTTCGAGCCATGCCCGGCATTTTGTTCATCAAATCTTCGAGGCCGATCATGGCAAGTTTTTCTGCCGTCATCCATCGACCCTTGCCCCGGAGAAATGTGGCAAGATCCAGCAGATTATCAAATAAAGCCTGCTGGGTCTTATCAAAACGGCCCCTCCAGAGGAGCGCACCGTCTGCCGGTCGGATAAGCTGCAAATCAAATGCAACCGATGAAGCCCTCTGAACCCCATAATCGGCGCCTATCCTCTCACGCCATCTATATAATCGGCCAACCAGCACTGCATCGGCTTCAAACGCCTTGCCCACCTCTTGAAACAACGATAGCGGTTTTAAATCAAAGTTTTTATCCGAATCAACAATTATTGAAATGGCGCCCATGGCCTGGTCCGGCGATATGAGATCATATTCTCCATCGGCGATAAGCTTTTCAAACAGGAGGTCCGTCATCATATCGGCTACACGTTCAGGAACCGGTTCCGCCATAAAGACAGCACCGGAAATTGCATCTCGGATCAACCCCGGTTCGTCTCCGGGTAAAAGGGCGGGTTTAAAGCCGGTGAATACCAGTCGATTGACCTTAAAAAAGAATGTCTTGTGTTTAAGAAACGTTTTATTTTGAGTTTGGCAGCCGGAAATGAGCAGGAAGACAAGGAAAAGAAATGTCATAGAAAACAGGGATAAATTTTTTCCAACCTTTTGAATCATGCCGGTTTCCTTTACAACAAACTGAACCACTCCTGCTATGTGCTATGCGTAAGAATAAGAAAAGGGACCGGATGTGTCAAGTAATTCAATCCCTTTTTCAGAGGAATTGAATTGAAACAGCACGCGCATTTTCCGTGGCTTGTCAAAGCGCAGTGGAGATCCCGCCATTCGGGGCTTCAGTTTTCTTCAATGATAATCCCCAAAGCTGGGAAAAAAGCATTCCGAAAAGCATCAATCCGCACCCGAATGCCTCCCTGACCGTCAGGATTTCGCCCAAAACGATTCGACCGCCGACAGCCGCAAAGACCGCTTCCAGACTCAAAAGGACCGCCGCATGGACTGGATGGGCGTTCCGCTGCCCGACTACCTGTAAAGTGTAGCCCACACCGACCGAGAGGGCGCCGCCATATAAAATCGGAACCGCCGCACGGAAGAGTCCATAAAGTGCAAATGTTTCGAAAAAGAACGCCGCGATCAGGCTCAGGATGGCGCATGTTGCATATTGAAAAAAGGCGAGTTGCAAGGAATCGATTTTAGATGAGAGCCATCCGATGATGAGGACATGCCCAGCCCAGAAAAATGCACCGATAATTTCCAGCAAATCGCCGAAGGAGATAGTTAACTGTTCGGTGACACTCAATAGATATAGACCAACTGCGGCCAGAGATACACCGATCCACGTACCGAAACTTATCTGCGTTCCCCAGAATAGCGCAAGGAGCGGGACAATAACCACATAAAGTCCGGTTATAAAACCTGCATTTCCCGCCGTTGTATAAACCAGACCCACCTGTTGAAAAGATGCACCGGAAAATAGAGCGAAGCCGGCCAGGGCGCCAGCTGAAATGGTCGTTTTTATCCGTAAGGAGACCGGCTTTTTTGCCGGATGAATCGGTTGCAGCCCATTTTTTAGAACCAAGGGCAAAAGGACCAGGCAGCCGAGGGCAAACCGGACCCCATTAAACAAAAATGGTCCAATATGAACCATCCCTACCCGTTGCGCCACAAAGGCGAAGCCCCAAATGATCGCGGTAAGAAGAAGCAGTCCGTCGGATTTCAGTACGACGCTATACATAAAATTTGTTATTTATGCTCGCCTTCGCCCCACGCCGAAAGGGATGCTCAGAATGAACCATAAATTTCTCAATCTCCCATTTTTGCCATGAAATCGTCATACAGGGTTTCAAGAGCCAGTTTGTGTTTCGCTTCTTCCTGGCAAAGTATCTTGAAAAGTTTCTCTATATCTTCTTTTTGAGCCTGTTTCAGGAGATCATTGTAAAGTTTCAGCGCTTTTTCCTCCCGCTTCATGGCAATGAGCAGGATATCGCTGTATGACATCCCTTTTTTGTAATCCATGTCGATGGTGTAATCGCTGCGTTTTAAGTCAGGTATCCATTTAAACTTATATTTACCGATCCTTTCATCGATACCCCCCTGTTCCAATTTTTCAAGAAGGGCCCGGTGCTTGTGTTCTTCTTGAGCGAACTCCTTAAACATCTCTATTGATCCTGAAAAAAGTTCTTGTTCGCTGATCGTTTCATAGAATGCGGCAGCCTCTTTTTCTTTCTCAATAGCAAAATGGATAATCTGCTCTAGATCTTTAAATCGCATCGCTATCTCCCTTCGGTGTGAATTGAACCCAATTGTACGATGCGGTTCCTGTTGAAATCAAGAAGATTTTCTCTCTCTTTCCGAATGAAATCATCGATTGGTGATCTTAAATTCTCTGTTTTTCGGTTCAATCTTAAAATACAAAATTCTTGACATCGACTAGTTTGTTGTATATATCTACTCTCTTGGCCATTTTTCTGGTTAACATACAGGACACTGAATCAAGGAGCAAATAATGAGGGCATCGGCACTCGAATTCAAACCCGAAAGTGCAAATTCTCTAATGAAAGAGGTCATGGAACGGTCGGGGCAGAACCTGACGGCCTGTTATCAGTGCAGGCGCTGTGCGGCCGGCTGTCCGGTCGGTGAGGAAACCGGCTTTGTCACACCGGACCGGCTCATTCGAATGGTGGCGTTCGGTGACCGGGAACAGGCGCTGAACAATCAATTGGTCTGGAAATGCGTGTCCTGCTATACGTGTGGCACAAGGTGTCCCAACGATATTCAAACCGCCAGGATCACCGAAACCATTAAAAAGATGTCCAAAGAAGCCCACCTGAAGGCATTGAACCATAAAGTCGCCCATTTTCATAAAAGTTTTACCGATGCAGGTCTGGGCTGGGGTCGGGTCAATGAAATGGCGTTTATGACTTCCTATGAAATAAAAAATACGATAAAAGAAATAAAAAAACTGAATTTTAAAAATATTTACAGAGAGTTAAAACAGCAGTCCAAACTCGGCCTTTCAATGCACAAACTCAAACGCATGCATTTTGGGTTTCAGTCGGCAAAGGGACGAAAAGAGCTGAAGCGCCTTTATAAGATGAAAGATAAAATGCGAGGTTAACAATGGATATTGCGTATTATCCCGGATGTAGTTTGCACGCCTCTTCCTCACTTTATGATGTTCAGAGCCGGCGAATATTCAGTGAAATCGGTATTTATCTCAAGGAAATAGAGGATTGGAACTGCTGCGGAGCGACTTCCGCCGGTAAGGTGGATGACCTGCTGGCGGTGGCGATGCCCGCTCGAAATCTGGGGATTGTCGAAAACGCGGGCTTTTCCGAAATGGTGATCCCGTGTTCAGCCTGCTATTCGAGGACCTTGGTCGCCCAAAAAGTCCTCGATGAAGCGCCGGCTTTAAAGGAAAATATCAACGCCGAACTCTCGAAAAAAATAAGGGGAAAGATCAAGGTTTCATCTATTTTGGAGGTGCTTCTTACCGCGGTTGCGTCAGGGGATCTGGCGGGAAAGGTAACCCAAAAGCTCAAGGGGCTGAAACCGGTATGCTATTATGGCTGCCTGCTGACCCGGTTTCCACAAACGGTTTCTGTACCGGATGATGTAGAGAACCCACAGGGGATGGAGAAGATTTTGAAGGTGCTGGGAGTCAATGCGATCGATTGGAGCTATAAAACCGACTGCTGCGGTGCTTCCGCCGCTATTAACGATGAAGAGACCGGGCTCAAACTGATGGCAAGCATCATGGGGGATGCGGTTGCAAGGGAAGCGAACTGCTTTGTGACCACCTGCCCCATGTGCCAGATGAATATGGATGCTTATCAGGAGCGTTTTTGTGAAAAATATGATATCCCGCAGCGACTGCCCGTCTATTTTATCACCGAACTGATCGGAGTCGCCATGGGGATCAGTCCGGGGGAACTGCAAATCGATCGGCATTTTGTTGAAAGCACCCGGCTTTTGAAGGAGTTAAACCTGGTATGAGTGAAAAAGAATCTATCAGAACCACAAAAAGTGGATCTGTTCTGATTGTGGGTGGCGGAATCGGTGGAATGCAGGCCGCGCTCGATCTGGCAAATACCGGCTTTAAAGTCCACCTGGTGCAAAAAGACTCTGCCATCGGTGGGACCATGGTTATGCTGGACAAAACCTTTCCCACCGGGGACTGTTCGATGTGCATGATTTCGCCCAAAATGGTGGAACTGGGCCGGCATCCTGATATTGAACTTCATACCCTGGCCGAGGTGATTTCGGTTGAGGGAGAGCCAGGTAGATTTATGGCCAAGGTCAGGCAGCAGCCTCGCTATGTCGATCCGGAATTGTGCACCGGGTGCGGGATCTGCGAGGAGAAATGTCCCAAAAAAGTCAGAAGCGAATACGAACAGGGCCTTACGGTCAGAAAGGCGATTTACTCCCTCTTTCCCCAGGCCTTGCCGGATACCCGTGTCATCAGTCGGCCGGATTGTATTTATTTCAAAAAAGGAAAGTGCAAAGCCTGCGAGAAGTTCTGTCCGGCCGGTGCGATCAAATGGGATGACACGGAGAAGGTGTTTGAGGTAGAAGTCGGGGCGATTATTCTCAGCCCGGGGCTCGATCGATACGACCCGGCGGTCCGGCAGGAACTGGGTTTGGGTAGATGGCCGAATGTGGTCACTTCCATCCAGTTCGAGCGTATGCTTTCGGCTTCCGGACCGTATCTAGGTGTGGTTAAGCGGCCCGGAGATGGAAAGCACCCCCGGAAGATCGCATGGATTCAATGTGTTGGTTCCCGGGATTCCCACAACGCAAATCCCTGGTGTTCATCGGTATGCTGTATGTACACCACCAAACAGGCGGTCATCGCAAAAGAACATGACCGTCTGATCGAGCCGACGGTTTTCTATATGGAGATGAGGGCTTTTGGCAAGGATTTTGATAGGTACGTCGATCACGCCAAGGATGAGCTCGGCATACGCTATCAAAGGGCGATGATTTCAGCGGTTCGGGAAGAACCCGGAACCGGCGATCTTAATTTCAGGTATGCAAAGGAGGATGGAACACTGGTCGATGAAACCTTTGACATGGCGGTGCTTTCCATCGGCCTTGAACCGCGTGGAGACGCCGAAGCGTTTGCCAAGATTTTCGGTATCGAACCGAACGCTTACCAATTTGCAAAGACCACCGAGTTCAACCCGGTAGAAACCTCCCGACCCGGTATATATGTTACCGGCACTTATCAGGGACCAAAGGACATTCCAGAGACCGTGATGCAGGGGAGTGCCGTGGCAGGCAGCACAATGGCGCTTTTGGGTGAATCCCGCGGCACTGAGATAATGGTCAAAAAATTACCTCCTGAACGGGATGTAACAACAGAAGACACCCGTGTCGGATTATTCGTCTGCCACTGCGGAATTAATATTTCCCAGACCGTCGATGTAAAAAAGGTGGCGGAAGAAGGGGGTGAGCTGCCCGATGTTGTTCACTCCGAGGATCTGCTTTATGCCTGTTCCCAGGACAGTCAGGAAAAGATCAAAAAACTGGTCAAGGAGAAAAAGCTGAACCGGGTAGTGGTTGCAGCCTGTACCCCCAGAACCCACGAGCCACTTTTTCAAGATACCATTCGGGATGCCGGCATTAACAAGTACCTGTTTGAGTTGGCTGATATTCGTGAGCAGTGTTCATGGTGTCATATGGGACAAAATAAAGTCGCAACGGAAAAAGCCATGGATATCGTAAAAATGAATGTTGCCAAGGCAAGGCTTCTTGAACCGATCGAAACCGGCTCTGTTGATGTCACCCACGCTGCGATGATTATCGGAGGAGGTATCGCCGGAATGGTGGCGGCCATTTCACTGGCGGATCAGGGTCATCATGCCCATATTGTCGAAAAAGAAAGTCGTTTGGGCGGCTTGCTCAACAACCTCTATCGCACCCTTGACGCGAGCGATGTCCAGGCGTTTTTATCGGATAAAATTGCGCAGGTGGAACAACACCCAAAAATTACGATACACCTGGGCGTTGAAGTCAAAAGGACCGACGGTTTTGTCGGCAACTTCAAAACAACATTGACCGACGACACCTTCCTGGAACACGGCGTCATATTGATTGCAACCGGCGGCCATGCCTATGAGCCGACCGAATACCGGTTTGGGGAGACCGACCGGATTATTACACAACGGGATCTTGAAGGCCGGTTGGAGCGTGAAGTTCCCCAGTCAGGCCAGCGTTATGTGATGATCCAGTGTGTGGGGTCCCGTGAAGAACCGAGTAACTACTGCTCCAGAATCTGTTGCCAGGATGCGATCAAAAACGCCATCTCCATTAAGGAAAAATCGCCGGGTACACAGGTGACCATCTTTTATCGTGATATTCGGACCTACGGTCTGAGAGAGGATTACTATAAGAAGGCCCGAGACATGGGCGTTCTTTTCGTGCGGTTCACGGTCGACCGGAAACCGGAAGTTGAAATCACGCCCGGAGGGGTCCGGATAAAGGCCTTCGATTACATGCTGAACCGGGAAATTACCATGGGGGGGGAATATTTGATCCTTTCAACCGGTTTAAGGCCGCACTCCACATCCGATCAGGTTGGCAAAATGTACAAGCTGACAAGGAATCCGGATGGATATTTTCTTGAAGCCCATGTTAAGCTCAGGCCGGTCGACTTTCCCAGTGAGGGTCTTTTCCTCGCCGGGCTTGCCCATGCGCCTAAGAATTTGGATGAAACCATCAGCCAGGCACTGGCTGCTGCAGGCCGTGCGGGCGTCTTGCTCGCAAAAGAAAAACTGGGCGTCTCAGGGATTATTGCCAAACATAACAGGGAGGTCTGCATGTCTTGCCTGACCTGCCTGAGGATCTGCCCATTTGATTCGCCGTTCATCGACAAGGAAGGCAAAATCAGTCACAACGAGGTCAAATGTATGGGGTGCGGGATTTGCGCCTCGATCTGCCCGATGAAAGCGTTCCAGGTAAACAATTTCAGGGATGATCAGATCGAAGCGATGATCGACGCGCTGACAGAGGATAGCCAAACTTGACGCATTGCTCGACTAACAATTAAACTCCGGTTCATAAAAAAAAGTGATGGGAATGTCAGAACAAGCAGAATCAGAACTTGAGCAACAGATTTCTTCTGTGGAAAAAGCAAAGGAAACCCCCCAGGACTGGGAGCCAAACATTCTTGCGTTTGCATGCCACTACTGCGCCTTTGCTGCAGCCGATCTGGCGGGGGTGATGAGACTCTCATATCCAGCCAACGTAAAAATTATCCGGCTTCCCTGCACCGGCAAACTGGATGAAAACCATGTGCTGCGTGCTTTTGTTCGAGGTGTTGACGGCATATTTGTTGCCGGCTGACTGGAAGGCCAATGCCATTTCCTGGAAGGAAATATGCGCGCAAAAATAAAGATCGAGATCCTGAAACATCTGTTGCTAGAGGTCGGCCTTGACCCGGCACGGGTGACCATGTACAACCTCTCTGCCGCGATGGGGCCGAGATGGGCGGAGATCTGCACCGAGTTCACGGAAACGATCAAAAAATTGGGCCCGTCTCCCATCTGGTTGATCGATCAAAGACTAAAAAAGAAAAGGGTAGGGGAGGAAAAATGATAGTCGCAAAGAGAAAACCCTTTGAAGAAATTAAAGAGTTGCTGAAGAAGTATAAAAAAATCCTCAATGTGGGCTGCGGAACATGTGTTTCAGTCTGTCTTACCGGTGGGGAAAAGGAAGTGAAGATATTAAACGCAGAGCTCGAAATGGCAAGAAAACTTGAGGGAAATCCGATCGAGCTGGGTGCTTCTTGTGTCGAAAGACAGTGCGATAGGGAATTTTTGGCCGAGCTTGACCCTATCGTAGAGGATTATGAAGCGATCATGTCCATGGCCTGCGGAGTAGGGATACAATTTTTAGCGGAGCGATTTCCCCAAAAGCCGGTTTTGCCTGCGGTAGACACCTCTGGCTTGGCTGTAAATCAGGATGTGGGCTGGTATGAAGAGCGATGCCGGTCCTGCAGCAGTTGTGTGCTGGCCTGGACGGGTGGCATATGTCCGGTCACGCTATGCGCTAAAGGCCTTTATAACGGACCGTGCGGCGGAACAAACAAAGGGAGCTGTGAAATAGATGAAGACCAGCCATGTGCCTGGCATATGATTTATGAACGGCTGGCAGGTCAAAAACGACTTGATTGTATAGTGAAAATTCAAGCGCCCAATGAATGGAAGGATCAGGTTCCACGAACCCTTCTTCACCACGGCTACAAAAAGCGAAACTATCGTGATAAGAATTAAAATCGATTCAATCGAAAATTAAACTCAATTTTGGTATCATCACAGAGGAAAACAATGAAGTCAGGAAGTAATTTAGAGAAAATTTTAAAAGCGGGTCATTTTGCATTTACCGGTGAACTGGGGCCGCCCCGTGGAACCAGCGCTGAGGAGGTGAGAAAAAAGGCCGCTCATCTGAAAGGAAAGGTAGATGCGGTTAATATCACCGATAACCAGACCGCGGTTGTTCGTATGGCGAGCTGGGCCGCATGCATCATTTTAATTCAGGAGGGGTTGGAACCCAATTACCAGATGGTATGTCGGGATAGAAACCGCCTTGCCATGCAGGCGGATATTCTGGGCGCGTATGCGCATGGGATTCGAAACATGCTCTGTCTTTCCGGCGACCACTGCAAATTTGGCGACCACCCCCATGCAAAAGGGGTTTTCGACATCGATTCCATGCAGCTGATCCAGATGGTAAAAAAAATGCGTGACGAGGGGAAGTTTCTCAGCGGTGGCGAGCTTGAAGAACCACCGAAGATTTTTATCGGGGCGGCAGCAAATCCGTTTGCGGATCCGTTTGAATGGCGGGTACATCGTCTGGCAAAGAAAATAAAGGCCGGCGTCGATTTTATTCAGACCCAGTGCATCTACAACATGGAAAAGTTCCAGGAATGGATCAAACAGTCCAATGAAATGGGCCTGACAGAAAAGGTTTATATACTTGCCGGGGTGACACCGATGAAAAGCGTCGGCATGGCGAGGTATATGAAAAACAATGTTCCGGGGATGGATGTTCCGGATGAAATTATCAACCGTCTTAAGGGTGTTGACAAGAAAAAACAGGGGGATGAAGGGATAAAGATCGCCTGTGAGCAAATTGAGAAATTTAAGGAGATGAAGGGGGTTTCAGGCGTGCACCTCATGGCGATTGAATGGGAACATAAGGTGCCTGAGATCACCGAAAGAGCAAAGGTATTGCCCCGACCACAGGTTGACTGACTTCAGACAGACGCGATGTAAATCTGAAAAAATTTTATTCGCCCCGTGCCGGAGGCGACGCTCCGGAGGATTGGAAGTGCGAAATTTGAGTTATCGATTAACCCGGCCCGATTGATTTGGCCGGGTTTTTTTATCCGTTGTCGGCCAAGTATGCTGTTTATATAGAATTTTCAATAAACGCTTGCACTCATCTTGGTCATTTGGTAAACAGAACGTGTGTGATTTATGGCAGATCTTGCAAATTAACGATGTCAAAGAAAGGGGGGAAGAAGAAAAGGACCCAATAAAACCGATTGAAAGAGATGTTTTTAACCATAAATTCATCAAAAGGAGGTTCAAATGAAAAAAATATTAATCCTCGGAATGGCGCTTTTATTCGGATTTGTTGTTTATATGGGGGCTGCGCCGGCCGAAACCCAGGCCAAAACCACTTTTGTAACCGTCGGTACAGGTGGGATTACCGGCGTTTACTATCCCACTGGGGGCGCAATTTGCAAAATTGTTAATAAGAAGCGCAAAGAATATGGTATTCGCTGCACCGTAGAATCCACAGGCGGATCGGTGTTCAACGTCAATGCCATTATGTCTGGTGACCTGGAATTCGGTGTTGTACAGTCGGACAGGCAATTTCAGGCTATTAAGGGCCTGGCTGAATGGAAGGACAAAGGACCGCAGAAAGACCTTCGGGCGGTTTTCAGCATTCACCCTGAATCGATCACCCTGGTAGCTGCTGTTGATGCCGGCATCAAAGACATCACGGATCTGAGAGGGAAGAAGGTAAACATCGGCAACCCCGGTTCCGGCCAACGCCAAAATTCCATCGATGCGCTCACGGCCGTTGGAATTGATTACAAAAAAGACATGCAGGCAGAGGGAATCAAGGCTGCTGAATCTGCCGGCCTGCTCCAGGACGGTAGAATCGATGCCTTTTTTTATACCGTCGGCCATCCGAGCGGGTCGATAAAGGAAGCAACATCCGGCAAGCGAAAGGTGCGATTTGCCTCCATCACCGGTGTGGATAAACTCCTCGCAAAATATCCATACTATGCCAAAGCCAAAATACCTATTAACCTATACCCGGGCGCAGAAAACAAGACAGATGTGGACACATTTGGTGTAAAGGCAACCTTTGTTACATCGGCAAAGGTGCCGGATAATGTGGTCTACGCTATTACCAAAGAAGTTTTTGAAAATTTTGAGGCATTCAAAAAGCTTCATCCGGCCTATCAGGTCCTGACCAAAAAAGGTATGCTGGAGGGTCTGTCCGCACCGATCCATCCGGGTGCCATGAAATACTACAAAGAAGCCGGCCTTAAATAGTCTTAACTGATCTTTACAAACTGTGGAACGGCGGAGCCGGTCTTTAAGAATACGGCTCTGCCGCCCGCTTAGTAATGAAGATCTATAGAGTGGCCAATCTCACCCTACATCACCTCTTAAATCTTTTTTGAATTAAGCTATAAAACGGCCATACAGGAAATTCCTGTCCTTACACTTGTGCTATATTTTTGAGATCACCCCTGATTAACATAAGGTTTAGGTGACGGACATGAGTGAAAATAAAATCCATGAGACAGATGACACCCTGGAGAAAGGCGACGGCCTTGCCCTGGCCAGAAAGATGGCCGAGGAAGGAGAGGGAATCGGCCGTCGCCCCAAAGGACCTTCCAAGTATATCATTCCCACCGTCGCGGTGATTTGGAGCTTTTTCCAGCTCTCTATTGCCAGTTGGCTGATCCTCGACTCCACTTTTATCAGAGCCACCCATCTCGGTTTTGCCATTTTGATTGTTTTTCTCAACTACCCTCTTTTTAAAAAAACCCGGTTCGGTCTTAAATTTCTATCTTCCAGCGACAAAATTCCGATCATGGACTATGTCATCGCCATCGCGGCCGCGTTTACAGCGCTCTATATAATGATTGATTATGCTGGAATAACAACATGTTATGGTGCACCCATAACACAAGATGTCATTATGGGGGTTGCCCTGACCGTGTTTTTGCTTGAAGCTTCACGACGGGTGATCGGTCCGGCTTTACCGATCATCGCAATGTTGTTTATCGGTTATGCATTTTTCGGCCCTTACATGCCGGATGTTATTTCGTTTAAAGGGGTCTCCGTGAACCGATTTGTCGGTCAGATGAGCATGTCCACGGAAGGAATTTATGGGATTCCTTTAGACGTCTCTGCAACCATTGTGTTTCTGTTTGTCCTTTTTGGCGCCATGATGGACAAGGCAGGGGCAGGGCGCTATTTTATCCAGCTCGCACTGAGCCTTTTGGGCGGGTTTAAAGGCGGCCCTGCAAAAGCCGCTGTTGTGGGAAGCGGACTGACAGGGATGGTATCGGGTTCCAGCATCGCCAACATCGTAACGACCGGAACTTTTACCATACCGATGATGAAAAAGGTCGGTTATCCTCCCACCAAAGCCGCAGCCGTTGAAGTCGCAGCCAGCACCGACGGCCAGTTGGCGCCGCCGATCATGGGTGCGGCGGCTTTTATTATCGCCGAATATGTGAATGTTCCCTATATAGAGGTGGTTAAGGCCGCCATCATACCGGCGTTTGCTTCTTATGCAGCCCTGTTCTTTATAACCCATGTTGAAGCATCCAAGCTGGGACTAAAGGGGATTCCCCGTGCTGAACTCCCTCTTTTTTTTAAAACACTTATCGGCGGGGCACATTTCCTGATACCGATCGGTATGCTTCTTTATGAACTGATTATCGCACGGCATTCACCCGAGCTAGCCGCTTTTCATGCCATATGGGTCATGGCAGCATTGATGCTATTTCAGGGTCCTGTAAAGGCATATCTGAACAAGCAGCCGATCGGGCCTGCGTTTCGGCAGAGTATCATCGACATTTTTTCCTCCCTTGCCACCGGCGCCCGAAACATGGTAGCGGTTGCTCTCGCGACAGCTGCGGCAGGGATCATTGTCGGCGTTGTTGCTCTGGGCCTCGGCGGACTGATCACCGAAATCATCGACGTCATCTCCATGGGTAACATCTATTTGATGCTGGTGATTACCGCAATAGCCAGCCTGGTCATCGGTATGGGGCTCCCGACCACTGCAACTTATATCGTCATGGCTTCTCTGACCGCACCGGCCATCGTAACCATTGCCGGGCACCAGGAATGGTTTGTTCCTCTGATGTCGGCTCACCTGTTCTGTTTTTATTTCGGCATCCTGGCCGATGATACGCCGCCGGTCGGTCTAGCCGCCTATGCGGCTGCCGCAATTGCCAAGTCGCCACCGATTGCAACCGGCCTGCAGGGGTTTATGTATGACATCCGAACCGCCATCCTGCCGTTTATGTTCATTTTTAACAGCGACTTGATCCTTTACAATATCGACAGCTGGGTCCAGGGAATCCTCATATTTTTGATGGCCTGCATCGGTAACTTTGCCTTTGCGTCCGCCACCCAGGGGTGGTTTGTGGCGCGCAACAGGTTTTACGAGGTGCCGCTATTTCTATCCGTTACAGTTATGCTAATGCGTCCTGACGCGGTTTCGTCATGGATCGGTATCGCGCACGACCAGCGGTACTGGGTCTATCCGATCGGCCTTGCAGTTTATGGTCTGATCTACCTGATGCAGAGAGTTCGCATTCCAAAGACGGCCGCGGGTTAAGCGGCTACTGACAAAAGGAACCTGAGATAATGAATGAAATAAAAAAGATACTGGCCGCCCTCGCATTTTCAGGATATTCTCCCGGTATTTTTAGCTATGCGGCAAAGCTGGCCAGATGCATGGATGCGGAAATCGTGGTGGCAAATATCATCAACTCTCGGGATGTTCAAACGGTCTCAAC
>DRHF01000243.1 GCA_011049715.1 Desulfobacterales bacterium
TTCAGTAATGTCCGGTTAGATTCTTGCATGTAACCGGCAACCTTTTTGTTCTTTGAAAATAAATGAATCTGTAGAGCTACCGGAATCACGAAGTTCATTTTGTATTTGTATCCTCAGTTCTCTAACTCTTTTAATACTTACAGGCTCATTATGATTTTTGTGGCAATAAATCGCAAGGAGCAGATATGTAATCAAACCTCCAAGAATTTGTACCATCAATCCGTACTCGCTTCTTGCAATGAGGTGGTACACTCGTAGGTGACGTTTCCACCATGCAAAAAAAATTTCGATGTTCCATCTGAGCTTATAAATCTGAGCAATTTGCTCTGCGGTCAAGTCCCTGCGATCCGTTGCTATCCAGTAATTAACACCATTTACACGATAACCGACAAGACGGACAGATTTTTTAGTTTGATTATTGTTTTCCACAGTACCTAACAGAACCTCGGAATCATAAAAAACAATACTGTCAGGGTGAACTTCATGTTCTTTAATAAGCTTTTTGGTTGTACCGGCCTTTATCCGAATCACAAAGCTTTTGCCTTCAGCCTGCAGCAAGTCAAAAAGAGCATGTTCTTGGTAACCTCGATCACCTACCCCTGTTTGGCCAGGTGAGAGTATTTTATTGACAAATGGTCTTTCAGCACCATTGCCATCTGTTAGAAATATCTTTCTTGGGATACCACGGTTTAGGTCAAAGCCGATATGAACTTTGGCTTTTTTGGAACCTTTTCTGTAGTCAGCCCAGGTCATCGAGAGTACTGCGTCAATCAGTGAACCATCAAAGGCAATAAGTTCACCGAGTTCAGGATGCTGATTGGGCAGTATGTTAGATGCTTCGCAGCTAAGTTTTTTAAATACGAATTCCAGTTGTTCAAGCCCCCTGGAATTGATGGCTTCGAAGAAACTACTTTTTTCGATGCCATCTTCCGGAGCGATGTTGTTACGAGCGAAATCATCTTCTTTAAGGACTTGAATGAGATGACGGCCCGAGTTATGTTCTTCAAGGTGAAAAAAGATTAGTGCTTTTAACTGATCTTCGAAGGTCATTTGCAACGGTTTATCCCCTCTGGATTCGAGTACCGGTGTCTCGGGTAGTATTTTTATAACCGGTAGATATAATTGATAAAAAGACGGTGCAAAGTGCTTCTTTTGGTACGGTTTAAATGATCGCGGCATAGTTATAACCCCCTGTAATTATTGTTAATAATACAGGGTGCCGCAAAAATTTTTCACTTTAATTGTCAAGCATTTTTTTGATTTTTTTACCGTCTTATTAAATTAATACATGCAAGAATCTAACCGGACATTACTGAGTAGTTTTATAAATATTAAAGATAAACGGATAAAAGAGGTAGTCGAGGCTGAAATAGATGATGGAAAATATTGGCCAGAGCCTTTAATTCAATTTAATCCTTCTTTTGAAGAGGGTGAGTCTGTTCAAGAGCTTACTGAAAGCGGTACAATACACCCTGAAATTGCGAATATCTTTAAAGGCTATACGCTTTTCAAACATCAGGTTGAAGCTTTAAAAAAAGGTGTGTCGGGTACAGATTTTATTGTAACTTCAGGTACTGGGTCCGGGAAATCTTTAACTTTTTTAGGAACTATATTTGACTATCTCTTAAGAAATAAACCAGGAGAAGGGATCAAAGCGGTAATTGTTTACCCAATGAACGCTTTGATAAATTCTCAGTGCGATGAAATAGACAAATACAAAGATAATTATAAAAAAACAACCGACAAGAATTTTCCAATATCATATGCCAGATACACCGGTCAGGAAGATGCAGATGAAAGACAAAGAATTAAAAGTGAACTGCCGGATATTATTTTAACAAATTATATGATGCTGGAGTTAATTTTAACCCGGTCAAAAGAAGATATCATTCGAAATTCAATTTTTGAAAATCTTAAATTTCTGGTTTTTGATGAACTCCATACCTACCGGGGTAGACAGGGCTCTGATGTTTCTCTATTGATAAGAAGGATTAAAGCTCAGGCTGTAAAAGAAATATTATGTATAGGCACTTCAGCGACTATGGTATCTGAGGGTACTATTTCAGGACAAAAAAATGAAGTTGCAAAAGTAGCTTCTAAAATATTTGGGTCCCTTTTTATTGAAGACCAGATTGTCAATGAATATCTGGATAGATGTTTTGATCCAGATGGCAGGCTGCCTGATAAAGAGAAATTAATAGATGCTCTTGAAAATGAGATCAATACTGATGCTTCAGAGGAAAATTTAAAAAACTTTCCTTTAAGCACATGGCTTGAAAATAAAATCGCACTGACTGAAAACGATGGTATGCTTGTAAGGCAAAAGCCCATGAAATTTACACAGGTTGTGAAATACCTTGCCGAAGAAACCGGGCTTGATTTTTCAATTTGCAAATCACAATTAAAAAATTACCTGAGTTGGCTATCCAATGTAAATAAAAACCTAAAAGATAAAATATACGCCTACCTGCCATATAAAGTACACCAGTTGATATCACAAACTGGAGCGGTTTATGTATCATTAGACAATAGTGAAGACCGCCATATCAGCCTCAATCCTGTAAATCACAAAGGCCGCGGTGACAGCAAAATCCCTTTATTTCCAGTTGTATTCAGCCGGATATCCGGCCACGAATTTATCTGTGTAAATGAGGATATTGATAATGAAGCCTTGAGGCCTCGTGAATTCCGGGAAATTTTAAGCGGGGAAGAAGACATCAAATCAGGATATGTCATCTTAGGTAACGATATATGGAACCCTGAAACCGATCTTGAACAGCTCCCGGACACCTGGGTACAAATTGACAAATCAGGCAACTACAAACCTCAAAAAAAATATAAAGACCGCCTGCCTCAAAAGATCTATTTCGATCAAAAAGGAAATTTCTCATACAAAAACCAATACAAACATGAAGGCTGGTTTATGCCGGCCAAGTTACTGTTTGACCTCACTTGTGGGGCTCAATACGACCCCAAAACAAATGAAGCAACAAAATTGACCAAACTGGGCAGCGAAGGCCGCAGTACCTCGACAACGGTTCTGTCATATTCTATTTTAACGCAATTAGAAGATCATGGCTTTGATAAAAAAGACCAAAAGCTGTTAAGTTTTACTGACAATAGACAGGATGCAGCCCTCCAATCCGGCCATTTCAACGATTCGTTAAAAGTCGTTCAACTCAGATCTGCAATTTATCAGGCACTTAACAAATACAAGGAAAGAGATTTTACAAACCTAGATCAATCCATCTTCGAGGCCCTTGACCTGCCTTCAGACGAATATTGCGCTATTTCATCAGCACAATTTCCCAGCGTTATTAAAGACAATGAAAATGCATTGAAAAATTATTTAATGTATCGCGCCCTTTATGATTTAAGACGCGGCTGGCGGGTTGTGCTCCCCAATCTGGAGCAATGTGCCCTTTTGTCAATTGAATATAAACATCTTAAAGAAAATTGTGCTTCTGATGAAAGTTGGCAGGAGGTTCCTTTTATTGAGAGTCTTACACCTGATGATAGAGAGAATATTATATATCAGATTTTGGAATTTTTCAGGAAAGCCTATGCATTATTCAGCGAAGAATACTTAACGCCAAAAGCTATTAATGAAAAAAGCAAAGAGATTAAAGAACGATTAAGACCTCCATGGAAATTTGATGAAAATGAAAAAATAGCTGATCCGGTAAGGATGGCATATGAGCCACTCAAAAGGGGATCCAGAGTATACTGGAACAGTGTCGGACCCGCCAGCGCACTGGGTAAATATCTAAAGTATGAAGCTAAACAAAACGGGGTTACTTTTAACAATAAAACTTATAAGGAATTTATTAAACAGTTACTAAAGCTTTTGACCGAAGCCGGCTGGTTGAATAAAACCGCCGGGAAAAATAAGGAAAATAAAGAAACTTTTTTGTATCAGCTCAGAATCGATCAGATTATATGGAAGATGGGAGATGGTAAAACCGTAAAACCGGATTATGTCAAAATAAGATCCTATAAAGAATATAAACAAAAACCAAATACGTTTTATCAAAAATTGTATCGAACCGATTTTAGAAACCGAAAGAAACTGATCGGAAGGGAGCATACCGGTCAGCTTGGAAATGAGGACCGAATAGAGCGAGAACAAAATTTCAAAAAAGGGGTATACAGCGCCTTGTTTTGTTCACCAACTATGGAGCTTGGTATTGATATTTCTGATTTGAATGTAGTTCATATGAGAAATGTTCCTCCTAATCCTTCAAACTATGCCCAGAGAAGCGGCCGGGCGGGAAGAAGTGGGCAGGCAGCCTTGATATTTACAAGCTGCTCCGTTTACTCTCCCCATGACAGCCATTATTTCAAACATGCAACCGATCTTGTATCGGGGATTGTAGCGCCACCCAAAATTGATCTGACAAACAAGGAATTGCTGGAGTCGCACCTGAATGCGGTTTTTTTGGCCGAGGTTAAACTAAATGAACTCAATCAGCATTTGATCGATCTTTTTGATAAGGATGATAAAGAAAATTTTCCTTTGCTGGCTGAAGTCCAGGCACAGCTGAATTTAGGACAGCAGTCCAGGAATCAGATAAAATATATTTTTGGAAAAGTTGTCGCCGATCTTAAAGCGACCAAATCGGACTCAATGTTCTGGCTAAATGATGAATGGATCGACCGGGTTATCAGCCTAGCCCCTAAAAGTTTTAACTCGTCTCTTAATAGATGGCGAAAATTATATATAGCCGCACTCAAACAGTCTAATGACGCCCATGAAATGGCGAACAGTGGCCTTTACGCAAGCAATTCTGATGAGATGAAAGAGGCAAAAAGGAATTGGGTGCAGGCAATCAGGCAACGTGAGCTTTTGGAAAATAAATCATCAAAAAGCAGTTTGTCCGAATTCTATCCGTACCGGTATCTTGCATCAGAGGGGTTTTTGCCCGGGTATAACTTTACACGCCTGCCTATCAGAACATATATCCCCATAGGGGATTCCGGCGAATATATATCTCGGCCAAGATTTATTGCTTTAAGAGAGTTCGGGCCGCGTAATATCATTTATCATAAAGGTGCCAAATACCAGATTGAACAGCTGCTTGCACAGGATACGGAATCATACCTAAAGCCTGCCAAGGTCAGCACCAAATCCGGCTATATTTTAATGGAGGATCAATACGACTACGAGATCTGCCCTTTCAGTAAAGTTTCGTTAAGTGGCGGGGAAAACAAGGAGATCTTGAGGGATCTTCTTGAAATGTCTGAAACCCGCGCAAGGGAAATGGACCGGATTTCCTGTGAAGAAGAAGAACGGCTATCAAGAGGGTTTGATATCAAAACCTATTTTACCATGCCAGCTGGTGGTCTGGACAATATGCGCACGGCTAAGATTAAAAATGATGAGGACGAGTTCTTATTTGTTCGGTTTCTTCCCTGTGCACGGCTGGTCCAGGTCAACAACAAATGGTGGCGGTCAAAGGAAAGGGGCTTTTTAATGGGTCTAAATTCAGGCATGTGGAAAAAAGAAACATTTGACACCACGGTTGAATCTTCCGAACCGGTCCGCAGGGTGAAGCTGGTCACACATGATACAGCAGACGCCCTATATATTGAGCCGATAAAATCGCTGGCGCTTACTCCTGAAGGGGTTGTCACCTTGCAGTACGCTTTAAAACAGGCGGTTGAAAATGTATTTCAAATCGAATCCAGAGAAATCGGCGCCGAACTGATGGGGGATCCATCTCAACCCAATATTTTCTTATACGAGGCATCAGAAGGAAGTCTCGGAATTTTGTCCCAATTTATTGAAGACAAGGATGTCTTTAAAAATATTATTTCAGAAGCCATCCGGATTTGCCGCTATGATGATGAGAGCTACCAGGACGAGGCGTCTTATGATGATCTTTTAAATTATTATAATCAACGCTATCATGACCAGATAAATCGTTTTGAAATACAGGACGCTCTTCAAAAACTTAAAATATGTGATGTTGAAATCATTACCAGTAGAAAATTCAATGATTACGAAGAACAATACCAGCAGCTTTTAAATGGTATCGATCCCAACTCCTCAACTGAGCTTAAATTTTTAAACTATCTTTATAACAACGGTCTGAAACTGCCCGATGATACGCAGAAGACCGTTGAAGGCATCTATTGCCAGCCCGACTTCTTCTATGAACCGGATGTGTGGGTGTTCTGTGATGGAACTCCTCATGATAAGCCAGATACCAAGAAAAAGGATAAAGAACAGCGCGCTACGATTCTAAACCGTGGGGATCAGGTATTTGTATATTATTACATGGATTCGCTCAGAGAGATCATTAATAGACGGCCCGACATTTTTAAAAAGGTAAAATAAACCCATGAAATACCAACCGGGATCTCTGGTTACAGCCAGAAACAGGGATTGGGTCGTTCTGCCCTCAAATGATGAGAAGCTCGTTTTATTAAAACCACTTGGCGGGTCGGAAGAAGAAATAACCGGCATTTATCTGCCGCTTGCTTTTGCCGATGACAGGATCGAATCTACCAGCTTCCCCCTTCCTTCCGCAAAAGATCTGGGAGATATCGCTTCTGCGCGGCAGCTGTATAATGCAGCACGGCTGGCATTTAGAAACGGTGCCGGGCCTTTCCGGTCCATAGCAAAGTTTTCTTTCCGGCCAAGGTCCTACCAGATGGTCCCACTGATTATGGCGCTCAAGCAGGAAGACCCCATGCGTCTGTTAATAGCGGACGATGTCGGCGTGGGTAAAACCATCGAAGCCCTGATCGTATTAAAAGAGCTGCTTGAACGAAGAGTGATCAAGCGTTTTGCCGTTATCGTGCTGCCCCACTTGTGCGATCAGTGGCAGGCCGAACTGAAAGACAAATTCGGCATAGAAGCGGTAATTATCCGGTCCAATACTCAGGCAAGGCTGGACCGGGAAATTCCGGATGACACCAGTGTGTTTCACCATTACCCTTATCAGGTCATATCAATTGATTATATAAAATCCGATCAGCGCAGGCAGGTATTTATCCAGCAGTGCCCAGAATTAATTATTGTCGATGAGGCCCATACCTGTACAATTGCAGCAGGCGCAAAGACTGTTCAGCAGCAAAGACACAAGCTCATCAGAGATATTTCAAAAAAGCCAGGCCAGCATATGATGTATCTCACCGCAACCCCCCACAGCGGCAAGGCCCAACAATTCAGCTCATTGCTTGGCTTGATTAAACCTGAATACCAATCCCTTGATCTTCCAAACGCTTCTAATAAACAACGTCGTGACCTTGCAAAATATTATGTCCAGCGCCGGCGAGCCGATGTTGAAAAGTGGATGAACGAAGACACCCCTTTTCCCAAACGCGATGCCGGTGAATTCCAATATGACTTATCGGAAAAATATTCGGCATTTTATGACGATATTCTTGATTTTGCCCTTGGCTTAACCAGAAGCACCGATCTGCACGAAGGAAGAAAGCGGTTAAGATACTGGACCGCCCTTGCCTTGCTAAGAGGTGTCATGTCAAGCCCTGCTGCCGGTGTCGAAATGATTAAAAATAGGATAAAAAAGGGGGCATTTGAAGCTGAACCGGAAGAAGATCTTGATTCGGATGCCAACCCGGTCTTGGATGATGATTATGACAGCGCCAGGGATTTTGCCCCAACCTCAATTATCAGTAAAACCGACTGGACTGATTCGGAAAATAACAAGCTGAATCATCTTGCGGCCCAATTAGAGGATCTTCATGGTATCAAGCATGACCTGAAAGCTGCTCAAACGTTTGAGATTATCACGAAGTGGCTCAAAGAAGGTTACAATCCGCTGGTATTTTGCCGTTTTATTAAAACCGCCAATTACCTGGGTGAGATCCTTAAAGAAAGTTTAAAGAAAATCAACGTCCAAGTGGTGACAAGCGAAGATCCGGATGAAATTCGTAAATCGCGAATCGATGAGATGTTATCATCGCCCCGGAAAGTACTTATCGCTACCGACTGTTTAAGCGAAGGCATCAACCTGCAGGATCAGTTTACAGCGGTTTTGCATTATGACTTGCCGTGGAACCCAAACCGCTTGGAACAGCGTGAAGGCAGGATCGACCGCTACGGACAGCAGGCGGAAACGGTCAAGGCCTATCTTTTGTATGGCACCAACAATCCCATAGACGGTGTGGTGTTAAAGGTTCTTTTAAGAAAGGTCAGAGAAATCAGGCGTTCCACAGGAATTTCGATACCATTTCCCGAAGACAGTAAATCCCTGATGGATTCGGTTCTTCAGGCGGTCATCTCGGATTCACAGGCAGCCGCAAAAAGACGCAATGCCAAACAGCTCACCTTTGATTTTGGTGAAATCGATGAGGTCAGACAAAAGGAGCTGATTGCCACAAAAGCCATTGAAGCAGCGGCTGACCGTGAAACCGCTTCAAGGACAATTTTTGCCCAGCATGTCATCAAAGCCAATGAAATAGAAGAGGATCTTAAACAGGCCGACGAGGCCATTGGAAACCCGGAAACGGTCGAGGCCTTTGTTACCGAAGCCCTCTTAAACATTATGGGTGTCCAGATCTCAAAAGATAAAAAGACAAATGGGTACACACTGTATACCGCAAACCTGCCTACAGTTATGAAAAGTGTGCTGCCGGCCAAGGAACGAATCAAGGTTAGTTTTTTTTCACCCACGCCGGAAGGTTATCTGTATCTGGGTAGAAATCATGTTTTTGTCGAACAGCTCTGCCAGCTCCTGATGGCAAATGCCGTCAGTGGTAATATCGAAACCGGACCGGCAAGGTCTGCGGTCATCAGATGCAGAGATGTTAAAATTAAAACAACCCTTCTATTGTTCAGGGTTAGAAACGTTATTGAGGAAAAGCAGGGCAAAAATCAGTTTGTAGCTGAAGAGATGCTTTTATGGGGTTACAGGGGGAGTCCTTCTGATAATGACGTTCTGGATAAGGATGAAGTAAAAAATCTCATGGCAAAGGCACTACCCTCAGCCAATATCAGCGATCAGGCCAGAGCAAACTTTCTTGATAATGAAATTGGAAATGTATCGGATCTTAGAAAGAAATTTGATGATATAGCCCTTAAAAGGGCTGAGATCCTGATTGAAGCGCATGAGCGCTTTAGAAAAGTGATGGGCGGGACAAGGTTCAAGGCGGTCGAGCCGGTTCTGCCAATGGATTTAATGGGAATCTATATCCTGCTGCCTGACAATACAATATAGATAACGATTATGAAATATACAACCATTCGAATAGAAGGCGCCATTCTTTCCGCTGATATCCTGGATAAGATTGAGCAGGGAGAGTTGGGGGGGCAGCTTGCCAAGGATTTTGGATTTGATACCAAAATCAAAGTCAAGGATGAAATTGTAAGAGCTTGGGCGGATGCTCAGGATTTGTGGCGTATATTCAAACGCCAGAGAGATAAAGTTGTCGATCAAGGATACGGCACCACTGAAACCCGTAAGTTCTGGATGATCCCCCTGCTTGGTCTGTTTGGGTATGATGCCCAGCTTTCAAAGGCAGAAACGGTTAACGGGAAATCTTATGCTATCAGTCATCGGGCGACCAATATGGATGGTTTTCCGGTTCATATTGTCGGTTTTAATGACAGCCTTGATCGAAAAAGAGAAGAAGGCGGTACCCGGATGTCGCCCCATGCGCTCTTGCAGGAATATATTAATCTCACCGAAAACCTTTACACCATAGTTACAAACGGACTGCATTTTCGGCTTTTGCGGGATAGCAGCCGGCTGATCAAGCTGTCTTTTCTTGAGTTTGACTTAGAGACCATGATGGATGAAGAGCACTTCGCCGATTTTGCCGTCATGTATCGTCTGCTCCATTCAAGCCGTATGCCTGCTAAAACAGATCTGGGTGCAGACAGCCTGATTGAAAAATATCATCAGGATGCCCTGGATTCCGGTTCAAGGATAAGAGAAGGTTTGAGCCAGGCAGTTGAAAGTTCTATCCGCTCACTTGCAAATGGTTTTCTTAAACATGCCGATAATAATGAGCTTAGAGAAAAGATTGATAATAATGAAATATCGCCCAAGGATTTTTATCAGTATCAACTTCGTTTGATATACCGCCTGCTGTTTTTGATGGTCATTGAGGAACGAAGTTTGGTTTTTCCTGCCGATGCGGACAAATCCAAAAGAGAAATTTATTATGAATTTTACAGTGTCAATCATCTAAGAAAGCTATGTGAAAAACAGCATCTGGCCGATCAACGTTTCAGCGATCTTTGGATTGCCCTTAAAAACACCTTTTATCTTTTTGAAAATGAAACCAAGGGAAAGCATCTGGGACTTAAACCCTTGGCCGGTGATTTGTTCGGGTATCATGCCATCGGTATTTTGAATAATTGCAATCTTGATAACCAGATTCTTTTAGAATGCTTAAGAAACCTAAATGTCTTTATCAACAAAAATACCGGACAGAAAATGCGGGTAAACTATGCCTCGTTAAATGTTGAAGAATTCGGCTCTGTTTACGAGGGACTTTTAGAATATGAGCCCGTGTTTACCAGACAAAACGGATTTTACAAGTTAGACCTTGTTAAGGGAACCGAACGATCATCATCCGGATCTCACTATACACCGGATGAGCTGGTTCAGCCTCTAATCAGGCATTCGCTCGATTATGTCATTAAAGATAAGCTGGAATCATCCGACAGGACATCGGAAAAAGAAAAAGCCTTATTATCCATCAAGGTCTGCGATGTAGCCTGCGGCAGCGGGCATATATTATTAAATGCCGCTCGCCGTATCGGAACAGAACTTGCCAGAGTGAGAACCGGCGAAGACCAGCCATCTCCTGCACCTTTACGTCAGGCTATCAGAGATGTGGTCAAATCCTGCATTTACGGTGTGGATAAAAATCTGTTGGCCGTGGAACTATGCAAAGTGGCTCTGTGGCTTGAAGCCCATAATCCTGGCGAACCATTAAATTTCCTCGATCATCACATCAAGTGCGGAGACGCTATTGTTGGTTTGGCGCACAAGGAAGAGCTTGAAAATGGAATTGCCGATGCAGCTTTTAAAAAAATGTCGGATGACGACAAGGACATCCGGGCTGAGTTTGCTAAAAAAAATAAACAGGAAAGAACTACAGCAGAACAAAGAAAAACGTTCTATGAGCATGCCGAATTTGCACGAATAGAAAAATCCTTCATCGACATTTCCAAGGTTTTCGCATCGTTTAACGCGCTTCCCGAAAACTCAATCAAAGAGATCGAGCATAAACGCGCCGAATACCAAAATCTAATTTCCGGTGATTCGTGGTGGCAGTTAAAAACCCTGGCCGATATTCAGACAGCTCAGTTTTTTATTTCAAAGACACTTTGCAACACCAAAAAGATCATCACCGATGATATTTTCCGGCAGCACTTAACAGGCATCAAACCTCTCATGGGTTCGCAGGCGGTTGCCCTGGCCATGGCTACAGTAATAGAGAAAAAGTTTTTTCACTGGTTTTTGGAATTTCCAGAGGTTTTTGAGGAAGGTGGGTTTGACTGTATCCTGGGAAATCCGCCGTTTCTTGGTAATCGAAAACTCAAGGGAACCTTGGGAGAAAGATTTCTTGGATGGGTCAGATATTATTATGCCCCTGCAGGTGCAATTGAACTGGTAGGATACTTTTTTAGAAGAATATTCGACATTATCAAGCCATCAGGGTTTCAGGCACTTATTGCAACCAACACTATAGCTCAAGGAGAAGCAAGACAGGGTGGGCTCGATATTATTGTTTCCCAAGGTGGCTGTATCAATTTCGCTATTCGTTCCATGAAATGGCCGGGGCTTGCAGCGGTTGAGGTAGCGCTGGTCAGTATTTATAAGGGAAAATGGAAACAGCCGTTTGTCTTGGGCAACAAAGTGGTTGACCAAATCACTTCCTATCTGGATGATGCCGAAACAACCGGCAATCCTTATCCGTTACTTCAAAATGCAAATAAAAGCTTTATTGGATCTTATATACTTGGGAAGGGATTTATCCTTGAACCGCAAGAGGCCATAAAACTGATTGAAAAGAACTCCAAAAACAAGGATGTGCTGTTTCCATATCTCAACGGCGAGAATTTGAATACCAACCCGGACCAAGCCCCCAGCCAGTGGGTGATCAATTTTTTTGACTGGCCAAAAGAAAAATGCCGAAAGGAATACCCGGATTGCTTTGAAATTGTTGAACGACTAATGAAGCCCGAAAGGCAAAGAGAAAATGACAAGGGACAATATGTTTTAAGGCAGCCACTCCCTGAAAAATGGTGGATTTATGCAGATAAGCGCCCAAAACTTTACCGGACAATTGAGACATTGGAACGAGTTCTGATTGTAGCACGTGTTGGTAAATATCAAGCATTTGTTTTTTCACAATGTGATAAGGTTTTTCATGAAAAAATAGTTGTTACCATATTTTCAAATTTTGAGTTTGTAAGTATTTTGAATTCAGAATTTCATCAATGCTGGGCAAGAAAGTACAGCTCCACGCTGGGTGGTATGTCAACTGTGAACTATTCCCCTTCAAATTGTTTTGAAACCTTTTCTTTTCCCCAACATCTCACTATCGAAATGAAATCCGAGCTGAAACAAATAGGTGAATCCTATCACGAACACCGTAAAAAACTTATGCTCAAAATTCAACTTGGTTTAACCAAAACCTACAATCTGTTTCACAATAAACAGTTGTCGGTCATTAACAACGACCTACTGGAAAAAGAGATTGAGAAGCAGCACGGTAAAGAAACAATAAGTCTCTGGAATCATCTCAAACGAACAGAAAACACCTGTTCCTTCAATGAAGCAGTGCAAGGCATTTTTGAACTTCGCTGCCTGCACAAAAAAATGGACGAAACGGTTCTTAGAGCTTATGACTGGGAAGATATAGATTTAACCCATGACTTTTACGAGGTTGATTATCTACCGGAAAACGACCGCATTCGCTATACAATTTCACCTGATGTCAGAAAAGAAGTCTTAAAGCGCCTTTTAAAACTAAACCACGAAATCCATGAACAGGAACAAAAAGAGGATCCACCACAAAAAAACAAATTAAAA
>DRHF01000244.1 GCA_011049715.1 Desulfobacterales bacterium
GGCCTGAACGAGCACATCCATCTACAGGTGCATCCGAGGACAAGACTGAGATGAACGGCATCGAAGACATTATCAACCTGGCGGCCCTGGTAGCGATCGGGCTGCTGCAGCTCATGTTCGTTTTAACGTAGCCCTTCCATGGAGGGGGTTTGTACCTCCTTTCCACATACCGGCTATCCGCTAAGGGGTGTATCGGGCACCCCTGGATAGCCGGGTCTCTAAAGCCCTGGATCCGGCGGAGTGATGAACCGCCCCAGGGCTTTTCCTTTTTTATCCGGATCAACCGAAAATTCCCCTCTAGTAAATTTCTTAGAAAATTTACTCGAGGGGAATTGATGGACATAAATAGTTTAAGTTAATTCAGATATTTAGGTTCATAAAATTTACTCGAGGGGAACGGGCCGCCCTTTTTTATTCCATTTTTATTAATAAAAAGACTTGACAATTAATCTAAAAGGGCTTATATTATAACCATGAGAGGCGGTAAGCAACCAGGGGCTGGGCGCCCGCTCGGCTCCACGAAACCGAAAACCAAAAAGAAGGTGACTTTCTGGTTGTCGATCTGGCTGTTTCGACGGCTGCAAAAGATGCCTGGATCACAGGCTAAGCTTGTCGAGAGGGCGTTGATTGGGTTTTACAAGTTGAAAAGGAGGGGGAAATGAAATGTCAATGAAATGGAGTTGCGATCTTTGCGGAAGATTCATTGCTGATTCAGGAGTAAAATATGACCCTATCGAAAGACCAGAAGTAAACAAACCATTTGTTATCTCGTCTTACTATGAAGGGAAATACATAGATGACGAAGCTATTGGATGGTCCGGCCCGGAAGATAAAATAGAATTTTGGGCCTGTAAAAAGTGCACCGAGGCATTCATGAAAGGCGTTAGAGCTTTGGCTGCAGAGATGGGGTTTAGTGGTTGCCCTAAGACGGCTGTGCCTTGTATACTTGGGGCGGACACACAAAAAGACGGCTTGCATGTCTTTTTTCCCAATGGAGATGAAGACACAGTTTAGGAACACATTGACAGCGGGGGATGTCAATATTGGGATTTTTCAGGTTTGTTAAATATCGCGTGAACCCTTGCTGCCGCTTGGTCGGGACGACTGGATTTGAACCAGCGACCCCAGCGTCCCGAACGCTGCGCCCGGCTGTCAGAGCCTTATTTTATTGGGGTTTAGAGTGGTTTATTTGACAGCCCTCAGCTTGGGGATGTCAGGGGTTGACAAAAACATAATATACAGGAGGTGGGGGATGGAATGGATATCGGTCAAAGAGCAGCTTCCAAAATTTAAAAATGAATGGGGCTCATGTCAGTGGTTGGCAGTACGGAAGGGAAAAATTCCTACTGTTGAATTGTTTATTACCGATGGGACGCACGACGGTCCAATACTCTTTCACTGGGAAAATCTTATGCGTGAGATAATATTCGACGTTACCCATTGGCAGCCCCTCCCAAGTTTACCAGGGGGCCACACATAGGGGTTGACAAAGCGATATTATAAATATATAGAATAGTCGGATGGCATTGATTTAGCGATCATGTTGGCCCATCAAAACCCAGGATCAAGTCAATTAACTCCCTTCACCTGGGGCGTACGTTTGACAACACCGGTTATAAAACGTTCGCGGCGGGGAGTGACACAAATAACACAAGCGGGGCTGTATCCCACTTAGTTGAAAGGGCGATCTTAACGGGTCGCCCTTTTTAGTCTGTGGATTGTGTCGGGGGTTGATTTGCCAAGGGGGGGCAGCTTGCTTATCGCATCCCGGGCCAGGTCCATATCGATGTGTTGATAAATCCTGGTCGTGGTCTCAGTCCGAGTGTGTGCCAAAAGCTCCGATGTGGTTTTGAGATTCGCGCCCCGGCGCAGGAGAATTGAAGCGAAGTTATGCCGGAACGCATAGGGCGGCATCCGCCTGGTTATTCCGGCTTTCATTTTTGCGGTGATGAACGACTTCTTGATCGATGAGATCGGCTTGCCTTTGTATTCGATGATATATTTCTGTCGTTTCTGATTTTTCCATCGCATAAGGTACCCGAAAAATTCCTGATGGAGGGGGACTTCTCGTTTTTTAAGACCGCCTTTTTTTGCCGACCGGATCAGGATGGTTCGATCGGTCCAGTTGATATCATCGAAAGTCAACCCGAATAATTCTACGCCGGGCCGCAAGCCGGTGAAATAACAAATCACGATAGCTCGTTCCAGGTGCGCCGGGGAGTGCTCGAGGATAGCCAGGATCTCATGGTGAGCCGGGGGCTGGATTATTTCATCGTCACGTTTCGGCATTTCGTACCCTTTGATCGGATTGTCAAGGATGTATTGCCGCTTTGCAGCGAAATTAAGAATCGCTTGGATTATGGACAGTTCACGGTGGACGGTAGTCGCCTTGATCTTGCGTGGGGGGATCAGGGGGTTTTGAAAACTCCTGACAGTATTTAACCGCTTATAAACATATTGATCGATCCTGTATGGCGTGACCTGGGCGGTCGGGAGGTGTCCTATTTCCGGGAGGATATTGCCGTTTAATTTGTAAAATAGATCGTCTTTTGTGGACGTGGTGATGCTCCCTTCCTTGGCAACTATATAGGCCTGGGCCAGGTCCCAAAAAGACGGTGACGGTCGATGAGCTTTTCGTATGGGTTTTTGAGAATCAAGGATCTCCTGGTTTCGGTCCCTGGCCTTCCGTTCAGCCTCTAGACCCCTTCCGAAATATTCCTGGGTTTTGTTTTTCTTGCCGGGGATCCGGTATTGACAAATCCACCGGCCATCTTTTCGTTGAATGACGGACATTGTGGTTTCGCTTTATTATTGAGCCACTTTTATGTTTTGTAATTCAATTATTAAGCTTTCGTCTGAGATGCCTATCAAAATATCATACGGTTCTTTGTCGACGAACTGATTATCTTTGAAAACAAATCCCCCTTGCGACCAATCATATTTCTTAATCGAGTTCATGCTCCTAATATTCAGAGAAAACAATTCGTCATTAAATAGATCCTTTACAACCATCCTTGCCTTCCATGATTTTATTTCTTTTGGTGTGACGTTCTTAATGCGGAGCCTAAGGAGTATTTTTTCGCCGTAACCTCCCCCTTTATAATCTTTCGGCAATTCTTCAATTTTATACCCATGTAATTCTATTTTCCCATATTTTATGGGATATGAAGATTTGGCACTTTTATCAGAGGTTTGGCCTTGTTTAATAATCATTTTAAGAGATTCGTTCCACAACCATCCCTCTACCCAAACTTTTGTCCATTTCTCATTTCTTTCTATAAATCTTAATTTTGTGTCCTTATACACCTCCCCGATTTTTACCCCCCCCGGCGATAAGCGCAAGTTCTCTTTTTTCGCATTTAGATGTACAAAAACAGAACGATCTTCTGCAAACAAAGTCGAGGGCATAGAAAACAAGAAAAATAAAATTATTATAAATATAATTTTCTTCACCACAACAGCCTTTATAACAAGCAAACACGAATACAAAACGCCATTGCCTCTATGGCCTTTTTAGAATTCCAGACCAGCCTTAGTCGCGGTCTGCAGTTTTTTTTTAGATTCAATCAAGGTCTTTCCATGAAGAAAGTCAATGTATTCTTTTAAAGAGGCGGATGTTTTCGTTTTAGATTTAAATACAGAGCAAGCCTTCTTAAGATATTCTTGATCTTCTTTGCCAGCGATTAATTCAAAGCTGTTTTCATCTTTACGAGTTTCATCACCCGCAAGAATCCAATTGATGTCAAACTTCTTTCCAAACTTTTCCTTCATAAGCCATAAAACATCAGAAGGTGGGACCCGCTGTTTTTCATAATTTAGATAGGTTGTATAGTTCATTTTTAAACGTTTTGCAAAATAAACAGGTTTTTCAAATCCAAGGCCCTCCCTAAAGGCCTTAAACCTTTGACAAATACTCTTCGCGTTAGAGATTATTATAGTTTTTTTCATTTTAAATGCATTTTTTTCTTGACAAAGTTTACGTGGCGTGTATCATAGGTTTAAACTGAGTAACAGAAGCTACGCTCACGATTTAATGTATTTTTCCCTTTTAGCTACTATGCAATTTTCCAATTCGTTTTTGTTCATGGCCAGATTATTTATAAATTTTTCATATTCCGGCTTTACCCCTACTTGGCCACCAGCGTTTATAGGGATTGCTTCGTCAAATGAACTTACCACAAACCCATAATATTCTGATTCAGCTTGAATGTAAGCGTTTGCCTTGTCCACGATGTCAGGAAAATAAAGTAGACAAAGAGTCAGGGCTTTCCTGGAAAGAGGGTCTTGAGCGTGCGAGAAAAGCTGAGCTCTTGATGTTGAGTTCTGCAAATCTTGTATCCACTGTAAAGAGCCTGAAAAGTGAAAAAACATTTCTTCGTACTTTTGGCGAAGCAGCATCTGCTTTTGGTGTCTTCTGTTTAAAAACAGGAGAACTATTGATATGGCTGCTGAAAGCACTACTCCGCTGAGTACGGCTGAAGCAGAAATGATGGCTATTGATACAGTTTGGTCCATCTAAAATTAAAACCAAATAACAGAGGTTACGTTTATGAGCCCCATATATTCAAAAGAGCTCAACGTCTCTATGTAACATAGGAAACACATCAAAACAACCCTAAAGGACAGAAAATGAACACCAAAAACCATTCAGCAGTTATCCAGCTTAAGCTTTTAGACTTTCCGTTACCCAATATTCGCAAATCCTTACACAAATTAACCGGCATTTCTCAGCCGGACATGGCCCAATCTGTTAATACATCACGACAAAACATAACCCATATCATTGATGGCCGTCGGCAGACCCCGAAACTGCAAAAGGCCATTGCCGATATATACGGCATTCCCGTTGATGAACTCTTTCCCAAGGGAGACTGATCGCATGGAAACCGACAAGTTAACATCAGAATACACGCTCCGCATTCCCGAAATCACCAAATTTGAACTGGACAAACTTGACCAAAACCAAAAGTCACGCATGAATCATCAAATCCGGGTCACGATGGCGAAAGCCATACATGATTCGAAATTTGACCCTGAGCAATACCTTAAAACCGAATGAGGCCCGGGTCAAAGTAAACTTTGTTACACATTGTGGTAGTTGGCCATGGCGTTACAAAAAGTCACCATCGAAGATGAGCTGATACACGACATCGATCAGATGATTAAAGCGCTGAAGTTGAGACGCGCGGCTATCCTTGCCCGGATGCCTGTGGTTGTTAGGCGGCGGGTACGGACTAAGAATACCGTTTTCAATGGTCGTGTATGGGATTTTGATTCATACACGAAAAGGAAAGAGAAAGGGGCATAGGGGGGAAAAGCCGATGCTTGAAATAATGTTCGACTGGCTGTGGAAAAGGTTTTTTGAGGTTGTCATGCTGTCCGTGGCGGTAGTTTTAATCGCCTTCGCGCTGTGGGTCTTTTTAGAGGCCATCGAGCCGTATCAGGCGGCTCAACAGGCGCTTTATTTGAGATGATGACCGAATGTGGCGAGAGTGGCGGAATTGGCAAGTGGTCTGCGGCGTATAGCTGGAGGCCGTAGCGAGTATGGTAGGGGGCTTGTCATTGGTAGACGCATAATAAAGTGTGAACGTAACGCATTCACAGTGGGAGCCACTAGAGTCCCTATAAAGCAAATCGGAAAGCGTGTAGGTTCGAATCCTGCCTCTCGCCATCAGGTAATAATGCTTTAATGGCAAGATTAGGCCGCGGCCAGTGAAGCGGTCGGTCGGGCTTCTTAAAAAAAGAAAGGAGGGAAATAAATTGGAGCAAGGAATTTTCGACGGGATCCCAAACGAGGAGTACCACAGGTCAATCGATTACGCGGCGCTTTCCAGCTCCGGGATCAATAAGCTGCACCAAAAAACGCCTTTGCATTACTGGAGCGACCTTCACAACCCCAAAGAGTCTACGCCGGCAATGAACTTTGGCTCGGCTTGCCATGTGGGACTGCTGGAGCCGGATGATTTTGACGACCTGGTAGCGATCGTCCCCCAGGAAATCAACCGGCACACAAAGGTCGGCAAGGTTGAATATGCGGACTTTCTGGCGGAGGCGGCCGACAAAACAATCATCACAGGACTAGAACACGAAAAAATCAAGGAAATGGCGAAGATCCTCCATGCAGAGCCCACGATCCGGGCGCTGGTATCGAACGGTATAACTGAACGCTCCGGGTTTTGGGTCGAGCCGACCTATAATTTTCAGTGTAAACTCAGGACTGATCTTCATGTTGAGTCGGCAAAAATCATCCTGGATTACAAAACGACCGTTGACGCGGATTACAACAAGTTTATGAAATCGATCGCCAATTACGGGTACCACGTTCAAGCCAGGTGGTACGTCAATGGGATGAAGGAAATCACCGGCGACGATTACGATTACATCATCGTGGCCCAGGAGAAGGATCCGCCGTTTGAGTTTATGATTTATCAGATGCCCACAGACGTTTTAGACCAGGGCTCGATGATCATCCGGCCGGTCCTGGAGACATACGCGGAGTGTTTGGAAAAAGACGAGTGGCCTGGATACTCGCATGAGATACACGGCGTCATTTTGCCGCCGTGGGCGATTAAATAAAGGAGGTAATTATGGATTTACAATCAAAAGAGATGATGGCGCTGGTACCGGTAAGCAAAAGCGTTTTTATGGACATCGAGCGTTTTGAGAACGCCCAAAGGGTAGCAAAGATGTTTGCCGAGGCGACAATGGTGCCAGAGGATTACAGAAAGAACATTGGCAACTGTATGATTGCATTAAATTATGCCTGGCGACTGGGGGTGGACGAGCTTCAGTTGATGCAATCACTCTACATTATATATGGAAAGCCCGGAATCGAGGGCAAGTTGGTTATAGCGCTGATAAACGCTTGTGGCCGCTATGAGCCGCTGGAGTTTATCGAAGATAAAGACCTGGTAAACGGTCAAAAGACTGACGACAAAGGCTGTATTGCCAGGGCCAAAGAAATTAAGAGCGGTAAGGTCTTGGACGGTCCGAAAGTAGACTGGAAGATGGTTAAAGCGGAGGGCTGGGATAAAGATAAGCAAAACAAGACAACCAGCCGTGTTCAAAAGTCTAAATGGAACACCATGCCACAATTGATGTTCCATTACAGGGCGGCTGCTTTCTTCGGGCGCACAAAATGCCCGGAGGTTATTTTAGGGCTTCAAACCAAAGAGGAGCTTGAGGATGTAACCGACCTGGCGCGTGGCTCCGACGGCACCTACACAACCGATGAGGACCTCAAAGGCAAAACCCAAGCGAAGATCGACGCGTTGGAAGAGAAGGGGAACAAATCGATCGATGATAAGGTTGCCCTGGCGGTGAAGGCGCGGGAGGCTGATCAAGAGAGAATTTTAGCTGGCAAAATGGCAGGGGAGCCGGTGGATCCCGGCAAGCCGGAGGACTTTGAAGCCGCAACCGAAAAACCGATCACCGGCGAGCAGCTTGATGATGCCGTGGGCATGACAAAACTTTCCGGGCATGCTGCCGACACAGAAGCCCCTTTATCCACCGACTGGGATGGGGTTCTTCCAGAAGATATGCCAGCTGGCCCCCCGTTGTGGAAAGAGGCAAATTATAAAGGTAGGCGGACGGGGAACGCTAAAACATCCGGACTTGCCGGATGGGTCAACCGAAATCGACACATTTTGTTCAAGGCGCCAGATGAGGACTTGGCAAAGATTTTAACAAAATGGCCTACGCACTACAAGATCCCATTTCCGACGCTCGAGCCGCTCAACCCAGGTCAAGACCAGGCCGAGAGCACAAAAACAGCTCATAGCTCACAAGGGCCTGCCCCAGAGGGTAACGAGAACCAACAGGAGAAGCCACCGTCGACCGTAAACCAGACCGGCTTTCCCTTAACCGACGCAGCGCTTGAGGCCCTGGGGCCTGAAGGCCCGGAGATTTACGAACAGGCAAAGAAGGACCTTGCTTTTCCAGACGGTCCGTATACGTCAGGGATGGATAAAGCGGTCGCAAACCGGATGAGCACACTTGTGGATCGGGCGGTGCGATAAAACAACCATGCCGAGGAGGGCACTGCGCCCTTAAAAGATCCGACGCGACGGGCACCCGACCACTTTTAACGGAGGGACAATATGAAAATAATTGCTATTCGTCTAACAGGAAAGAAGGACAATCTCTTAGAGTTAAGCTCTTTTATCAAAGGGCAGGATGTAGTTATGAGGTATCCAGAGAAGGTCCTTTTGTTGAAAACACTTGAAGGGGTGATGAAGGTCAGGATTGGTGACCACGTCGTCAAGGGAGCTACAGGCGGATATTTTGCCTGTAAGCCGGGAAAGCAACCAAACGCCGGTTAAGTTGGAACTATGCTTTTTAATGAGGATAAAATAATATTAGACCTGTGTGGTGGCACGGGTGCATGGTCAAAGCCCTATGCAGATGCGGGGTATGATGTGAGGGTGATTACCTTACCAGAACAAGAAGTGACGGATTATATTCCACCCAAGAATGTTTACGGAGTTTTAGCGGCTCCGCCGTGCACCGAATTTAGCCTCGCCTTAAACGGATGCCCTGAGAGGCCTCGTGATTTTATAGCAGGGATGGTGCCGGTCAATGCGTGTATCCGGATCATCCATTCTGCTGGATCTGTTTTTTGGGCGCTGGAAAACCCTGTCGGGCTATTAAGCCGATGGTTGGGAGCGCCCTGTTATAAATTTGACCCCTGGATGTTCGGAGATCCATACACAAAAAAGACCGCACTGTGGGGTAATTTTAAAAAACCTGTCAAAAAATTTAATAAAAAAACCGCCGTAATGACCGAGGATCAAATTTTAAGATGTAAAGAAAATAGAAAACCGCAGGACAGCGGAACGGGTGAGGAAAAATCAATTAAAAGATCGATCACGTCACCTAAGTTTGCAAGGGCTTTTTTTGAGGCAAACCCATAAAAAGCGATGTGGTGGCACCCGGGCAGTTGAAGCTGTTTAATTAGGAATTGAGCTTATGAAACACGAACTAAAGATGTGGCCTGAATCTTTTAATCCTTTGTGGAGTGGGGACAAGACCTTTGAACTGCGGGAAGACGACCTAGGCTTTAAGGTTGACGACCTGTTAAAGCTCAAAGAATGGTCAGAGGAAGGCAGAAAATCCGGCGGGTATACGGGCCGCGAGATAACTGCCACAGTCATGTTCGTTATGAGCGGCTTGGGGCTGGAAAAGGACTGGGTTGCAATGTCGCTTTCTCATTTTTTCTTAAAACCGAAGGACTGAGCTCATGGCTAGAAACCGAATGATTAAACCGGATTTTTGGGAAGATGAAAAAATCGGGGAGCTAAACCACCGGCAACGTCTGTTATTTATCGGTATGTGGAATCATGCAGACGATGAAGGCCTTATAAGGGCTAAGGCTGAGTATTTAAAATCGATGATTTTTGTATATGACGACTTCTTAATTGAAAAAACCGAGGAAGATATTAATCAATTAGCCAAGCTTGAATTAATATTTCTTTACAGTGGGACATTAAATCAGCGTTATGCCTATGTCATAAATTTTAGAAAACATCAAAAAATAGATCGACCACAAAAGAGCAAACTACCACCTCCATCAATTCAAAACAATAAAGTAAAAGATATGTATTACGCTCGGGGCAGCTATCTTTGTTATTTATGTGAGCTCCCGGTTAATATGATGGATAGTTTAAATATATGTCAATCAATGGCACCAAGTATTGACCACATAATACCCAAAGTGAAGGGTGGATCCGACTATCCTACAAATATCGCGTGCGCTCATATTTCCTGTAATAAATCAAAAGGAAATTTAACATTAAAGGAGTTCAAAGAGAGGATCAGTTCGAAGAGTAGTTCGTCGAATGATTCGTCGAGTGATTCGTTAAGCGGATCGGTGACTAAAGAGAAAGTAAAAGAGAAAGTAAAAGAAAAAGAAAAACAAACAAAAGAAAACCCACCACCTTACCTCGGCGACCAAAGCTCCAAAATAACAGAGCTCGCAAAACAGCTCGCTCGTCTTTCTTCAGCTTACCCAAAAAACGGTCATAAGGATTTTAACGTCAACGGCCTTATCCAGGAGCTCGTCAATAAAAAAATTCACCCACAAGCGATCTTCGTCGCGCTAAGCTCGCTCGCTAAGCGGTGGACGCTCACAGGTGATGACGTGGTTAAAAACCCAAGAGGTTACGTTTGGGCGATCATCAACACGACCTCCGGGAATTATTACGAGCGTGAGCATACGGCCGCGTCCCAGAAGTTTAAAAACATTGAAATGCCCGGGGAGCTGCTCCGAGGAGAGGAGTGAAGGATGGAATTAATAATCGTAAATAGCCGGGAATATCGGGATAGATTCGCAGCTAGGTTGGTGGAAAAAGGGTACGGAAAGACCGAGGCATGGAATGCGATGATAGCATGGGAAGAGGCCACCTCTTCGTTAGCTAATACCGAAGCTGGTCCCGAATATGAAGCTGATGAGTGCTTTATTTATTGGAAAGAGCATGAGCCTACTTTTTGAGTTGGGAATTGATTCGTGATTAAAAAATATCTTCAACTTACAAACTCGGGTTTTTTCGGGGGGTATCCTGCTCGCCCTGCAGGAAAAACAATTGAGTCCGGCCCAAACGACGCCCTTGTGAAACATCGGAAAAAGCGAAAGCGTAAGAAACAGATAACACGAAGATCACGGGCTGCGAATAGGCGCAGAAAGGCAAACATTAAAAAAGGAGGATGAAATGGAAAAGAGATATTCAAACGAGTATGTAAAGCATCTTTTCTCAGACGATGAGAAAAAAGAAATCGCGATAGACCTGGCTCAAAAGGTCGCCGAACTAAAACAAAAGGAAGACGATAAGAAAGCAATTTTGTCTGAATTAAAAAGCAAGATCGACAGTCTCACAGCGATGCTGAATGTTGCAGCCGTCAAGCTGAATAATGGGTATGAAATGACCACCGTAAAATGTAAATTAAACCCTGACTGGAAAGCAAAAACTTGGATTATTAACCGTGCCGACAATGGTGAGTTTGTCAAGGAGCGTAAAATGACGCCGGATGAGCTGCAGATGAGGCTTAAAATGGAATCTTAAAATGCCCGGGGAGCTTCTCTGGGGAGAAGGAGAAGGTGGGAGATGATTGAATGTTGTAAAGCGTTAACTGGAAAATGTGGGAATGGCCATTGTAGGCACTGGTATCGCCACGATCAAGGGAGGGTCAAAAGTTGTGGGGGTTGGGTATGGTGTATATACGTTAAAGCAAAGGTGAGATGTTTGAAAGTAACCATAAAAAAAGGAGATTGAGTAGGCTATGCTTTGTAGCCAATATCCACCCAAAAAAGTAAAAAACCCCTGCGAAGGAATAGCTGTCAAATTGTTAAAAATACGGAACCAACCGAATGTATTTTATCTGATATGCAACGCATGTTGTGAAAAAATGATGCGGTTAGCTTTTGTGCGTGAGCAACTCAGAAAGGCTAAAAAATGAAACAGACCGAGGCTGAAATAACCAAGGCGATCCGGAATATGCTTCGAATCCTGGGTGTTTTCCATTGGAAGAATTTTTCAGGCCCCATGCAGCACCCGAAAGGAATATCAGACATTCTGGGGATTTGGAAGGGCCGGTTTTTGGCGATTGAGGTCAAAACAGAGACTGGCCTGGTGTCTGATCATCAAAAGGAGTTTCTTCGCAACGTTAATTTATCTGGTGGTATAGGATTCGTTGCCCGATCGATTGACGTTGTGATTGATCAGCTCGGGGTGAAAGATAGATTTTTTTAAATATGGAGGGTTTGAAAATGGAGAAGCTAATGTATTGCAAAGTAAATAAATGCAAATTAACGCAGGCTGCCTGTATCGCTCGTAAGGCGCTTGCTAAAAAACAGGTCGAGGATGAATCACAGCCCAAGCCACGGGGCAGACCGAGGAAGAAAAACACGTTTATGGACCTCGAAAA
>DRHF01000245.1 GCA_011049715.1 Desulfobacterales bacterium
GGAAGATTCACACCGGAGATGACCTCCACACGTCCTTCTTCAAGAAAAGAATAGCTCAAATTAGAAGGAGTTCCGCCAAACATGTCTGTCAGTATGAGGATCCCGACTTTTTGGTCCACCCGTTTGATCCCTTTTGAAATCTTTGTACGCAGTTGATCCGCATTTTCATTCAAGTTAATCGAAACAGAAACAATTGCTTCGGGTATTTTCCCAAGAATGAACCCTGAAGCATCAATAAGCGCTTCACCCAGCTGGCCATGTGTAACAATAACAATGCCTATCATGAGTTTCCTATTCTTGTCCTTTGTTTTTTTGCTGCCATTGACGGTAAAGAAAATAAGACGATTCTTCGCAAAGTCAAAGGTCCGAAAACTTACTTAAAGCGGTTGTAACCGGCTCACCACCTGAACCTTATCGTCCAATATCCCTGTGGGTAATTTTGATCTGCTTGTCTTTCTTGTTTATATGCTCGAATATCACACGCGCAATGGTGACCGAGCGATGACGCCCTCCGGTACAACCGACCCCGATGGTCAAATACGCTTTCCCCTCATTTTCATACAACGGGATTAAATAGTCGAGAAGCGAGAGGTATTTTTGAAGAAATGTTTTTGTTTCGCCGTGGTCCAGGATATATTTTTTTATCCGAGCGGATTCCCCATCCAATTCTTTTAATTCCGGGACAAAATACGGGTTTATCAAGAAACGAACATCAATTAACAGATCTACATCAAGGGGCACACCATATTTATAACCGAATGACTGAACATTGATCGTCATCAACTTCATCTGTTTTGTTTTTTGTTCGACATCAAAAATAACAGACTTTAGCTTATGCTCATTGTATCTGGAGGTGTTAATCACATTGTCGGCTGCTTTTTTCAGGCCTTCCAACTGTTTTTTTTCAGCCCGAATACTGTCAATGAGACTTTCCCCTTCAGAGAGCGGATGGTGTCTGCGGGTCTGACTGTACCGTTGGAGCAGAACATTTTCGTCAGCTTCAAGAAAGAGTATTTCATAGTCGTAGCCTTTTTGCCTGAGGGATTCGAAAACCGATGTATAGGTGGTGATAAATCCCTTTTCCCTCAGATCCATTACAAAGGCAAGGCCTGAGATTTCTGTTACATTTTCGATCGGCATTTCCAAAAACTTGGGAAGAAGCGCCACCGGCATATTGTCAACACAGTAGAATCCAGCATCTTCATACGCAGCGATGGCTGTGCTCTTACCTGAGCCGGAAAGTCCTGTAATGATAATGATTTTTAATTGTATCACTTAAAATTCTTCATCTTCCTCATCAATGATGCTCAATACCTCTTTACTGTCGGCCGCATTGAATAATTTTTCCTTAAACGGATCATTTTTTAAGATTCTGGAAATTCTGGCAAGGAGTTGGAGATGAACGCCGGTTGAATTCTCAGGCGTTATTAACAGAAAAAAGATATGGGTGGGTCTGCCGTCGATCGATTCAAAATCGACACCCCTCCGACTCAAGCCAAAACCGAGAACCAACGACTTAAGCCCTTTCAGCTTCGCGTGGGGAATTCCGATTCCCCCACCGATACCGGTACTCCCCAGCCGTTCTCTCTCTATGAGAACTCGCATCAGATCCCCCTGAGCGATGTGAGCAATGTGGGTTAACGGCATTACGAGCTCCTCGAGAACACCTTTTTTGTCCTGTGATTTCAAATCGACAAGAATTGCTTCTTTTTGTAACACATCAAGAATTTTCATTTTTTTGAATTACCTTTTTCGCTTACTTTCGTCTGGTGTAAAATAGAAAAGCACAGAGTGCAGAGCGATAGAACAGCCGGGCTCTTCGATCGGTTTTTTAGCATTCTGCGCTTTTAATTGCTGGGTTGTATCAATCCCATATGACCATCATTGCGACGGTAGAGAACATTTATTTGATCGGTTTTGGAATTTCGAAAAACCATGAAAATGTTGTCGACGAGTCCCATTTGCAGGATGGCTTCTTCGATATCCATCGGTTTGTATTCGATGTTTTTTATCCTGACCTGTTGATCCGCCTCATCTTCAGCAACGGAGACATTTTCCGGATGAATATTTTTTCCACTGTTTTTGAGACGCCCCTTTCTTCCTCTTGTCTTTTGTTTGGTTTTTTTTATCTGTATCTCAATTTTGTCCATGGCCATATCGATGGCTGAGTACATATCGTTTGTTTCCTCTTTGCCGTTTATGTTGAGTCGATCACCTGTAATGTTTATCTCGGCAATATGTCGGAACTTTTCAACCGTCAACACAACGTTCGCCTCGGCAGGGTTGTCGAGGAGCTTATCAAATCGATCCAGTTTTTCTCGGGCATAAGACTTCAGATGTTCAGACGAGTCAATATTTTTAAACGTTAACGATGTCTGCATATAAAATACCTTTCTAGATTTATTTCCGTTTGCTGGAAGAGAGTATTTTCATACTTTCTCTATATTTTGCTACAGTCCTTCGTGCAATGTTGATGTTCGCTTCCTTTAAAAGTGTCGTGATCTTACTATCACTATACGGTTTTTCGAATGATTCTGTTTCAATGATTTTGCGAATTTTTTCCTGGACACTGGCAGAGGCAATCGCTTCCCCGTGAAACCGGTCGATAGAACTGTTAAAAAAAAATTTCAATTCAAAAATACCCTGGGGGGTATATGCGTACTTGTTTGTTGTTACCCGGCTGATCGTCGATTCGTGCATTTCGATGTCTTCTGCAACATCTCTCAAAACTAACGGCCTCAAATGGGCGATTCCATTCTCAAAAAAATCCCTTTGAAACCTCAGCAGGCTCTCCATCACCCTGTAAATGGTTTTCTGACGTTGGTGAATGCTTTTAATCAGCCATGAAGCCGAACGCAGCTTTTCCTGGATGTATTCCTTTGTTTTTCCAGATACCCCTTCTTCGCCCCGACGCAGGGCACTTTTGTAATAAGCGCTGATACGAAGTTTTGGCATGCCATCGTCGTTTAACATGATCACAAAATCATTTTCCATCTTGTAGACATAAATATCAGGTACAATATACCGATTCTCTTCATCATTGAACTCTCTGCCGGGTTTGGGTTCCAGCCCTTTAATCACATCGACCGCTGAATGAATTTCTTCAAGGCCTACTTTTAGTGCCCTGCTAATTGCCTTATAATTTTTTATTTCAAGGTGATTGAGATGGTCGGTAATGATACGCGTCACAAGGGTATCGCTGAGACCCAAATTGTCTGCTTGAATCAAAAGGCATTCGTTCAGATTTCTTGCGCACACACCCGCTGGATCAAATGTTTGCATTTCGGATAAGACCTGTTCGACCTTTTGAGGGACAGAACCACTCATACTGGTCAAGTCCTCATCGCTAATATCAAGATAACCATCCTTGTTTAGGTTGCCAATGATCAGGCTTCCTATCTTTTCTTCCTCCGGTGTGGGGTGGATCATAAGTAACTGCCACAAAAGATGCTCTTTTAACGACTCTTTTCGTGTTAAAAAGGAATCAAAATCTATTGAATCTTTTCCCTCTGATTCAAAGTTTATTCTGCCGGTGGAGCTGTACTCATCCAGATAATTGCTCCAGTCAAAATCATCACGGATTTTTTCTTCTATTGTGATCTCTTTTGTTGAAGACTCGGCGGTCGTTTCGATTTCAGTTTCCGGGCTCTCCGGTTCATTGCCCTCGCTATCGAGGATTTCTTCCAACGCCGGATTTTTTTCCAACTCCTGGTAAATCGTGTCCATCAGCTCCATCCGGGACAACTGCAGCAGCTTTATCGCCATCTGAAGCTGCGGTGTCATAACCATTTGCTGGGATAATTTGAGCTCTTGGGTTAATTTCAGTGTCATTTTATAAACAGAAGTCGTCTCCCAAATATAAGCGACGGGCGATTTCACTGGTGGCTATCTTTTCCGGGGTGCCCGATTCAATCACTTTTCCGTCGTTTACAATATAGGCCTCAGTACAAACACCGAGAGTTTCCCGGACATTGTGATCTGAAATAATAATGCCGATCCCTCTTTTTTTAAGGTGTTCAATGATTTTTTTGATGTCAATGACCGCCAACGGATCAATTCCTGAAAAGGGTTCATCGAGGAGAATGAAAGATGGATCGGTGGCAAGGGAACGTGTTATTTCAAGACGACGCCGTTCACCTCCGGATAAAGAACCGCCTTTCTGCCCCGATAGGTGTTTGATGCCCAGCTCGTCCAAAAGCGTGTCAGCACGGTTTTCCTGTTCGGATTTTGAAATCGGGAGACCTTCAAGCACAATAAGGATATTCTGTTTTACCGTGAGTTTCCTGAATGTTGAAGCTTCCTGGGGGAGATATCCAACACCCTTTCGAGCCCTGAGATACATGGGACAAAGGGTGATATCTTCGGTGTTTAGAAACACCCGACCTTCGTCGGGGCGCAGCATACCGATGGTCATATAGAATGTCGTGGTTTTTCCTGCACCATTTGGCCCAAGCAGGCCGACGACAGTACCACTCTCAACACTCAGCGTGATGGAATTTACCACCCGCCTTCCATCATAAATTTTAACCAGGTTCTCGATTGATAAAGTTGACATACTTTGATTTTTTATACCTATTGGATACCCTTGTCACCGGAATAGAAGGTCGCTTTCACCCGTTTTTCACCGCTGCTTTCTACAAAAATACGGCCATCGTTCCTATATAGGGTAATTTTGTCACCGGTTACCGAGTTATTTCCACTTTTGATGGTCGAACCAGGCCCGGTCAAAATTAGAATTCTCGTCTCCGTCATGTATACTGCGAGGTCGCTCGTTGCAACCCTGTCGTCAAATTTTATGATCACATTGCCGGTTGAAACCATTTTTTTTATCGTATCGTCGCCCGGCGCGATATTTGTTTCTTTTTCTAAACTCTCTTTGTAATAAATCTTAAGTTTGTCGGCGGTGATAGTGGTTGTTCCCTGTGTTGCCTTAACATTTCCAATAAATTCAGCGTATCTGGCTTTATTATCCGAAATGAGCCTTTTAGCGGTGATATAAATTTTTTTCTCATCAGGAATCTGGTCGGTTTTGGGTATGCTTTCGGCGGCAAATGTAAAAACCGTGAAGAAAGCCGACCATACCAGAAAAACAGATGCATGGCGCAACGTACGAACAACACGAAAATTAGAGCGATATCCCCTCATTAATCGTCCCCCTTACTTTTCCCCGAAACCATGTTTCCTTCGTGTTTAAATTATAGACCATGGAATTAGCCTTCAAATGAAACAGATCCCCTGTTATTTTGACCGGTGCCTTTGTGACAATAATACGCTTTTTATGATTGTAAAAGAGTTTTTCGGTTTTGAGCGTATACTGTTCGTTTTTTACCACCACATTGCCCTTTGCTGTCATGTTGTTTGACGCTGTTTCGAGAATCCCTTGTTTTGCCGTTAGATAAACCTTGCTGCCGTCGTTGAGAAAGAACACGACAGACGGTTTTTCGACAATGGTCTGTTTTTGGTCACCCATAACGCGAGCTGACACCGCTTTTAACGTCCATTCTTTTTTCCCGTTTCGAGTTGCGGTATGATGGACTTTCCCGATCGATATGTTTGCCTTACTCCTCTGAATGACGGATATCAGATTGTCCTGCTGGTTAAGGAGCCGCCGGTAGCCGACAAAAACAGAGATGATGATACCGAGGGTTACAAGAATAACCGTACCCAGAAGGAGTTTCAGTTTTCTAGGGTTTTTTCTATTTTCTAAAAACTTCATAAAAAATGTTCAATGGCCCTTTCCCAGACCCCTTGCGCTTTTAGAATTGTTTCGCAGACCTCCCTTACGGCCCCCATTCCACCCTTTACCGAAGTGACCATATCCGCGCTTTCAACGACAGCGCGGTGCGCATCGGCAACTGCAATCGGAAGTCCGACCCGTTTCATGATTGAAAGATCCGGTAGATCATCGCCAACAAATGCAATCTCTTCAGCCGAAAACCCGGTTTGTTCCAAAATAAGATTAATTGCCTCGGCTTTATCACTGACGTCGTCATAGATATCAGTAATTCCTAAGTCGCTACACCGGTGATAAAGCGCCTTGGATCGCCTTCCGGTTATCACACAGACTTCGATCCCCGATGCCATCAGAAGCCGAATACCCAGGCCGTCTTTTACATTAAAAACCTTGGTTTCCTGGCCCCTGTTGCTGTATATGATCCCGCCGTCCGTGAGGACGCCATCTACATCGAGGGCCAATAATTTGATTCGTTTCAGTTTATCAATATTTTCAGCATCATCAGCGATCTTTTGACCCGGTTTCATATGCGAATTTCCAGCCGGTATAAAACATCTTTTGAAAAATTAAAAGCAGCTTTGAGCAGAAACAGCGGGCGGATTACTTTGCCGTCTAATTTCGACTTTTTACGAGACTATCAAATTTCGGATTCCTTTCAGCTGTTCAAGCAGGTCACCGATGGTGTCCAGTTTTAATGAATTGGGACCGTCGCACAAGGCCTTGTCAGGATCCTTGTGAACCTCCATGAAGACTCCATCCGCACCGGCCGCAACCGCCGCCCGGGCAAGAACCGGCGCAAATTCCCGCTGCCCATCGGATGCCGTACCCCTTCCCCCTGGAAGCTGAATACTGTGGGTTGCGTCAAATATAACCGGCTGGCCCGCATCCCTCATTATCTTTATGCCACGAAAATCAACCACCAGATTGTTATATCCAAACAGCGTCCCCCGCTCGGTGATCAGGATTCGATCATTGCCGGTGGAAGCGATTTTCTCCACTACGTTGGCCATATCCCACGGCGCAAGAAACTGACCCTTTTTGATGTTAATCGGTTTTTTTGTTTTGGCCATTTCAACGATAAAATCGGTCTGCCGGCATAAAAAAGCTGGAATTTGTAAAATATCGACTACCTCTGCCGCCCGGGCAATTTCATTTATGCCGTGCACATCTGAGAGGATTTTAATGTTCAGCCTGGTTTTAATATCCGATAGAATTTCCAGGCCTTTTTCAATCCCCGGACCGCGGAACGAATGGATGGAGGTTCGATTGGCTTTGTCATAGGAAGCCTTAAAAATAAAGGGGATATCGAGTTGTTGAGAAACATCGTTTAGATACCTGGCGATATCAAACGTCGTATCATAATTCTCGATGACACATGGGCCAGAAATCAGGATCAGAGGAAATCCATGTCCGATCGGAATATCTTCTATTTTTACACTGTTATTCATCATCATTCTGATGTTTTTGACCGGTTCAACGTTGCACTGTTTTGACGCTTGCTGTCATTTATCCGGTGCATGGATAAAAGTCAAGAAACGAAAAAGAGGCCTTGATTATAGCGGTGTTACCTGTTATGTTTTTTTGAAATTATTTCCGGGAAAGGATGATGATAACCCATTGAAAGCTAAAGGGAAAAACTTAAAATTAAAAATCGGACTGATCACCGTGCTTGTGGTTATCCTGCCGGTTGCCTGGTTTCTATCTGTTCGATTGGAAGGGGGGGGGCCTGAAATTAAAATCGAACCCTCGTTTTCGTCGATCGGAATGTCAAAAGAACTTTCCATTACCGTCTCGGACGCAAAGAGCGGCGTCCGAAGGGTATGGATCGGGCTTCTGAAAGACAAAAGGGAGAAGGTTTTATTTGAAAAGACGTTCGCCTCAGCCGGATTCTTCAGCGGGGGAAAGGTAAAAGAGGAGGCGTTCACGGTTGTTATTGAGCCAAAGAAGCTCGGCATGGGAGACGGGAAAGCGCTTTTGCGTTTGGCGGCCCACGATTTTTCATGGCGTGGCTGGTGGCATGGAAACCGAACATATATCGAAAAGGAGGTGGTGATCGACACAAAGCCGCCAAAGGTGGATGTGCTGAGCAAAGCCCACTATGTCAGCCAGGGGGGAGCCGGCCTTGTTATCTACAGGACATCTGAACCGTCTCCTTCAAGCGGTGTCTTTGTCGGGGATAATTTTTTTCCCGGACATCCGGGGTTTTTCAAGGACAACGAGATCATGATCGCGTTTTTTGCTCTGGGTCATCAGCAGGGGCCGGGAACCCAGATCTTCATTCAAGCCGCCGACGCAGCCGGAAACAGCACAAAGGCGGGCTTTTCACATCGTATAAAGAAAAGAAGGTTTAGAAAAGATAAAATCAATATTTCCGATCGATTTCTAAACTCAAAGATACCGGAGTTTGAGCGTGATATCCCAAACGATCCGAAGGCAGCATTGATCGATCGATTTCTGAGTGTAAACCGTCAACTGCGTGAAGCAAATTTTAAAAAAATTGTGGAGATTGGGAAAAACACCGAAAGGGTTTTATACTGGGACGGGGCATTTCTGAGACTTCCGAATTCAAAGCGAATGGCAGGATTTGCCGATCATCGGGAGTATCGATACAAAGGCAAACCGATCGATCGGCAGTATCACCTGGGTATTGATCTCGCCTCTCTTGCCCAATCTCCGGTTCCGGCATCGAACAGCGGAAAAGTTGTGTTTGCCGACGACCTGGGCATATACGGCCGGACCGTCATTATCGACCATGGTTTTGGACTGTTCAGCATGTATTCCCACATGAGCCGGGTGAATATCCAAAAAGGGGCGATGGTGTCAAAAGGGGACATCATCGGGCAAACCGGCCGGACCGGTCTTGCGGGTGGAGATCATCTTCATTTCAGCGTATTTATCCATAATACATTTGTCTATCCGGTTGAATGGTGGGATGCATCGTGGATAAAGAACAATATTTTAAACAAAATTAATGATGTGAAAACCGATGCGGTTCAGGCCGAGTGATCAGACATGGCCGATACCATGAGAGCATTTATCGCCTGTGAATTTCCAAAAAATATTATATCTGCCATCGGAAAAGTACAGGAAAATTTGCGGTCGTACAGGTTGAAGGTCAGATGGATTCGGCCGGAGAATATGCATTTGACCTTGAAATTTTTAGGTAACATAGAAAGGAAGGTTGCCCAACGCATTGCCGGTACAATTTCTGAATCAATAAAGGGATGTGGCCCGATATCAATTTCAGCTAGAGGAATCGGTGTTTTTCCAAGCCTGAAACGCCCGCGGGTCCTCTGGGCCGGACTTGCCGGGGGGAACGACGCCCTCCGGAAATTACACCGGAACCTGGAAAGCGACCTTGAGAGAATCGGTTTTCCAAAGGAGAATAAACATTTTAAGGGGCATCTCACCCTTGGCCGGTTCAGGGGGAAAGCTGATCCAAAACAGCTCATCGATGCCATAGAGGCATTTGAGGGATTTAAAACTGAAGCGTTTGTGATCGATCACCTCATCTTGTTTAAAAGTGAGCTTTTGCCCGCCGGGCCTCTTTACTCAAAATTAGCGCAGGTGACTTTCTAAACAAAATACCAGGAGATTACTATGAATACCTCGTCAAACAAAGAAAAGGCGGTGGAAACCGCTATGGCCCAGATCGAGCGCCAGTTTGGAAAAGGCTCCATCATGAAGCTGGGGAGCAGTGCGATAATTGATGTGCCTGCCATATCGACCGGTTCCCTTGCGCTCAATAAAGCGCTGGGTATCGGCGGGCTGCCCAGGGGGAGAGTCACTGAAATTTTTGGACCGGAAGCATCCGGCAAAACGACCTTAGCGCTCCACGCGGTTTCGGAAGCCCAGAAAAAGGGTGGTATCGTTGCTTTTATCGATGCTGAGCACGCCCTCGACACCGCGTATGCAAAAAACATGGGTATCAACTGCGACGAACTCCTCGTCTCTCAGCCGGATACTGGAGAGCAGGCACTCGAAATTACGGATATGCTGGTCAGAAGTGGCGCGATAGATGTTCTGGTTATCGACTCTGTTGCCGCTTTGGTCCCGAGGGCCGAGATTGAAGGCGAAATGGGAGATTCCCACATGGGATTGCAGGCCCGCCTGATGTCCCAGGCGTTGAGAAAGCTGACCGGTATCATCGGAAAGACCATGACTTCTGTTATTTTCATCAATCAGATTCGAATGAAAATCGGGGTGGTGTTTGGGAATCCTGAGACAACGACCGGTGGAAATGCGCTGAAATTCTATTCTTCCGTCCGACTGGATATCCGCCGCATCGGCGCCATCAAGGATGGCCAAGAGATCGTGGGAAACCGAACAAGGGTGCGTGTGGTTAAGAACAAAATGGCCCCCCCCTTTAAAGAAGCGGAGTTTGACATCATGTATGGCCTAGGGATATCCCGGACCGGCGATCTGCTTGACACCGGTGTTGAAGCCGGTGTCATAGAAAAAAGCGGTACATGGTACTCCTATGAGGGCGAACGAATCGGCCATGGCCGGGAAAATTCCAAAACCTTTTTAGCAGAAAATTCCGATATTTTCGATTCAATTATGGCAAAAACAAAAGATATTATCGGTTTATCGGAAAAGAAAGAAAAAGACATACCACAAAATGATCGATCCGGAGAAAAATAGCCTCTTTGATTGAATATGGAGTTATGTATGAGAGCCGACGAAGTTCGCAAACAGTTTTTGGATTTTTTTAAAAAACGCGGACACCAAATTGTTCGAAGTTCATCCCTTGTCCCTTCGGATGATCCAACACTTTTGTTTACCAATGCCGGTATGGTCCAGTTTAAGCGTTCCTTCCTCGGAGAAGAGAACCGGGGCTACAAAAGGGCAACCACATCCCAAAAATGCGTCAGGGCCGGCGGAAAGCACAATGATCTGGAGAATGTGGGGTATACGGCCCGGCATCACACCTTTTTCGAAATGCTGGGTAACTTTTCTTTTGGGGATTACTTTAAGGAAAAAGCGTTAGAGTTCGGATGGGATCTGCTGACCAACAGATACGGATTTCCGGAGGAGAAGCTGTGGGTTTCCGTCTTTCTCGAGGACGATGAAGCGCATGATCTCTGGCACAGGAATATCGGTGTTCCGGAGGACCGAATTGTCCGGTTCGGAGAAGAGGATAACTTTTGGGCCATGGGGGATACCGGACCCTGCGGGCCCTGCAGCGAGATTCTGATCGATAGGGGAGAAGCATTCGGTTGCGGCCGGCCGGAGTGCCGTGTCGGTTGTGAATGCGATCGGTACCTTGAAATATGGAATCTGGTATTTATGCAGTTCAACCGTGATCCGGACGGGAAAATGATGCCCCTGCCAAAACCGAGTATCGATACCGGGTTGGGACTGGAACGGGTCGTTTCCGTCATCCAGAATGTGAAAACCAATTTCGACACCGATCTTATTTTACCGATTATTAAGAGGGTTGAACATCTTTCCGAAAGACGGTTTGGAGAATCCGTTGATGATGACGTCGCCATGAAGGTTATTGCAGATCATTCTCGGGCAGCGGCATTTCTGATCGGAGACGGGGTACTCCCATCCAACGAGGGAAGAGGATATGTTCTGCGCCGGATCATGAGAAGGGCGATTCGTTACGGAAGAAACATCGGTCTGACCCAGCCGTTCCTCAACCAAACCGCAGAGGTGGTTTTTGACATCATGAAATCCGCCTATCCCGAATTGTCAGAGGGGAGGGCTTTTATCAGCAATGTGATAAAAAACGAGGAAGTCCGGTTTTCTGAAACCCTGGGTTACGGTTTGAAACTTCTTGACGATACACTTTCGGATTTAAAAGCAAAAGGGCTTTTTGAAGTGCCGGGAAAAATCATATTCAAGCTCTACGATACTTACGGGTTTCCGGTCGATATCGTGCAGGATGTCGTCAGGGATGAAAACCTAAGTCTCGATATGGAAGGGTTTAATCGATTGATGCAGGCCCAACGCGAAAAGTCCAGATCCACATCTGTTTTTTCAGAGATCAAGGATGTCTACAAGCGTCTTTCTTCCAAAGGGATCAAGCCCGAGTTTATCGGGTATGACGCCCTTTCGACCGATTCGAAGGTCATTGTTTTGGTAAAAGACGGTGATGAGATAAACACAGCTGTTGAAGGTGACCGGATCGAGATCTTAACAGAGGTGACCCCCTTTTATGGTGAAGCAGGTGGACAGGTTGGAGATACGGGCAAAATATCGAATGAAAATTTTATGATGGAAATTTCAGATACATCGATCGACCCCACCGGTCTCATCATTCACAAGGGTGAGATTGTTTCCGGACAGGTCACAAAAGGAGCGACCGTCCATCTGGCTGTTGACAAAGAAAAACGCCGTTCAACCGCCCTGAATCATACGGCCACGCATATTCTGCATGCGGTGCTTCGCCAAATTTTGGGTGACCATATCAAGCAGGCGGGTTCCCGGGTGTCGCCGGGTGGATTCCGTTTTGATTTCAATCATTTTTCTCAGATCGATGGTCAAACCCTCGATCAAATAGAAGTTTTGGTCAATGAACGGATTCGTGAGAATATCCCGTTGCAGGTTGATGAGATGGATGCCGAGGATGCTTTTAAAACCGGTGCAACCGCCCTTTTTGAGGAAAAATATGGTGACCGGGTTCGGGTAATCTCTCTTTCTACTTTTAGTAAAGAACTCTGTGGCGGAACCCATACCGACCAGACCGGTAACATCGGCCTTTTTAAAATTGCTGGTGAATCGAGTATTGCATCCGGCGTCAGGCGGATCGAGGCGTTGACCGGTGGCGGGGCGGTTGACCATGTTCAGCAGTTATCCAAGATCGTTCGTAATGCGTCACTTTTGGTAAAGGAAAAGCCGAAAGACCTTCCTTTGAAGATCGAAAATATTCTGGACCACCAAAAGTCCCTTGAAAAAGAAGTAGAGAGGCTCAAGGCGAATCTTGCCATAGAATCTTCTGAAAAATATGAGGATGACATCCGATCGGTAAACGGTATGAAGGTCCTTTCAAAGAGGGTTGACGTTGAAACACCGGCTGCACTGAGGGATCTGGCTGATCGTTTTAAGGAGAAGCTGAAATCAGGGATCGTTGTTCTCGGAAGTGTCGTTGGCACCAAAGCGCTTCTGGTCGCTGTTGTTTCAAAAGATCTGACCCACCAGTATCACGCCGGAAATATTGTAAAACAGATTTCTGCGATCGTTGGGGGTAGAGGCGGCGGGCGATCCGATATGGCACAAGCCGGGGGGACGAGGCCTGAGAATCTGGATCAGGCGCTTGAAAAGGTTTATGAATTGTTATGAGTGGTTTTGAAGTGGAAAATCAGATTGTCGAGGAAAACAGGCCGCCAACAATCCCGGTTTGCCACATGATCAACAGGCCGAAGATTATGCTGACCATCCCGGCTATTCCCTGAATCCACAGACTCAGCTTGGGTGAGATCCGGGTCGCAAATTTGAAGGGCAGACTGATTAAACCGGTCAAGACCATCATGCCGATGATGGAGCCGAGGCCGAAGATCAGAAGAAAAAAAAGTCCCTGCACCACTGAGGACATCGTGCTGAGGACCAGCGGGATGAGGGCGCCGCCACCGGCAAATCCATGGACCATTCCTACGAGGAAAGGTCTCTTGGTGTGTTGATGACCGTGGCTGGAAGACTCACGGTGGGAGTGCGTGTGCAGATGATACTCATCGCTATGCTGGTGTAAATGGATATGGGCTCTATTGACGGATAGCTGTTTTATGATCGGCACACCCAATAGAACCAGAATAAATCCAACGGCAAATTCCATGGATAATGCCATTTTGGCGGGGATCGTCAGTTTGAAAACCAAAACCCCAAGGCCAACAGTAAAAAGGGTAAGTGTATGCCCTATTCC
>DRHF01000246.1 GCA_011049715.1 Desulfobacterales bacterium
ATTCTTCTAATGTTCGGATAGAGGCAAATTTGGCTCTATCTTGTTTCCTAATAAGAAAAATTCGATACCCCAATAATCCTTTTCGAATAGGAATTCGAATAGGAATAAACTTTGCTTCACGTTCATGAGTAGGAGAACTCCAACCAACATTTACTCTTTTCCCTTCTTCAAGAAATTGGAATGCTCTACCAACATTCATTTGCGAACTTGGTTTCATCTTGAACGGGCCATCCGATTTTACAGTTTTTTGAAGCGCCTTTTCCAATAGCTGGGTTGCGTAATCGAATCGTGTATCATCTTGAGACTCAGGGGCAGGAAAATAAGTAATTTGTAGAGTCTGAGCTATTCCCATAGAAACCATACAACACCACGTAAATAAAAAAATGCTTACGTTCAATAAAATTCCGGTTACTGAAAATTTACATCTCATCTCCCCTGCCCTTTTAAGAAACATCTTCAAGTTGCCTTTTTACCACGTCCATAACCGACGCGAAACAGAACATGCACAAAACTCCGCATCACCACAAAACTTCGTTGAAGCCAACGAACGTTGCAAAACCACCGTGCTGTTTCTCCAATGCCACATTGTGGCAGAACTTGTCAAGATAATTTAATATTTCTTCAACCCTAATTGAGCGAAAGTCGAGGTCGGAGATCCGCCTATGGAGGGTCGAAGATCCGCCTTTGGAGGGGTGCCCCAGCTTCAAGGCGTCCAAGGGTGAAGCTGTAGTCATTTACCGCGAGCCCTTGGCAACCCGCCAAAGGCGGATAAACTCCGAAGATGGGGTGGCATCGGCTTTTCTGAAGGGTAAACAAAATGGAGTATTTGTTTTTAAAATTATATTTCATTCATAGAAGATATATGATATTTTGGACAAACGACAAAACAGGTAATTATTTTAAATACTTAATCCAGTTCTCCATTTTGTTTACGATCAATTAGGGTTCAATTTCATCATTGAGGAATAGCTCCTCAAAATATCCTTGAAAGTGGGGTTTTTATTATAAGGTAGATGGGGAAAATTTGAATTAAGGGACATCTCATAAACTTTCAGTTGATCCACGATCGAAAGTTGTTTGACAGCCTCATGTTCATCCTGGTAATCTTCAAAAACACTTGAAAAAAGCGGAGTTTTTGATTAAGATTCAAAAAGTTTTTCCCGCACTTACATTTGTGATAAAGGATACCACTAACATTCATTCAAAAATGTACGCTTTTAAAGGAGATTGATTAATGGAGAACGTAAAATGGGAAGTTAAAGACAATAAACTGATTATTGAGATAGATTTGACAAAGGAGTTCGGACTCTCGAAATCTGGCAAAACGCTAACAATCGCCAGTACACGGGGTAATCAGAAAATCGAGGGTACTGATGCTGTAATTGGTTTAAACGTTTATAAATATCCAGAGAACAGATAATATCAAATTGATTAAAATAGGCAGCTTGTTAAATGAAAAAGCTCTAAAGAGCCCACAGGCATGTCCGAAAACCCCGACTTCACCCCAACGGGCTACGTCGCGGCAGCCTTCGCTTTTCACTTCGCTTCAAGCGAAGGTTGGTGGAGGCGGCGGGAGTCGAACCCGTTGAAATGGCGATGATAACCAGTGATAAATGATGATAAACAATGATGTATGATGATGAAATAATTCGCTTTTTCGCTATCACCCTTTCTGTCCATGATGTCACTGTTTATCACTGAAGATCACTATTTATCATAAAAAATAGGCACAATTTTAGGCACAATTTGATTCAAAGCATCCGATCATATTGAATTGTCAGTGCGAGTGGATTTGACCCTCCGACTTCCTGCTCCCAAAGCAGGATTGCCCTTAAGAAGTTTAAACTCAAATCGGATACCTGGTATAAGTCAGACAAAATATTCTGTCGATAGCCTTAAGCCTCCATTTCTTCGGAGGATTTCAAATTTACAGATGCCTAATGTCAAATTTTGATCATGGATACGTGAGAGAGGGCTGATTCTCGTCTACTGAAGCGTTAAAAGGCGGGTTCTTAAGTTTTCCCTTTTGTTTACGATTCCGAGCTTTTTTCTGACCTTGTTTCTGTGGGTATCAATCGTACTCGGTGATACACCCATCATAAACGCGATATCCTTTGTCCTATTTCCTTCCTTTATTAGAGTCGCAACCTGAATTTCGGTGGGGGTCAGCTTCAAGTACCGCGTGGACAGTGTGTTCACAAACGGCGAAACCACCTCCTCCAGGGCCGATTCTATGATCTGGAGCTGGAATTTGACCTTTTCGTTTAGCTTGCTTTTTTTCGCCTTTATCAAATAGGGCAAGACCATTGTCTTTACGTTATCCAACACCCGGTCTTCCATTAATTTTCTATCTTCCTCCCTCTTTTTCACCAGGACCCTTAA
>DRHF01000247.1 GCA_011049715.1 Desulfobacterales bacterium
GGCAATGTTCTGCCCAATACGTGGTTCTGTTAAATCCGGACGCTTTTGTTCTCAGAGGTTTTTTCGGATCGATACTACAGTATTTGAAAGATAATCCCGACATCGGTATTCTGGGACCAAAAATTCTTGATGATGATGGCAAGATACAAGGATCAGCAAGGTCTTTTCCGACTCCTTTAACTGCATTTTTTGGGAGAACGTCACTAATTACAAAATTGTTTCCAAATAATCCATTTACCCGTTCAAATGTGCTGACCACCCGAAGCGACGGAAAAACCCCGATGGAAGTAGATTGGGTTTCCGGGGCATGCATGGTGATAAATAAGAACGCGATTGATAGGGTAGGTTTACTGGACGAACGCTTTTTTATTTACTGGGAGGATGCCGACTGGTGCCGGAGGATGTGGGAGGCGGGTTTAAAAGTCGTCTATTTTCCACAGTCATGCGTGATACATCATGTCGGCATTAGCAGCGATCAGCTTTTTCTCAGGTCATTATTTGAATTTCATAAGAGTGTCTACCACCTTTTTGAAAAATATAACAAACCTTCTTTTCAAATCGTTCGGTTTCTGGTCATCAATGGGCTTTTTCTCAGATTTTGTTTTGTTGTTGCCTCCAGTGGAGTCACTATATGGATAAAAAAACATCAAACCTTTGGGAAACCCGAAATAAAACAAGTCCTACGTCCCATAAAAAAACGAATAAAGATTCTGCGCATGATCGCCCGGCTGAATATCGGTGGACCGGCCATTCACGTTTTTCTGTTATCCAGGGGCCTGAATACAAAAAAATTCGAGTCAACCCTGATCACTGGGATAATTTCACCACAAGAAGGAGATATGAGTTATCTTTTTGATTCAGTCGATATGACCCCGACTGTTATCCCCGAACTGCAACGGGAGATCAGTGTTTGGATGGATTTAAAGACCATAGGTAAAATGTTTCGTGCATTACTTCACGAAAAACCTGACATTGTCCATACGCATACAGCAAAAGCAGGAACAAGCGCCAGGCTTGCGGCGCTGATGTATAATCTGATCAATAAAAAAAATGTAAAAGTCGTTCACACGTTTCATGGTCACATATTTGAAGGTTATTTCAGTAAAGGAATATCTTTATTCTTTATATGGATTGAACGTTTGCTTGCCACCATAACCGATGTGGTCATTGTGATTAGTGAAACACAAAAAATCGATCTTGCTAAAAAATATCACATTGCACCTGCAGATAAAATTCGAACCATAGAACTCGGTTTTGATCTAAAGCCCTTTTTAACCTGTTCATCCCTGAAAGGCCGGTTCAAAACGGAGCTTGGTGTTAAAAATGATACGGTTTTAATCGGTATTATTGGGCGGTTGGTCCCGATAAAACACCATATCATGTTTTTTAAGGCAGCAAAAGCTTACCTTCAAATGAATCCCGAAATCGATGCCAAATTTGTCGTTGTGGGAGATGGAGAACTGAGAGAAGAGCTGAGAAGCTACTGCCAGACTCAAGGGCTCTTGGCTCATGTGGTATTTTGTGGGTGGTTAAAAGATATTTCATATGTATACGCTGATTTGAGTATCCTGGCCCTAACCTCTCTTAATGAAGGGACACCTGTCTCCATTATTGAAGCCATGGCAGCCTCGGTTCCGGTCGTGGCAACCAATGCAGGCGGTGTCCAAGATCTGGTTGGTCCCCGCAATGATTCCCGATCTTCAAACGGGTTTATGGTGTGTGAACGCGGTATTCTGTGTATGAAAAACGATTCCATCGGGTTTGCAAAGGGGATAAAATATCTTTTACAATCACCTGCCCATGAAAAGCAGGAACGTTTAAAGCAGGCGCGTTCCTTTGTGGAGCAGCGTTATTCTCAACAAAGACTTTTAAATGATATTGAATCCCTCTACAAAGAACTCATGAACGATACCATGAGTCGATAGAAATCAATTAATTATCATTTACAATCCCTTTTTTTATCCTCCGTTTTTTAATCCGCCATCTCAGCAAGAACGGCTTTACGGCAAATGATAAATAAACTCACGCTGTTTTCGGGATTAGGTTACACCTCACCAAGGTATCGATAATCGATTCGTATGTGTGGAATCTGTGGAATATTTACCTTCGGTCTTGAATCTCAAAGTTTACGGGGAATTATCAACTCGATGACCGATACACTGAGGCACAGAGGTCCGGACTCCCATGGAACATGGTTTGATTCGGAATCTGTTTTAGCGTTCGGTCATCGTAGACTTGCTATTCGAGATCTGTCACCAACGGGCCATCAGCCGATGGTTTCGTCCTGTCAACGATTCATTATAGTATACAATGGTGAAGTCTATTCACACAATGAAATCAGCAATGAACTAAAACAGAGTGGCAGACGTTTAAAAGGGACTTCTGATACCGAAGTTATCCTCGAGGCATGTGCCGAGTGGGGCGTTAAATCGACCCTTGAGCGATTGATCGGCATGTATGCTTTTGCCCTTTATGACAAGCAGAAAAAAGAACTTTATTTGGCGAGAGACCGGCTCGGCATCAAACCATTATACTGGGGCATGGTAGAGAAGCATTTTATCTTTGGATCAGAACTCAAAGCCCTTATAAAACTAAACGATTGGACACCGAAGCTGAATCGAAACGCACTTTCGGCCTTCATGCGTCATAACTACATACCGGCACCGCATACCATATATGAAGGCATCTACAAGCTTGAGCCCGGTTGTTTTTTACATGTAGGAATGGAAGCAAGCCCCACCATTGAGCGCTACTGGGATCTGCGCCGTATTGTGGAATCAGGAGTACGAAAACCAACCGATGATTCAGAAAATGATTTTATCAATGATCTAGATGCGCTGCTTCAAGATGCTGTGCGGCGGCGCATGGTAGCGGATGTCCCTATCGGTACATTGCTATCCGGCGGTATCGATTCTTCCCTGGTCACCGCTCTCATGGCCGAGCAAAGCGATCGCCCTATCAATACCTTTACCATCGGTTTTAGGGAGAGTGACTTTAACGAAGCACCGCATGCTCGAAAAATTGCAAAGCATCTTCATACAGATCACACGGAACTTTATGTTGAACCTAAACACGCACTTGATCTCATCGATTCGCTGCCGCATTGGTATGATGAGCCTTTTGCCGATTCTTCACAAATTCCCACCGCCTTGATTTGTGAGTTAACCCGCAAACATGTGACGGTTGTTCTGTCCGGTGATGGCGGGGATGAGCTTTTTGCCGGATATAACCGGTATGACTTGGGCTTGAGGATGTGGCATAATGCCAAAATCGCCCCATTTTCACTAAGGCGCCTGGCAGCACGCTTGATTCTTGCTCTGAGGATGCAGAGCTGGGATAGATTTGCACACTGGATACTGCCATATCAAAGACCACCGCAGTTGGGCAATAAATTGCACAAGTTCGCCCACGCGATCCTGATAGATGAACCGGACGAGATGTACCGACAGATGCTAAGCCACTGGCCGGAACCCGACGCGATTGTCATCGATGGCCATGAGCCAAAAGGAATCTTATGGGATCCCTCAGTGATTGAGACGATCCCGAACTTTCTGGACCGAATGCAGTTTCTTGATTCTGTTACGTATCTTCCGGATGATATTCTGACCAAATTGGACCGTGCGAGCATGCGTGTTTCCCTCGAAGCAAGGGTTCCCTTGCTCGACCATCGCGTTGTCGAACTGGCATGGCAGATGCCGCGCACGCTCAAAATGCGAAATGGGATCTCAAAATGGGCGTTGCGGCAGGTGCTGTATCGTCGTGTTCCAGCCCGTCTTATCGAAAGACCGAAAATGGGATTCGGCGTTCCGTTTGATCAGTGGTTACGTGGGCCGCTACGGGGGTGGGCAGAGTCCCTTTTGGATGAAAAGCGGTTGAAACTGCAAGGCCTGTTCGACCCTCTTCCGATACGTGAACGGTGGAAATTGCATCTCGGCGGGGCCAACTGGGGGTATCCGCTGTGGAATGTACTGATGGCACAGGCCTGGCTTTCTGCCAACCCCGGGGTCACATGGTGATGCCTCTAAAAGGATTTATTGCCATATTCGGCAGCAGACGCGAGCTCCTGTCAGAACTGGTACGCCGGGAGTTGCGAGACAGGCATAGCGGTCAAATTTTAGGCTCGGTGTGGGCTTTTGGCCATCCGCTTGTCCTGATGACGGTTTACACACTTCTATTTACCTATGTTTTTCCGACACGTTTTGGAGAAGGCACCGGTATTCAGGATTATGCCGGCAATGTTCTTTCAGGCATCGTGTGCTGGCTGGCTTTTCAGGATCTGCTTTTAAGGGCGCCCTCGGTTCTTGTTGGGCATTCGAATCTAGTAAAACAAGTTGTTTTTCCCATCGAGGTCCTACCGGTCAAAACAAGCATCGCCAGCGCACTTCCATATTCGATGGCGGTCATCTTTACAGTTGCTTATGCTCTGTGGCGAGGTCACCTCTCATGGTTTGCACTGACATTGCCTTTGATCATGCTTTGTCAGCTGGCAGCCATGATGGGGGCGGCCTTTCTACTTTCCGCTGCCGGTGTTTTTTTGCGCGATCTGCGCGATGTGGTTCAGGTGTTCTGCACTATCAATCTGTTTGCCCAACCAATTCTCTATAATCCATTCTCGACACCGAAATGGATGATATCCCTTTTCTCAATCAATCCTTTCAGTTACTTTGTCTGGTGTTGGCAAGACGCACTCTACCTCGGTGGACCGGCACACCCGTCGGCATGGGTTTTTCTCCCACTGGGCAGCATCACTTTACTGGCCGTCGGCTGGATAGCCTTTACGAAAATCAGTCATTGGTTTGGAGACGCGTTGTGACCGAAGCAGGAATTGCCATTCGAGCCATTGGATTGTGCAAGGCTTATCATTGTTATAAACACCCCGTCGATGCATTGCTTGAGCTGGTGATGCGGCGTCAGCGGCATGATCGATTTATAGCCTTAGACAACGTAAATCTTGAGGTCCGGCAGGGCGAAATCATAGGGATATTGGGGCGCAACGGTGCCGGAAAGAGCACTCTGCTGAAACTGATCGCCGGTACATTGGAACGAAGTTCAGGCGATCTGGATGTCCATGGTCGAATTACAGCGATTCTTGAACTGGGCACAGGCTTTCACATGGACTATACGGGTCGGGAAAATATCTACATGGGAGGCCTGTGCCTTGGAATGAGCCGTTGTGAAATAGATGAAAAGCTGGAAGATATCATTCAATTCAGTGAACTCAGCGATTTTATCGACAGACCGTTTAAAACATATTCCACAGGAATGCAAGCACGGCTGACGTTTAGCACGGCGACCAGCATCGATCCCGACATTATGATTGTTGATGAAGCATTATCTGTAGGAGATGCCCGGTTCCAGCTAAAGTGTTTTAATCGCCTCCAGCAAATGCGGGAGCGACAGACAACCATTCTCCTGGTATCGCACGATACAAACACTATTACATCACTCTGTGACCGTGCTATGATTCTGGAATCGGGTCGCGTGTACGCCGAAGGTAACCCAAAGCGTATTTCAGTAGCGTATCAAAATCTCCTTTTCGGGAGCAGCAAAACAAAAAAAGACATGCTCATCGAGCGTGCGGGGGATTTAAAAAACAGCGGAATCGATAAAGACCCCGATAGCAACACGGAGAATGCTCAGCCGGATAAAAAAAATTCTAAACAACCCCGTAATGGTACGGTGGTATCATCTGAAACTAAGCTGCGATATGGCTCCGGCGAGGCCCGGCTTCTTGATTGGGGACTTTTGAATGATCAGGGCAACGATTGCAACGTGATAACGTCCGGGACCGCCTGCCGGTTGTACATGATACTTCGAATCATGGCTGATCTCGACGACATGTCTGTTGGTTTTGCCATAAAGGACCGTCGAGGATCGGTTCTGTGGGGTGTTACCAATATTACCCAAAAATATCCCCCTTACCAAGCCCGATCCGGCGAAACACTAACCATTGTTGCGGATTGCACGATGTGGCTTGCAGATGGCGATTATTTTGTAACCCTTGGGGTTGCCCACCTGGATGGTGGCGATAAAATAGACTTTGTGGAGGATGCGATCGAATTTAAAATTATCGGTACCAGCGGTATTTTTACAACCTCTATCATAAACCTTCAGACCAATTTTCGAATCATGGACGGTAATGCAATTAAAATCAAAAAATAAAACGCATGGATATTTCAGCCGGTTCAGGGACGTCCTTTCGCAACATTTCAAAGGGGACGGCATGATCGATTCACGGGACGACGGCGCTATAGGAACAGGCAATTTAGCGGAAAAGGTGATCGTTCTAGCTAAAAAGCTTGCAATGCACGCTCCTGACAGGGCCGAAAGGCTGCTTTCACTGATAAATGCCGGCTTAGAACCCGGCGGTGGCGAGGAGGAACAGTATCGGTTGGCAGAAGCCTTATCTGCAACCATCTATCCAAAGTACAAATTCAGTGAATTCGCCCGGCTGTTTCTTGAGGATGAGGGATTTCTGAACTACTATAAACGGTTCATGGATGCCGATAACTGGCATTCTTTTGATCGAAAGTACACGCTTGACCAGCTGTTAAAGCTAACCTTTCACTTGCCTGGGGATCTGGTCGAGTGTGGCACATATAAAGGGGCATCGGCCTACCTCATGTGTAGGGCCCACCGCAACAGTGAAAAAAGTATCCATCTGTTCGATTCCTTTGAAGGATTATCTTCTCCTGACCCATGCGACGGCAGCTATTGGAAGGCTGGCGCGCTCAGCATTTCCGAGGGTGCGTTACGCGAAACACTTGCCGAATTCCGCAATTATCAGGCCTACAAGGGATGGATGCCGGAACGGTTCATAGACGTTTCAGAAAAGTGCTTCTGTTTTCTCCATATTGATGTGGATTTGTATCAACCCACTCTGGCATCGCTCGATTTTTTTTATGAACGTATGACGGCCGGCGGAATGATCCTGTTGGATGACTATGGTTTCAAGACATGTCCTGGCACAAAGCGTGCGGCTGATCAGTTTTTTCACGACCGCCCGGAAAACATCATCATGCTGTCAACCGGTCAGGCGTTTATCATAAAACAATAACAAAATGGTGGATTCAGAAATTTTATCTGCAACTGAGGCAAACAATGCGCCTCCCCGGCGGATTCGGTGGACTCCCGCGCTTGTTGAACGATTTTGGCAAGGTTTCTCTCAGACACGGCTGGTGGAACACAGCTTTTCACGTCAGGGTGGCCGGAGTTTGATTATAGCAGTGGATCACCTATTGCCGCGCAGCGGTGAGGTATTAGATTATGGTGCTGGTGACGGCGATCTAGTTCAAATGATGTGCGAACGCGGGTTAAAAGTGTCCGCCTATGAGCCATCTGAAAAACGATCCGAAACGCTCAGGAAGCGACTTGAAAAATACCCCAATTTTCTCGAAATCATTAAGCCGGAAACAAAAAAGTGTTTTGATGTGGTAATAGCGGCTGAAGTCATTGAACATATGCTTGATGAACAGATTGACGTCTGTTTGCGTCGGATTCATTCATTTGTCCGGCCCGGAGGATTATTGATCGCAACGGCGCCTAATAACGAGGATCTTGATCTTGGCATGGCCTATTGTCCGATCAGCAATACCCTGTTTCATCGGTGGCAACATGTCCGGTCGTTTACCGATCGAACGCTTGCTGATCTGCTGTCTCAATACGGATTTGTAGAAATCGCCTCTCATCATGTCGAGTTTAACGATGCACTCTTTGTCCCTTATGATCCGTTTTGGGGGTCTGATGAAGATACAAACAACGTGCCATCCCACATCGTTGAATTGCGTGCAAATCGACCAGTAAGAATGGGCGCGGAAAACAATCTGCTCTATATTGGTCGACACAAAATCTGATATAAAACGGGTTTAAGTGTATGATGAGAATAATCGGCACGTTGGTATGGCGTTATCTGCAGAATTCCCGGGAAATACTTATCACAGAAAAGAGAAACGCCAATAAGGCGGAACAATTTCAGCGCAGCATCCTTAAAACGATTCTTCACCTCTTCGACCTTCGATATCGATGGTCCCTCAAGCATTTTGAAGCGTATCTCACAAAATGTCCGACATCGGTTGGGAATAACCGAAAAGGATTGGTGTTCGTCATTGGTACATTGGGTCCGGGTGGGTCCGAACGCCAGGCGGTTTTATCGCTTTGCGCTTTTGTAAAGCGGATAACCCAACCGGTGGCCCTGATTGCATTTTCTCTCAGATCCAAAGAAAACCGGTTCTTTTTACCGAACCTTGAATCAGCCGGTGTTCGTGTCTATGAACTCAATGGAGAAACGCATGATGAAACTGAGATTTATACTGAGAAAACTATCGCTAAAATAGCCGCCCGATCTCTTCCACCCGAGTTAGATGATGTTGCCAACTGTATGGAAACGCTGTCGTTTCTGGAACCATCTGTTGTTCACATCTGGTTGGACGAGACAAATATTAAAGCAGGACTGGCTTCAGTCGCGCTGAGAATACCGAAAATAATACTCAATACGCGGAGTCTCCCCCCGAATAATTTTACACTTCATCAGCCGTACATGCGTGAGAGCTATCGCTGGTTGGTGAAACAGCCAGGGGTTGTTTTACTGAACAACAGCAAAGCCGGCGCGCGCGCCTACGAGCAATGGCTCGACCTTCCTAAAGGACATATTCGGGTCATCCATAACGGGTTTGATTTGAATACGGTTCACCAGAGCCGCACTAACAATTGTCGTCAGAAATACCGCAGGCATCACCATATACCACCCGATGTACCTCTTGTTGGAACCGTCATTCGACTGACAGAAGAAAAGCGGCCTTTGTTATGGGCGGATATTGCCGCCCATGTGCGGCAGGAACTTCCAGAGGCCCATTTTCTTGTTGTTGGCGACGGTCTTCTAAGGGCTAAATTCGAAGATCGGGTATCCAAATGGGACTTATCAGAAGCGGTACACATTGTCGGGTACGAGAGGGATGTCCTTTCGGCGATAGCCGCGATGGATCTTTTCCTGCTCACATCAAGAGCAGAGGGGTTGCCAAATGTCCTGCTCGAAGCGCAGGCGATGGGTGTCCCTGTTGTCACGACGGATGCGGGCGGCGCAAAAGAAGCAGTTGACCATGGGCATTCCGGGTGGATACTCGAACATGATGACCCTCAGCACGCCGGAATGGTTATCGCCCAATTGCTCAGGGATTTAAAATGGCGGGAAAAAGCGTTTCATCATGCGCAGCGATTGGTGAAATCTCGATTTGGAATCGATCGAATGGTTAGTGAAACACTTGCCGTGTATGCCCCCCATATTCAAGATCACACGGCTCAGGATGCGCTCTGCTCAGGAGTGGAAACATAATGTCTCCGGTCAGAACGCGCTTTGAATTTGGGAAAAACTGGCACGATTATGCAAAAAGAAACTTCAGTCAGGACAAGGTGGAGATATCAAAAAGACACATACTTGAATTTATGTGTCGTGAAACCCTGAGGGGACTTACCTTTTTAGACATCGGCTGTGGCAGCGGGCTGCATTCGCTCGCAGCCCTGCAGGCGGGCGTCAGCAGCGTTTATGGTTTCGATTTTGACATGGAATCGATTGTGGCGGCCCGATTTGTAAAGGAGCAGGCTGGGAGTCCCGATAACTGGTCCGTCGAACAGGGGTCCATACTGGATGATGATTTTGTGTCTCGAATGCCGCAATTTGATCTGGTATATGCCTGGGGGGTACTGCACCATACGGGCGATGTCTGGCAGGCCATTCGCAATGCAGCCGGCAAGGTCAAACCGGGTGGATTTTTCTATATGGCGCTCTATTCAGCTGATGTTCAAATCGACCCGCCACCCCAGTTTTGGCTCGATATAAAACAAAAATACGTCTCATCGGGTAAGTTGTACCGTCGGTTCATGGAGATTTGGTATATTTGGCGGTTCCAGATGCACAGGAATATTTTTCTGCTACCCCTGTTTCTAAAAGGAATGATCAGCTATAGGGAAAATAGAGGTATGAATATCTTCACGGATATTCGCGACTGGCTGGGTGGTTGGCCCATGGAATTTGTCCGGGATGGAGATGCCATTTCGTTTTGTAAAGATATAGGTTTACGTCTTGAGAACATTGCTACCGGCCAGGCTAATACCGAGTTTCTCTTTAAGCGGAAAAGGTAACTACAGGCCCAAGCGGGGATCGATGCCGACTGTTTTATATGTCATCGGAAGTCTGGCTGTAGGCGGTGCCGAGTCTCAAATGATACTGCTGATCAAAGAACTGAGCTGCCAAGGCTGGGGTTGCAACCTGTTTGCGCTTGAAGCCAGGGGGTCGTTTCGTGATGTGCTAAGGCGGTACAGCGTAAAGATGTATGATGGCGGATACAATTCCGCCGCTCCATTTAGAAAAAGAGTCGGTTCGTTCATATGTGCTGTCTTTCGGCTTTATCGGGTCGTTCGAAGAACACAACCCGATATTCTTCACGCCTACCTTCCCCTTACCAGCTTCATTGGCGCCGTATGTGGCAAACTGGCAGGCATTCGCAAGATCATCACCAGCCGACGCGCGCTGGGCACCCATCAGGACCGACATGCATTATGGAAACCATTTGACCGGATTGCCGGCTTGCTTAGCCACCATATAACAGTAAATTCCGAAGCTGTCCGTCAAGATGCGATCAAACGCGATGATGTGGATCCCAAAAAACTCGTATTGATTTATAACGGAGTAGACCCCACGCGATTTGATGCCCCAACAAAGGAAAGACGCACGATGCGCACCACGCTGGGACTGACGGACCGGGATACCGGTGTGGTGATGGTCGGTAACCTGATCCCCTACAAGGGACACGAGGATCTTATCCATGCGTTGCCAAAAACAATCAAGACTAGGGCAGATGTGTATGTCTATCTTGTCGGTGAGAACAGAGGAATTCGCCCCCGGCTCGAGCAGTTGGTTAGACAATTGGACTTGTCCGACAAAGTTCGATTTCTCGGACCACGGGACAATGTGCCTGAAATTCTAATGGCCATGGATATTTTCGTCCTGGCATCTCACGAGGAAGGATTTTCCAATGCCTTGCTCGAGGCAATGGTTGCGGGCCTCCCTGTTGTGGCAACCGATGTGGGTGGAAACAGGGAGGCCCTCAAAAACGGAGACGTCGGGTTACTGGTTCCGCC
>DRHF01000248.1 GCA_011049715.1 Desulfobacterales bacterium
AAATCGTTCGCCATAATGTTCTGCAACGATTCGGCTGTATCTTTTAACTTCCCTTTTGTTATTGTATCCGGCCATCAAGATCGCGCTAACCATGGCATTGCTCACTTAAAACAAAATATGGATTAGTATTTTAAAAAGAATTCTCCAGTTAGAAGAGGCGGTAGATTGTGATTTGCCATTATTCCGGTTCAAAGTCAAGTTGTCATTAAATCGTGAAAAGATTAAACAAGATGCGAAGAATGCATTTAAATCGAGTAAACCAGAAATGAAAACAAAATTCCAGCAGTTCGTTTGGATGATCACTTAATCGCGCCTTCTATAACCCCAATTGAGCGGGAAAAGGCTCAACTGGGGGGCCATTGATATTTTTTTTATGCTTTCTTGTAAAAAAGGAGATTTTTAGGTATTCTATTTTTTTCACCGTCGCTCAAAATACCATCGAAAATGATTTGAGGAAAATAAATCGCAATGAGCCAAAGATATTCTGAAATATGTAAAGAATTAAAAAATTTTGCTATAAAACAAAAAATATTTTTTGTGACAACCGCCGGCCGTGGCGGCAGGGTTAACATATCACCAAAAGGTATGGATACTCTACGGATTTTAGGTTCTAACCGAGTGATATGGCTTAATCTGACCGGCAGTGGCAATGAAACATCTGTCCACGTCCAGGAAAACGGAAGAATGACCCTGATGTTTTGTGCTTTTGAGGGTAAACCGATGATTTTGAGGTTCTATGGGAAAGCTAAAGTCATACACCCGAGGGACGCTGAATGGTCCGGTTTGATTAAGTTGTTTCCGAAAATTGCCGGATCAAGACAGATATTTGATCTGTCGATTGATTTGGTGCAGCGTTCCTGCGGCATGGGGGTGCCATTTTTTGACTTTGTTACAGATAGGAGAGACTTAAAGGAGGTCGCGGAGAATAAGGGTGAAGAAGGGATAAGGAAATATTGGGAAGAGAATAATGCATTTAGCTTGGATGGAAAATCGACAAATATTGTTTAGCCATTAATCAAGTTTCAGGCTCCTAAATCAACAGGCACATCGCCATTATTGACAAACATAACGGATAGGCTTGATGAACTCGTAAAAAGATCATATTGCTCTCTAAATGACCATTTTGGGACGTTTAGATCCGCCTGCGGCGGATCAAAACGCTTTATCCCAAAATGCTCAAAATCGTTCGCAAATGACTTTTTACGAATTCATCAGGCTTAATTTGCCGATCATTACCACGGATTTGGAGAGACAAATATGACCTTTGAAACCAAAGAACAGGTCCTGGAAAAGGTTCTCTCACAGGAAAAACCGATATGTCCTTATTGCAGTACGGAAATGAGGTTGTGGGAAGTCCCCCCGATTAATTTTAGCGATGGGCTGGGCTGGGGGGTTCCTTATCTATATTTATGTTTTAATGATAATTGTCCTTTATATGAGGAGGGATGGGATAATTTAAGGGAAAATTATGCTCAGAATGCCTCATACCGGTGTATCTGTTATCCAGGGACAACACAGTTTGAATGTATGCCTGTATTCAGCCCGATAGGAGCGAAGGGTCAAATCATCGATGACCAGGCGCTGGTTACCGAAAAGAGGTTAAAAGAAGCGGTCAAACGCGGGGTTTCAATGCTGACAGACTGCTATGTGGCCAAGGATCCGATGCCGATTCTTGAAATGCTGCTGGATGCAACTCAACCGATCAGTGTCAGAGTCAAAGCCGCGGAAATGATCGGCGACATCGGTGAATTAGAGGCGATTGAGCCGATTAGGAATCTAAAGTTCAGCAATGAAATTCTCAAAAAAGCCGCAGAGGAGGGTGTCAATAAGATTCATGACAGGTATTTCACGCGGGAATGCCCGTTTTGTGTTGAAATAATAAAAAAAAGAGCCAAAATCTGCAAACACTGTGGAAAAGATGTGGCCGGACAGTAGTCTGTTTTTCAGCCCTGGCCACAGCATCGTGTCCCGAAAATAAAGGTAGAGACTATTTGGTGGGATTTCAGTTTAGCTTTTCTTTTAATCTATTTTTGATCCAATCTATCCAGGGGCCGAAGCCCTCTGATTTTGTTGCTGAAATTTCAAAAATCGGCATATCCGGATGTATTTGCAGGATATTATCAATAGCCGATTCTCGATTATAATCAAGATAGGGGAGTAAATCGGTTTTGTTTAACAGTGCAGCATCGCATACCCGGAACATCAGCGGGTATTTTAACGGTTTATCTTCACCTTCTGTCACACTGAGGACGACGACCCGGGCATCCTCACCGATATCAAATTCAGCGGGACATACCAGGTTTCCAACATTTTCAACGATCAAGAGCTGAACGGAATCGAGGTCTATGTTCCGGGTTGCGTTTTCGATGACATGGGCGGCAAGATGGCAGTCTCCGCCGAATTCATCGGTATTGACCTGGACAATCGGGGCGCCTGTTCCGGCTAGCCGCTCCGCATCGTTGGTGGTACAGATATCCCCAACGATCACCGCACAATTGATTTCCGGCATGATGCTTGAGATCGTTTTTTCAAGAATCGTCGTTTTGCCGGACCCTGGAGAGCTCATCACATTGAGGACAAACACGCCTTTTTCTGAAAACATCTCCCTGTTCTCTTGGGCCATTTTTTCATTGACATCCAGAACTTTCCGAACAATCTTTATTTCCATAGTAACTTCCTTTTACCATTCGCAATTAAAAAACATAGCATTATTTTATCCATCCGCAATCTCTATCGATTCTATGTCCAGCTCGCGACCCGAGAGAATCTCTATGGAACCACTGCTGCAGGCTCCACATTTAAAAGACAGCTCCTTAATAACCGATTCTTTATTGCACATCTTGCATTTTACGATCACGGGGATTTCTTCAATGTGAAGTTTTGCGCCCGAAAGCGGCGTATCTTTTGCCACAATATCAAAACAAAAACGAAGGCTTCCCGGTATAACTGCGGCGAGTTTGCCCACTTTTAGATTGACTCTTTCTACTTGTACATTTTTCATCTCTTCGGGTATTGAAGCGATTGACATCTCAACGATTTGCATTGCGATTCCCATTTCATGCATCTTTAAACACCGTGGTGCAAAATCGTCCGAAGTCTCCCAGATCCTCACAGACATGGATTCCATTTTTTTTCATTGCAGCAATCTTTCCTGTGGCGGTTCCGCTGCGTCCGCTGATGATAGCACCCGCATGCCCCATGCGGCGTCCTGGAGGTGCGGTAAGGCCGGCAATAAATCCGACCACCGGTTTTGTCATATTTTGGGCAATAAATTCCGAGGCCTCTTCCTCGGAAGTCCCGCCGATTTCGCCGACCAAAACTACTCCTGAGGTTTCAGGGTCTTTTTCAAATGCATCCAGACAGTCAATAAAATCGGTTCCGCATATCGGGTCACCGCCAATACCAATGCAGGTGGTCTGACCGATACCCTCTTGGGAGAGTTGATGCACCACTTCGTATGTGAGCGTTCCGGAACGGGAAACAACACCTATTGGGCCACCGGGTTGGTGTATGGGACTCGGCATGATACCGGCCTTGCACTCACCAGGGGTGATGATGCCTGGACAATTGGGACCGATTAACCGGGAGGGTTTACCCTCTAAATCGTTTTTTACCCGCATCATGTCAAGGACTGGAATGCCTTCGGTAATGGCAACGATTAGGTTGATTTTTGCATCAGCGGCCTCCATGATGGCATCGGCCGCAAAAGGGGGGGGGACAAATATCATACTGCAATTGGCACCGGTCTGATCCACTGCTTCTTTTACGGTGTGAAACACAGGGATATCGTCCATTTTTTGACCGCCTTTGCCCGGGGTTACCCCTGCGACCACGCGGGTGCCATATGCAACGCATTGACGCGTGTGAAACTGCCCTTCACGGCCCGTTATCCCTTGAACGAGCAAGCGAGTATTTTTATCAACAAAGATGCTCACAATGCCACCCTTAATTTGAATCTAAGGCAACCGTCAAATTTATGTTGGATTTTCAACCACTGGTTACCAGTTTTGCAACCCTTTGTGCCGCATCCTTTAAATCGACGGCCGTGGTCAGGTTAAGACCTGATTCGGAAAGGATTCTCCGCCCCTCGTCGACATTGGTTCCCTCCATGCGGACAACGACCGGTACATTGATGCCGGTTTTTTTTGCCGCCTCAACAACCCCTTTGGCCAGAACGTCACAGCGAAGGATGCCGCCGAATATATTGATCAGGATTCCTTTTACATTTTTATCACTGAGAATGATTTTGAGTCCGATTTCAACCATTTCCTCATTTGCACCGCCACCCACATCAAGAAAGTTGGCCGGCTCAGCACCTGCGAGCTTTATGATATCCATGGTTGCCATCGCCAGACCGGCGCCATTGACCATGTTTCCCACATTTCCATCCAGGTTGATATAGTTGAGATTATATTTTGATGCTTCCACCTCAAGGGGGTCTTCTTCATCCAGGTCCCGGTAATCTAGAATCTCTTGGTGCCGGAACAACGCATTGTCGTCAAAGTTGATCTTGGCATCCAGTGCCATCATGGTCTCTTCTTTGGTGATCACAAGGGGGTTTATCTCCAAAAGTGAGCAGTCGTAATCGACAAACAAGCGGTAGAGATTTGTCAGTATTTCATAAAATGACTTCATAACAGAAGGTGGAAGTTGAAGACCGAATGCGATATCACGACAATGAAATGGCAAAATCCCCAAAAGCGGGTTGATGTAAACCTTGATAATCTTTTCAGGCGATTCTTCGGCGACGGTTTCGATATCCATTCCCCCTGCTTTACTTGCCATGACAACTATCTTTGCATTTGACCTGTCGAGTGTAATACCCAGGTAAAGCTCCTCTGAAATGTTGAGCCCTCTTTCCACCAGAATCTTTTTGACCTTTTGTCCTCCAGGCCCTGTCTGATCGGTAACCAGTGTCATCCCAATAATTTGATCAGCGAATTGAACCGCCTCATCCATGGAGGTTGCCAGTTTTACGCCACCGCCTTTGCCACGGCCGCCTGCATGGATTTGGGCTTTCAGCACCACCGGAAATCCACTTAATTTATTGGCGATCTGTTTTGCCCCATCAACGGTGGAAGCAACATCACCATCGGGGATGGGGATGCAATATTTTTTAAATAATTTCTTTGATTGATATTCGTGGATTTTCATAGGGCTTGTTTTTCTTTCTACGCAATGATGCACAGCACATCATTCTTCGAAACAGAATCCCCGACGCCAAAGTTGATTTCTTTGATGGTTCCATTGGCCGGCGCAGGAAGGGCATTTTCCATTTTCATGGCTTCAAGGATCACAACGGTTTCTCCTTCGGTTACCAGATCTCCCACTTTTTTTTCATATCGGACAATCATACCGGGCATCGGAGCGATCATCGGGGTTCCGTCACCGCTTTCGGAAGCCGCGGGCGCCGGAGCAGGTTCGGGTGCTGCGGGTTTAGGGATCACCGGCTGCTGCGGCGCCTGGACAACCGGTGGGGCTGGTGCAGGCGCTGTTATTGAAGAAATACTTTGTTCCTGTGCCGGCATCGGACGGATGTCGTAGACCCTCGGTAATCCGCCGACTTCATCAACGCCGATTTCGAAATATTCGTCCTCGACAAATACGTTAAAGGTCCTGATATTTTCACTTTTTGGCGGGGCCTCTTTTTCCTTTTTTTCTACCAACTGACCGGCTTTGGCCTTTTGAATGAGTTCCTGTTCTGCCTTCACTTCTTCGAGGGTTTTCGATCTCACTTCGTCGGGCACTTCATCTTTGCCGTATTTCCATTTTAAAAAGCGCTTTCCGGTTACCGGGTAAAGGGCATAAATTAGTGTATCATCCAAATCTGCGGCGAGCCCGCTCACGTCCTCTTTGGCCTTTTCAAGCTCAGGTTCCAAAACCTCTGCCGGTCTACAGCTGATCGGTTCCTCTCCTCTGGGGTATCCGCTGAGCGCCTTTTTCTGAAGTTGCGGATTAATCGGTACGGCCGTTTTCCCATACAACCCGTAACAGAGGTCTTTGACCTGGTCGGTGATCATTTTATACCGTTCATTTTCATCGCCAAAGAGAACATTGTTCACCGTCTGAATTCCGACGATCTGGCTGGTGGGCGTGACCAGAGGTATTTGGCCCAAATCTTTTCTGACCTTTGGAAGCTCTTCATAAACCGCATCGATTTTGTCAAGCGCATCCAGTTCCCGAAGTTGGTTTACCAGGTTGGACAACATGCCGCCCGGCGTCTGATGGAGGAGGACATTGATGTCGATAATCGAGACCTTCGTATCATCCAGAAGATGCTTATATTTTGGTAAAATATCCCTTTCAAGAATTTCGTTTATCCCGGCGAGGTGTTGGATATCAAACCCCGTATCCCTGTTGGTTCCGAGTAGCGCCATGACAAGGGGTTCAATTGCGGCGTGGGACGTGCGAAATGCGTAGGGCGTCATACAGGTGTCAACAATGTCTACTCCGGCCTCGATGGCTTTGAGTATGCTCATTGATGACATGCCGGATGTAAAGTGGCTGTGAAGATGAACGGGAGGTTTTACCGCTCCCTTTAACGCTTTGACAACGGCATACGCATCATAGGGGGCGATCAGGCCGGCCATGTCTTTGATGCAGATACTGTCCGCATCCATTGCTTCGAGATCTTTTGCTTTCCGGATATAATAGTCAAGGTCGTATACCTCTCCGCCCATTCGGGGTTCGGTCAGCGAGTAGCAGATACAACCCTGAAAGTGTTTTCCGCTCTTTTTAATCACCGGAACAACCGTCTCGAAGTTCCGATAATCATTTAAAGCATCAAAGGTCCTGAATATGTCTATACCGTTTGCAACAGAACGTTCGACAAAGGCGGTGGCAACATCGTCCGCATAATTCCTGTATCCCACTAGGTTCTGGGCCCTCAACAGCATAGAAAAAGGCGTCTTTTTGATATATCGTTTCAAGGTCCGGATCCGTTCCCACGGGTCTTCGTTCAAAAACCGGTGCATGGTATCAAATGTGGCGCCGCCCCATATCTCCATTGCCCAGAAACCGACTTCGTCCATCCTTTCCGCCACCGGGATCATATCTTCGGTCCGGCCCCTTGTGGCAAAGATGGATTGATGCCCGTCTCGAAAGGTCAGATCTTCTATCTTAACAGGATTTTTAGCGCTCGGCCTATCCTCGCTGTAGTTCATGGAAGTTATTTTGACTTGGTTATGATCGCTCATCTTCCTCTTCTCCTCTTATTACAGGTTACGAATTGCCATTTTTAAATCGGTGAAAGGCCTTTATCTGCATCTGCAGCCTTGTTTGCATCTGGGTCTGTCTTCCGCTGATACCCCACAAACTCACCGAATCTGTGGCAGGATGTTGAGCTGGGGATGGCATCTGCTGATGAGGGGGCATTGACTGCAAGGTGGCCAGCTCTTCCTCTGTTCGTATATAGGCCATGACCGCAGATATCGCGGCGGCCATTTTTTTTTCTTTAGACATTTGAGCTCCGTTTATACCGGGATGTTCCCATGTTTTTTCAGGGGTCTGAGTTCCCGTTTGTTGCAGATGATTTCCAGGGCTTCGATCAACCGCGGTCGGGTCTCGCTCGGAACAATTACGGCATCGATATATCCCCTGTACGCTGCGCAGTAAGGATTTGAAAAAAGATTGTTATATTCCTCGATTTTTTGTTCCCGTTTTTTGACCGGATCGTCCGCTTCTTTGATCTCCCTCCGGTGGATGATATTTGCTGCACCGGCGGCGCCCATGACGGCGATCTCCGCGGTCGGCCAGGCAAAGGACATATCGGCGCCCAGCCCCTCGGAACACATCGCAATGTAAGCCCCGCCATAATCCTTACGGGTAACAACAAGGAGCTTCGGAACGGTGGCCTCGGAATAGCACCAGAGAAGTTTAGCACCATGACGGATAATTCCGCCCCATTCCTGCTGGCTTCCGGGCAGATAGCCCGGAACATCTGCAAGCGTGAGCATGGGAATGTTAAAGGCATCGCAGAAACGAATAAATCGTGTCGCTTTATCAGAGGCATTTATATCAAGGCAGCCGGCAAGCACCTGGGGTTGGTTTGCAATAATCCCTATACTTCGCCCGTTGAGCCGCGCAAAGCATACGATGATATTTTTTGCGTAAAATTTATACGGCTCGAAAAACTCACCATTATCCACAATGCTGCGAATCACCTCCTTCATGTCATAGGCCTGACTGGGGTTGTCCGGAACAATGGTGTCCAATTTTAGATCCATGCGGTGTGGATCATCACCCGTATCTTGTTTTGGAGGATCTTCCATATTGTTTGATGGGAGATAGGAAAGGAGTCTTTTAATCTGATTTATGACATCTTCATCGGTCTCACCGGCGAACTGAGCGACGCCGCTCTTTTCATTATGGGTCATGGCGCCGCCAAGTTCTTCAAAGGTAATCTCTTCACCGGTCACCGACTTGATAACTTCCGGACCGGTGATAAACATATAACTGCTGTTTTTAACCATAAAAACCCAGTCCGTCATTGCCGGTGAATAGACAGCACCGCCGGCCGTAGGGCCCATGATCGCTGAAATCTGGGGGATGACACCCGAAGAAAGGGAGTTTCGGTAAAAAATTTGTGCATATCCTGAAAGGGAATCGATTCCCTCCTGTATTCTGGCCCCTCCGGAATCGTTCATTCCCACAAAAGGTGTTCCTGCTTTTAGTGCCAAATCCATGATTTTGCAGATTTTTTTCGCATGCATTTCCCCCAGGGATCCGGCCCTGGAAGTAAAGTCCTGGGCGTAGGCAAACAAGGGTCTTCCATCCACAAGACCATGGCCGGTGATCACACCGTCGGCGGCGATATAGGTTTTTTCCATATCGAAATTGACACATCGATGCGTCACGAACATATCGATTTCCCGAAATGTTCCTGGATCAAATAGAAGATTCAACCGTTCACGGGCGGTCAGTTTTCCTTTTCCTTTCTGGTTGGCTATCGCTTTTTCACCGCCCATTTGCAGAACCTTTTCTCTCCGGTGATTCAGGTCCTCTATTTTATCTTTTACGATGCCCATGATCTGGTTCCTTTCGTATAATAAAAATGCACTATGATGCAGTGGATTAAAAAGGGTAAGTCTAAAAACCTATCTCTCGCATAGCTCGACCAGCACGCCGTGGGTTGACCGGGGGTGTAGAAATGCAATTTTTGCTCCACCTGCACCTTTTCTCGGTTTTTCATCAATCAGTTTTATGCCTTTTTCCTTTAACTCTTCCAATGCTTTTTCAACGTTCTCCACACGGAAAGCGATATGCTGTATCCCTTCCCCCTTTTTTTCGAGGTATCCGGCGATCGGTCCGTCGGGCGCTGTCGATTCCAGGAGTTCCACTTCACTATCTCCAACCGGAAAAAAGGCGGTGGTGACCTTTTGTTCTTCAACGACCTCCGATCCTTCAAATTTCAAACCCAGAACATCTGCCCAAAAGCGCTTAGTTTCATCAATACTGTTTACAGCAACGCCGATGTGATCAATCTTCAGTACCTTCATTTTCGGTCCTTTCTACTTGAAACGTTCTATTGTTTTTCTGAACCCGGGAATCGCGTTTAAAATTGTTTGATCTTCCACACAGAAGGCGAGCCTGAAATATCCAGGCCCCATAAATCCGCTCCCGGGCACGGCCAGAATCAATTGGTCCTGGAGCGCCCGAACAAATTTAGCATCATCTTCAATCGGAGATTTCGGAAAGAGATAAAAGGCGCCGGCGGGTTTGATAAAATTATATCCACAGTCTTTTAAGCCGTCGCACAAAAGCTCTCTTTTTCTGGCATAGGCTGACACGTCCACGCATTCCCCCTGCAGGGATGACACCACACGTTGCATGAGCGCCGGGGCGTTGACAAACCCTAAGATCCGGTTGGCCAGCGCCATACCACCTAAAAGCGGTTCTCGAAAGGTGGCTTCCGGGTTGACTGCAATACATCCAATCCGTTCCCCGGGGATTGAAATATCCTTGGAATATGAAGTGGCAATAATGCTTTCCGCATAATGCGGGAAGATGCTCGGCACTTCAATGCCATCGTAGACGATCTTACGATACGGCTCATCTGAAATCAGATATATGGTTCGGTTTAGTTTCTCTCCCATGTCCTTTAGCAATATCCCGAGGGCTTTGATGGTATCTTCGGAATAGACCTGCCCCGTGGGATTATTCGGTGAATTGATAAGGACTGCTTTGGTTTTTGCGGTTATGGCAGAAGCGATGGCGTCCATATCGAGAGCAAAATCCGGCCGGGTTAAAACTTTTTTTAAAATGCCGCCATGGTTGTCTGCGTATGTATTATATTCTACAAAATAGGGGGCCGGAGATATGATTTCATCCCCTGGGTCAAGAATGGCCTTGAGTATGACATTGAGGGCGCCGGCCGCGCCACAGGTCATGATGATGTCATTTTCCGTGATCTGATTTTTTTGCTCCGTGGATAGATATGCGGCCACAGACCGGCGAACATGGGGATATCCGGTATTGGGCATATACCCGTGATCCCCTTTGCCAGATGAGTTCACTGTGTCCCTTAAAACATCCTTGAATTTATCCGGGGGCGGAAGGTTTGGATTACCCAGACTCAAATCATAGACATTCTCAGCGCCGTGCAGCGCCTTCAGGGCTGCTCCTTTTTCAAACATCTGCCGTATCCAGGATTGTTTGTTCTGCATGGCTTCTATTTTCTTCGATATACTCATCATATACTCCCGTTGTTGCCAACCACCCGCAGCTGACATATAAAAAAATTGGTATTTTTTTCAGAATTATATACTAAAAAAAAGATTGAACGGAATATAAGGGCAATTTGCTCACCGGGATTTGCAAACCGTCCTTATAATCGATATAAATTTTTTGTATGGTTATACAGATTCCACCGATGTTACTTCAGGTATTTTCTCTTTCAACAGCTTTTCTATACCGTTTTTGATGGTCATCTGCGACATGGGGCACCCTGCGCATGCACCCTGAAGGCGAACCTTAACCACTCCATTTTCATCAACATCGATAAGTTCCACATCACCACCGTCCGCCTGAAGCATCGGTCTGATTTTGGTCAGCGCCATCTCAACTTTTTCTTTCATATTAAATTCTCCTCTCCAGTTTCTCATAAAAATTTGCTTTAAACGCTTCAAATCCATTTTTTAGGATTGCATTGCGCATCTGTTCCATAAGACGAATATAGAAATGGATGTTATGGATCGTATTTAGACGATATGCCATCAACTCTCTGGCAAGGTAAAGGTGACGGAGGTAAGCCAGAGCAAAATTCCGGCATGTATAACATGTGCATCCGGATTCGATAGGGTCTGTATCATGTTTAAAGCGGGAATTACAAATATTTATTGTGCCGTTTTGTGTAAACAACTGGCCGTTTCGGGCATTCCTCGTGGGCAATACACAGTCGAACATGTCGGCTCCAAGGGAAACAAGTTCCAAAAGGTCTTGAGGCGTGCCCACACCCATAACATATTTGGGTTTTGAATCCGGAAGTTGTTTCAGCGTAAACCCGGCGATATCGAGCATGATATCTTTTGGCTCACCCACACTCAGGCCCCCGACGGCATATCCGTTGAAACCTACCCGAACAATGTCGTCAACCGATTTTTCGCGCAGATCCTTGTGCATTCCCCCCTGTATGATCCCAAACAGGGCATTTTGTCCGTCTTCCAACCATGTCGCTTTGCATCTTTTTGCCCAATCGGCAGTCAAATTCAGGCCATATTCAGCCTCATTTTTATCTGCCGGATATCGGATGCAGTTGTCCAGACACATCATGATGTCAGCACCGAGGTATTTTTGAATTTCAATCGATTTTTCCGGAGTTAACCGATGCTGTGACCCATCAATATGCGATTGAAAAGTCACCCCTGTTACTTCAATTTTTGCAAATTTTGCCAGAGAAAAAATTTGAAAACCGCCGCTGTCGGTCAGGATCGGTCGATCCCAGTGCATGAACCTGTGAAGTCCGGAAAAGAGCCGGATGACATCACATCCCGGCCTGAGATACAGATGATAGGTATTCCCCAAAATGATCTCGACCCCGGCATTTATAAGCTCTTCAGGAGACAGCGATTTCACCGTGCCAAGGGTTCCCACCGGCATAAAAACCGGCGTTTTCACATTGCCGTGCACGGTGTGAATCAGACCTGCCCTTGCAGGGGTTGAGTCGGTTTTTGAAATTATTTCAAATGCAAACATTTTTTTATGTAATAAACATGGCATCGCCATAACTGTAAAATCGGTAGACTTTTTTCACTGCCTCCTGATAGATGTCAAGCAGTTTTTCAAGACCCGCAAAGGCGGCAACGAGCATGAGGAGCGTTGATCCGGGCAGGTGAAAATTTGTGATCAACGCATCCACCGCTTTAAATTTATAGCCGGGGTAGATAAAAAGATCACACCGGCCGCTGCCAGGGGCAATTTCCCCATTTAAATTGACCGCATATTCCAAGGTGCGTACAGATGTTGTCCCCACGGCCACAATTCGACAATTATCTTTCCTTGCACGGTTTAGGACCCCTGCACTCTCTTTGGTAATATGATACCATTCGGAATGCATCCGGTGGTTCCTGATATCGGTTTCCCTCACAGGCAAAAAAGTACCGTATCCCACATGCAGCGTAATAGGTACGATCTTAACCCCTTTCGATGATAGTCTTTTTAAAAGTCTTTTTGAAAAATGGAGCCCGGCGGTCGGTGCAGCCACCGCCCCCTTTTGTGACGCATATACCGTCTGGTAAGCCAACCGGTCATCACAAGATTTCCGATGAAGCCCGCGTTTTATATAAGGGGGGAGCGGAATTTGTCCCAACTGATAAAGACGGTCGTTGAAATCACCATTGCAAAAAAACTTGATCCTATGGATACCCCCTTGAGAACTGACAATTTCCCCCTTTAATTCTTCATCAAAGTATAGGCGTGTTCCCGGCTTTGGCTGCTTTGAGGCTTTAACCAGACAATCAAATATATCAATATTCTTCGCCGGCCTCTTTTTGCCGCCGATTGCATAATTCAAAAGGAGAATTTCAATCCTGCCCCCGGTCTCTTTCCTCCCGACGAGTCGGCCCGGGATGACCTCGGTGTTATTTATGACCAGGACATCTGCAGGTGAAAGCGAGTCAAAAAGATTATGAAATCTACGATGTGTCACTCGACCGGTTTCACGATTCAAAACGAGAAGTTTTGATTGGTCCCGTTCTTTTGCCGGCTCCTGCGCAATCAGTTTTTCAGGAAGTTCATATTGGTAATCATGCAGCGAGTGCAAGGTGTTACCTTTTCCCCATGTAGACCAGCCATATGCCGGTGAGCATAAGCACAAAACCGAACTTACGAAGCGTTGCCTCCGGCATATCGAGAATTTTATTCATCCAGGACTTCATCTTCTCGGGAAACGCAAAATACGGAAGCCCTTCTATGACCATTATCAGTCCGATTACACTAAGGAAAAATTTCATTTCATCCCTCTTTTTATATGAATTCAGAGGCTTTCCTATAGATCTTATCGATATGTTTTGTCAAAACAAAAGGGGTTGACTCCGCAGGGTAACAAGATATAAGTCCACAAGATAGTTCGCTTCGCTCACAATTGGAATAATGGAGTATTGGAATTGTGGAATGATGGGTTTAAAGAAAAGATCAAAGCGTATATTTTTGCATTGATTTTATAGTTTTGATGGAATACTTTTCTGGATAAAAGCAGAAAATCGATGCCTGACGGGCATCATCAAAAAATATAGATTCAACATTATTTATAAAAGATTTCGTTTTTCGCTTCTTATACCAGTATTCCAACATTCCACTATTCCATCACTCCATGTGGCTTACAACGACAATGGCCACAAAAAGCACTATAATTCTAATAAGTTGTAAAAATTCCGATACGCTAATTACGGTCCCCTGGATCTGCGTTAAAGACAAGACACGTAACATAAAGAGAAAAAGTGATATTTGAATCCGTAATCGGTCTTGAGGTTCATGCACAGCTGAAAACAAATACAAAGATTTTTTGCAGCTGTTCAACCACCTTCGGTGCACCTCCCAATACCCATACCTGCCCGGTCTGCCTCGGTATGCCGGGTGTACTTCCGGTGCTCAACAAAAAGGTGGTTGAATACACCTTGCGCATGGCGGTAGCAACCCATTGTCAGATCGCCCCTGAAAGCCGTTTTGCCCGAAAAAATTATTTTTACCCGGATCTTCCCAAAGGATATCAAATCTCCCAGTACGAACTCCCGATTGCAGAAAATGGGTTTGTTGATATCAAAATCAATGGAAACAAAAAGAGAATCGGGATCACCCGGATTCATATGGAAGAGGATGCCGGAAAGTTGAGCCATAACCCTGCCCGGTCTTATTCGATGATCGATTTTAATCGGACCGGTGTTCCGCTCATAGAAATCGTGAGCGAGCCGGATATGCGGTCAGCTGAAGAAGCCGTCGCATATCTCAAAAAGCTGAGGTCTCTTGTCCGGTATCTCGGGATCTGTGACGGTAACATGGAAGAAGGGAGCTTCAGATGTGATGCGAATGTATCCATCATGCCAAAAGGGTCTCAAACCCTGGGTACCCGAACCGAACTCAAGAACATTAACTCATTTAAAAATGTTGAAAAAGCACTATTATTTGAAATTAACAGGCAAAAAGAGACCATCCATGACAGCGCCCGGATCGTCCAGGAGACAAGGCTGTGGGACCCGGAAAAAAACCGAACCCTGTCGATGCGCGGAAAAGAAGAGGCACACGACTATCGGTATTTCCCGGATCCCGATCTTCTGCCCCTTGTCGTCGATAACCAGTGGATCAATGCCATAAAGGCTGCGCTTCCCGAACTGCCGGATGAGAAAAAAGAACGCTTTGTCAAAGAATATGGCCTCTCTCCATACGATGCCGGCATTCTCACGTCCACCCGTGAGTTGGCTGATTATTTTGAAAATTGTTTGAAAATCTTCCCCCGACCCAAACCGGTGAGCAACTGGATTACGGGGGCTCTTTTGGGACTTCTAAATGCTGAAGGCAAATCGGTTTCAGAATCCCCGGTTTCTGCTCAAAACCTGGCAGCGCTGCTCAAGCTGATTGATGAAGGAACGATCAGTGGTAAAATAGCCAAGACTGTCTTTGAAGAGATGGCACGATCAGGAAAGTCACCCGGAGAAATTGTTGAAAAAAAGGGTTTGGTACAAGTGGCAGATTTTTCTGTTATCGAAGCGGTGGTTTCAAGTGTGTTGGATCGTTGTCCCGACGAAGTTAAAGCGTATAAACAGGGGAAGTCCAAGCTGTTCGGGTTTTTTGTGGGGCAGGTCATGCAGGAGACCAGGGGCAAGGCAAACCCTCAAATTGTCAACCAGGTGCTCAAAGAAAAGTTGAAGTTTTAATTTTGATGAACTCGTAAAAAGACCATATTGCTCTCTAAATGACTATTTTGGGGTGTTTGGATAGGCGATACTAAATTTCAAGAACTCTCCGCCTAAGGCGGATCAAACAGCTTGAAATTCTTAACGTACCACCTATCAAAACGCTTTATCCCAAAATGCTCAAAGTCGTTCGCAAATGACTTTTTACGAGTTCATCCATTTTAAAAAATCGAGAATATCAAAGAACAGGAGGTTATCCTTGAAATTATCGCATTATATAGAAAAGAGATGTTTTTTATTCCTATCCGTGATTTTTTTAGCCATGACGATCATCGGGCCGAAGACCGCCATTGCTGAGCCGTATAAGGTCGCCATTATCCCATTTAAGATAAATGCTGAAAAAGATTTCACTTTTTTAAAAGACGGGATTTTTGACATGCTTGCTTCCCGGCTTTCTTGGGGAAAAAAGGTAATTGTCATCAGCCGGGAGGAGATTGAAAGGGCGCTTGACGGCCGGGAAGCTCCCATGAATGAAGCAACGGTTCGTGATATCGGCGCCAGGCTGGGCGTCGATTTTGTTCTCTACGGGAGCCTGACCATCATCGGGAACAGTGTCAGTTTGGATGTAAAAATGGGGGATGTTTCCGGCAAGGAGCCGACCCACGCATTTTTCAGCCAAAGTCAGGGGATGGACGAGATCATACCCA